>NZ_JBITVD010000008.1:0-296362 GCF_044542805.1 Acidovorax sp. NPDC077693 | reverse complement strand
GCCTTGGCCTTGGAGGCGTCCTGGTCCTGGCCACGGAACTTGTAGTTGGTGGTCAGGCTGACGTTGCCGGTGAGCTGGGCGCTGGCCAGCATGGGGAGCGCGGCCAGCAGGGCGACGGCGAGTACTTTGTGAGAGGCGGGATTCATGGCAACAATTGTGGAGAAAAAGACAAGAGCGCAAGCGTAGAAAAGCCCGCGTATAAAGTTCGCAAAAATTGCAGCCCATGCCGTAAATCTTGCGCAAGCCCGTGGATCTGGGGCGTTGTGGCAATGGCAAGATTGCTTGCATCTTCCATTTCAGTGTTGCAAGGGGTGCTGCGGTGTTGATCAATTGTGTTGTGTACGAGGACGGCACCAAGCTGGCCGACATCCCTGTCAGCGAGATCAGCGAGCACGTTTCGCTGCCAGGGTGTTTCGTGTGGGTGGCACTGCAGGATGCGACCCCGCAGGAGCTGGATGAACTGCAGGCCGAGTTCGGCCTGCACCCACTGGCGGTAGAAGATGCCCGGCATGGTCATCAGCGGCCCAAGGTCGAGGAGTACGCGTCCTCTCTCTTCGTGGTGCTGCACTTGCTCGAATCCAGCGGTGCTGCCGATCCGGTGTCACGGCCTGGTGAGCTCAATGTCTTTGTTGGCAAGAACTATGTGGTGTCGGTGCGCAACCGCAGTCCACGTGGATTTGTGGATGTGCGTGCGCGCTGCGAGCAGGAACCCGAGCTGTTGCGCAATGGGCCGGGCTTCGTGCTGTACGCACTCATGGATGCGGTGGTGGACCGCTATTTCCCGGTCATCGATGCGCTGGAGGTGGAGCTGGAAACCATCGAGCAGCAGATCTTTACGCAGGGCGCTGCGCGAGCCAGCATCCGGCGGCTGTACGAACTCAAACAGCGCCTCACGGTGCTCAAGCATGCGGTGGCCCCGTTGCTGGAAGGGGCGGCCAAGCTGCATGGCGGGCGTGTTCCGCAGATCTGCATGGGCTCGCAGGAGTACTTTCGTGACGTGGTGGACCACCTGAGCCGGATCAACACCTCGATAGATTCCATTCGCGACACGATCGGCACCGCCATCCACGTCAACCTCTCCATGGTCACCATCGAGGACGGAGAGGTCGTCAAGCGCCTGGCCGCATGGGCCAGCCTGTTTGCCGTGTGCACGGCGTTTGCGGGCATCTGGGGCATGAACTTTGACAGCATGCCCGAGCTGAAATGGCGCTATGGCTACGCGGCTGCGCTCGCGCTCATCGCCAGCACCTGTGGCTATCTGTACTACCGCTTTCGCAAGGCGGGCTGGTTGTAGACCCGTCTGCGATCCGCCGACCGGGCAGGCATTTTTACGCCATTTTTACGGCGCGCTCCATAACCTGTGCACACTTTTTACGGCCACCTTCTGAGAATCAAACATACGTTTTGATGCAGGAGTTGTCGATGGACGTGTTATGGATTGCCGCGCTGGCGGCGTTGTGGGTGGTCATGGCTGAGGCCGTGGTTTTGCTGGGCAAGTTCGGCCCGGCCAAGGGGGAGCGTTCATGATCGGCATGGAAATGCTCTACGGCTTTGGCGCCATCGTGGCCTTGGTGCTGCTGGCCTACCTGGTCTTTGCGCTGATCTGCGCGGAGGAGTTCTGAGATGGATACCTCTGCCTGGAGCCTGCTGGGGCTCTTCCTGATCGTGCTGGGCGTGCTGGCGTGGCCGCTCGGCAAATGGCTGGCTGCAGTCTGTGATGGCCGCCTGCCAAGGTGGATGCATGCCATCGAAAAACCTTTGTACCAACTGGCCGGGGTCGCGCCGGAACAGATGATGCACTGGCGCAGCTATGCGCTGGCGCTGCTGGCTTTCAATGCCATCGGCGCTTTTGCGGTGTATGGCCTGCAGCGTTTGCAGCACCTGCTGCCGCTCAATCCGCAGGGCATGGCCGCAGTGTCGGGCGATTCTTCGTTCAACACCGCCATCAGCTTTGTCTCCAACACCAACTGGCAGGGCTATGGCGGCGAGTCCACCATGAGCTACCTCACGCAGATGCTGGGCCTGTCGGTGCAGAACTTCTTCTCGGCGGCCACCGGCATCGCCGTGGCGTTTGCGCTGGCGCGCGGCTTTGCAGCGCGCAGCACCGATGGCCAAGGCTTTGTGGGCAACTTCTGGGCCGATGTCACGCGCATCACGGCCTGGGTGCTGATGCCCATCGCGTTCGTGATTTCCATCGTGCTGGTCGGGCAGGGCGTGATCCAGAACTTTGACGCCTACAAGGATGTGGCGACGCTGGAGACAACGTCCTATGAAGTGCCCAAGCTCGACGCATCGGGCCAGCCGGTGGTGGGCAGCGATGGCGCGCCAGTGATGGAAGCCAGGACAAGCAACACCCAGACCCTGGCCATGGGCCCGGTGGCATCCCAGGAAGCCATCAAGATGCTGGGCACCAACGGCGGTGGCTTTTTCAATGCCAACTCCGCCCATCCCTATGAGAACCCGACGGCCCTGACCAACTTCGTGCAGATGCTGGCGATTTTCCTGATTCCCGCCGCGCTGTGTTTTGCGTTTGGCCGCGTTGTGGGCGACCAGCGCCAGGGGTTTGCGATCCTGGCGGCCATGACGGTGATGTTCGTGGTGGCCGTGATCGCTGTGGTTTCCGCCGAGAAAGTCGGCAATCCGCAATGGGTGGGGCTGGGCGTGGAGCAAACCGCCAGCGCCCTGCAAGCGGGCGGCAACATGGAAGGCAAGGAGGTGCGGTTCGGCATCAATGCGTCGGCACTGTTCGCTGCCGTGACCACTGCCGCCTCATGCGGTGCCGTGAACGCCATGCACGACTCCTTCACGCCCCTGGGCGGCATGGTGCCGCTGGTGCTGATGCAGCTGGGCGAAGTGGTGTTTGGTGGCGTGGGCACGGGTCTCTACGGCATGCTGGTGTTTGCCATCCTCGCCGTCTTCATGGCGGGCCTCATGATTGGCCGCACGCCGGAGTACCTGGGCAAGAAGATCGAGGTGCGTGAGATGAAGCTCACCTCGGCGGCCATCCTGGTCACGCCCATTCTGGTGCTGGTGGGCACGGCGATTGCCGTGGCCACGGACGCGGGCAGGGCGGGCATCGCCAACCCGGGTGCGCATGGGTTCTCTGAAATTCTGTATGCGCTGACGTCTGCCGCCAACAACAACGGCAGCGCCTTTGCGGGCCTGTCGGCCAACACGCCGTTCTACAACGTGCTGCTGGGGCTCGCGATGTGGCTGGGCCGTTTCGGCGTGATCGTGCCGGTGCTGGCCATTGCGGGTTCGCTGGCGGCCAAGAAGCGCTTGCCAGTCACGGCGGGCACCATGCCCACACACGGTCCCTTGTTTGTCACGCTGCTGATCGGCACCGTGCTGCTGGTGGGTCTTCTCAATTACGTGCCCTCCCTGGCCCTGGGTCCGATGGTGGAGCACCTGATGCTCCGGGTTCAGTGAGGTATGGCAATGACCAAGAAAA
Source organism: Acidovorax sp. NPDC077693 (assembly GCF_044542805.1). NCBI lineage: Bacteria > Pseudomonadati > Pseudomonadota > Betaproteobacteria > Burkholderiales > Comamonadaceae > Acidovorax > Acidovorax sp. NPDC077693. The sequence continues at coordinate 292,911 of NZ_JBITVD010000008.1, read as the reverse complement.
AAACTTCTTCCGTTTCGCTGCTGGATGCAGCGTTGATCAAGACCGCGCTCTGGGGCGCGCTGGCCAAGCTCAGTCCGTTGGTGCAGTGGCGCAACCCGGTGATGTTCATCGTGTACATCGGCAGCATCTTCACCACGCTGCTGTGGCTGCATGCACTCAATGCGCCTGAGGATGCGAGCATGCGCCCGGCGTTCGTGCTGGCCATCACGGTCTGGCTGTGGTTCACCGTGCTGTTTGCCAATTTTGCCGAAGCGCTGGCGGAAGGGCGCAGCAAGGCGCAAGCCGCCTCGCTGCGCGGGCTGCGCAAGGAAACCTGGGCCAAGAAGCTCAAGGAGCCTGTGCACGGTGCTGCGTTCTTGCCCGAGCTGGCCACCAACCTGCGCCGGGGCGACGTGGTGCTGGTGGAGGCTGGCGATGTGATCCCGCTGGACGGCGAGGTGATCGAGGGCGTGGCCTCGGTGGACGAGAGCGCCATCACCGGCGAATCGGCCCCCGTGGTGCGTGAGTCCGGTGGCGATTTTTCTGCCGTGACCGGCGGCACCCGGGTGTTGTCCGACTGGCTGGTGGTGCGCGTGGCGGTGAACCCGGGCGAGTCGTTCCTCGACCGCATGATCGGCATGGTGGAAGCCGCCAAGCGCCAGAAGACGCCCAACGAGATCGCGCTGACCATTTTGCTCGTGGCGCTGACCATCGTGTTCCTGGTCGTTACCGTGACCCTGCTGCCGTTTTCGATCTTCAGCGTGCAGGCGTCGGGCGCGGGCACTGTGGTTTCGCTGACCGCGCTGGTGGCCCTGCTGGTGTGCCTGATCCCCACCACCATTGGCGGCCTGCTGTCCGCCGTGGGGGTGGCTGGCATGAGCCGCATGATGCAGGCCAATGTGATCGCCACCTCGGGCCGGGCCGTGGAGGCCGCAGGCGACGTGGACGTGCTGCTGCTGGACAAGACCGGCACCATCACCCACGGCAACCGCCAGGCCAGCGCATTTCTGCCTGCGCCGGGTGTGTCCAAGGAGCGCCTTGCGCGCGCCGCCTTGCTGGCGTCGCTGGCAGATGAAACGCCGGAAGGCCGCAGCATTGTGGAGCTGGCCCGCCGCGCTGGCGTGGATGGACAGAACCCGCAGGGCGTCACGCTGGTGCCCTTCACAGCCCAGACCCGCATGAGCGGCGTGGACCTGCCCGCAGCCGAGGGGCAGCCGGAATCTGCTCTCACCATGCTGCGCAAGGGGGCCGTGCTGGCACTGGCCAAGCATGTGGAAGCCCTGGGCGGCAAGATGCCCCAGGATGTCATGAGCGCTGCCGACCAGGTGGCCCTGCGCGGCAGCACGCCCCTGGCGGTGGCCGAGGGCAGCCATGTGCTGGGCATCGTCGAGCTCAAGGACATCGTCAAGGCGGGCATCAAGGAGCGCTTCATCGAGCTGCGCCGCATGGGCATCAAGACCGTGATGATCACCGGCGACAACAAGCTCACGGCAGCGGCCATCGCGGCCGAGGCGGGGGTGGACGACTTCCTGGCCGAAGCCACGCCCGAAGACAAGCTGGAGCTGATCCGCAAGTACCAGGCCGAAGGCCGCCTGGTCGCCATGACCGGCGACGGCACCAACGACGCCCCCGCGCTGGCCCAGGCCGACGTGGCCGTGGCCATGGGCAGCGGCACGCAGGCCGCCAAGGAGGCGGGCAACATGGTGGACCTGGACTCCAACCCCACCAAGCTGCTGGAAGTGGTGGAGACCGGCAAGGCGCTCTTGATGACACGCGGCTCGCTCACCACCTTTTCCATCGCGAACGATGTGGCGAAATACTTCGCCATCGTGCCGGCCATCTTCGTGTCCACCTACCCGCAGCTGTCCGCGCTCAACGTCATGCAGCTGGCAAGTCCGTCGTCCGCCATCCTGTCGGCCGTGATCTTCAATGCGCTGGTGATCGTGTTCCTGATTCCCCTGGCACTGCGCGGCGTGCGCTACCGCCCGGTGGGTGCGGCGGCGCTGCTGCGTCGCAACCTGGCCATCTATGGGCTGGGCGGGCTCTTGGTGCCGTTTGTGGGCATCAAGCTGATTGACTGGATACTGGTGGCCGTCGGGCTGATCTGAGGAGATTCTGATGAAAAACATTCTTCGCCCCGCGCTGGTGCTGTTTGCCTTGTTGAGCGTGCTGACCGGGCTGCTCTATCCGCTGGCGGTGACGGGCGCCGCCCAGGCGGTGTTCCCCCAGCAGGCAGCGGGCAGCCTGGTGCAGCGCAATGGCCAGACCGTCGGTTCGTCGCTGATCGGCCAGAACTTTTCAGACCCCGGGCATTTCTGGGGCCGCCCATCGGCCACGGCACCCATGCCGTACAACGCGGCGGCGTCCAGCGGTTCCAACCAGGGGCCGCTCAATCCGGCGCTGACCGATGCCGTGAAGGCGCGCGTACAAGCCCTGCGCGCGGCCGACCCCGGCAACACGGCCCCCGTGCCGGTGGATCTGGTCACGGCCTCGGCCAGTGGCCTGGACCCCCACATCAGCCTGGCTGCGGCGCAGTACCAGGCAGGGCGCGTGGCGCGGGCTCGCAGCCTGCCGGTGGCCAGCGTGAATGCCGTGATTGGCAAGCACGCGGAGCAGCCGCTGTGGGGGCTGCTGGGCGAACCCCGGGTGAACGTGCTGGCGCTGAACCTGGCGCTCGACGGCTTGCGCTGACATGCGTGACATGCTCTGACTTTTGGCACCGATACTTGTTGATGCATGACTGACATCCAGCGCCCCGACCCCGATGCTTTGATTGCGCAACTGCGCGCCCAGGAAGAGCAGACCCAGCGGGGCAGGCTGCGCATCTACTTCGGTGCCAATGCCGGGGTCGGCAAGACCTGGGCCATGCTCAGTGCCGCGCAGCGCGAGCGGCGCGCGGGGCGCGACATCCTCATCGGCGTGGTGGAAACCCATGGTCGCGCGGAAACCGCTGCGTTGCTGGAGGGGCTGGAGTCGCTGCCCCTGAAGCAGGTGGAGTACCGGGGCAGGACGCTTTCCGAGTTCGATCTGGATGCGGCCCTGGCCCGCAAGCCTGCCATCTTGCTGGTGGATGAACTCGCGCATTCCAACGTGCAGGGTTCCCGCCACGCCAAGCGCTGGCAGGATGTGCAGGAGCTGCTGGCTGCCGGCATCGACGTGTGGACGGCACTCAATGTGCAGCATCTGGAGAGCCTGAACGGCACGGTGGGGGCCATCACCGGTGTGCGTGTGCACGAAACGGTGCCCGACACCGTTCTGGACAACGCCGACGAAGTGGTGCTGGTCGATGCCACGCCCGACGAGCTGATCGCCCGCCTGGGCGCTGGCAAGGTCTACGTGCCCCAGCAGGCCGAACGTGCGGCGCAGAGCTTTTTCCGCAAGGGCAACCTGATAGCCCTGCGGGAGATTGCGCTGCGGCGCACGGCGGAGCACGTGGAAGACGATGTGCTGGGCTGGCGGGTGGAGCAGTCGGGCGCTTCCGGCAGCCGCGTGGGCAGTGCCTGGAACACCTCGGGCAGCATCCTGGCCTGTGTCGGGCCCCACGAAGACGCGGCGCAGACAGTGCGCACAGCCGCCCGCCTGGCGGGGCAGCTCAATGTGAAGTGGCATGCCGCCTATGTGGAGACGCCAAGGCTGCAGCGCCTGGGCGCAGCCCAGCGCGACAGGATTCTGGCCGTGCTGCAACTGGCGCAGGAGCTGGGTGCCGAGACGGCCGTGCTCACGGGCGACCGCGTGGCGCCGGCCCTGGCGGCGCAGGCGCTGCATCTGAACTGCGCCACCCTGGTGCTGGGGCGCCCCGCCGCGCGGGCGGGCTGGCGCAAACTTTTCACTTCCAAGGGTGTTGCGCGCGAGTTGGCCGAACGGGCGCCTTCGCTCGACATCGTCGAGGCAGCGCATGCGGGTAGCTCGCGGCGCCTGCCTCGGGCGCTGTGGGACCGCAACATCGGCCTGGATGATGACGGGGATGCGGGCGAGCCCGGCGCAGGGCGCTATCGCTGGCAGGGGTTTTTGTGGGCGCTGGGCGCCAGCATTGCCGTCACGGTGCTGGCGACACCGCTGCATGGTTTACTGGAGCTCACCAACATCGTGATGCTCTACCTGGTGGGGGTTGTCGCGGTGGCCATGCGTTTTGGGCGCGTGCCCGCAGCGATGGCAGCGTTGCTGAATGTGTTGGCGTTCGACTTCTTCTTCGTCTCGCCGCGCCTGTCGTTCGCGGTGAGCGATGTGCAGTACGTCGTCACCTTTGCGGTGATGCTGGGCGTGGGGCTGCTGGTGGGGCAGCTCACGGCCGGGTTGCGGTTTGCCGCCGGGGTGTCGATCAGCCGGGAGCGGCGGGCCCAGTCGCTGTTTGAGCTGACGCGCGAGCTGTCTGCGGCGCTGGAGACCAGCCAGGTCATCGAGATCGGCGCGGCGGCCGTGCAGGGGCACTTCGGGGGCCGCGCCGTGGTGGTGGCGCTGGACGCGTCGGACCGTCTTGAATACCCCGACGATGTGCCGCCGGGCTTTGACAAAAGCGTGGCGGACTGGACGCTGCGCCAGGGGCAGAGCGCGGGCCTGGCCACCAACACCCTGGCCGCGCAGGCCTGGCGCTATGAGCCGCTGAAGGCCCCCATGCGCGTGCGTGGTGTGCTGGCGCTGGAGCCTGCGCAGCCCCGCTGGCTGCTGATCCCCGAGCAGGCCCAACAGCTCGACACCCTGGCCCGGCAGATCGCCATTGCCCTGGAGCGTGTGCACTATGTGGACATTGCGCAGCAGGCCGTGGTGGACATGGAGTCTGAACGCCTGCGCAATGCCTTGCTGGGAGCGGTATCGCACGATGTGCGCACCCCCCTCACGGCCCTGATCACGCTCGCCGAATCGTTGCAGGTCGCTCCGCCGCAAGAGACAGACACCGTGGCCAAGGCCATCGTGCGCCAGGCGCACCAGCTCAATGCGCTGGTCAGCAACCTGCTGGACATGGCGCGGCTGGAGAGCGATGTGTCGGGGCAGAGCGTCCATCTGCGGCGTGACTGGCAGTCGGTGGAGGAGGTGGTCGGCTCTGCCATCCGGGCCGCCCGACCAGCGCTGGGCGACATGCCTGTGCGCACCGAGGTGCCTGCCGACCTGCCGCTGGTGGAGTTCGACCCTGTGCTCATCGAGCGCGTGCTGGTCAACCTTCTGGAGAATGCGGCCAAATACGGCGCGGGGCCGGTGGTGGTGAAAGCATCCACCACCGACAACATGCTGGTGCTGAAGGTGCGCGACCATGGCCCGGGCCTGCCCGCCTCGGTGCGTGGCAAAGAGCACACCCTGTTTGAAAAATTCACCCGGGGCCAGGCGGAATCCGCCACCCCGGGCGTGGGTCTGGGGCTGGCGATCTGCAAGGCCGTCGTCCAAGCGCATGGCGGTGCGATCTCTGCCGCCAGTGCGGAAGGGGGCGGGGCAGAATTCACGGTGACCCTGGCGCGGCGCGAGCCGCCGCCCGACCCCGGTTTGAGCGAGATGGAGCGGGGCGTTTCTGCCCCTTGAGAAAACAATGCAGATACGTACCGTTTTGGTGATCGAGGACGAGCCGCAGATCCGGCGCTTTGTGCGCAGCGCGCTGGAGGCCGAGGGCTGGCAGGTGCACGAGGCGGGAACCCTGCGCGAGGGCCTTTCTGCCGCAGGCACCCGCCACCCCGACCTGCTGGTGCTGGACCTGGGGCTGCCCGATGGCGATGGGGTGGAGCTGATCCGCGATGTGCGGGGCTGGTCCGCCGTGCCCATCATCGTGTTGTCCGCACGCACCGATGAGACCGACAAGATCGCGGCACTCGACGCGGGTGCTGACGACTACCTCACCAAACCCTTTGGCACCGGCGAGTTGCTGGCGCGGGTGCGGGCCAACCTGCGCAGGCCCCGCGCCGCCACCGGCAACGGGCTGGTGCAGGAGGCGGCGGAGCCCCTGTTCCATTTCGGCGATGTCGAGGTGGACCGCAGTGCGCGCCTGGTGCGCAAGGCGGGTGTGGAGGTGCACCTGACCCCCACCGAGTACCGCATGCTCATGGTGCTGGTGGCGAATGCGGGTCGGGTCATCACCCAAAAGCAGCTGCTGCGCGAGGTGTGGGGGCCCATGCGGTCGGACCAGAGCCACTACCTGCGCATCTACATGGGGCACCTGCGCCAAAAGTTGGAGGCCGACCCCGCGCAGCCCCGCCATCTGCTCACCGAGTCGGGGGTGGGATACCGGCTGGCGGTGTAGGGCTGGCGCCAGCCCTGCGCACCCGCGCACATGCGTGGGGAGCCCCGCTGGATTGACAGCGATTTGATGTCCGCCCCCGCATTTTTTACGAACGATTTACGCCGGATTTCCTAGACTGACAGCATGTTCAACACCGGCCACAAGTGCCCCTGCCGGGGGCTCCGTGTGGTGAAAACATGCTGATGAAGAGTTGCCCCCGTATGGGCTTGCACCGGGTTTACCTGTTGCCTCTGGGGGAGAGTGATGGCGATCCCACCGGGTTGGTGCTGGTTCCGTTCACCACGCCGTATGCCGATGGGCAGAGCCTGCGCGCGAGGCTGCAGGCCGTGCTCGGGCAGCAGCTGCGCGGATACAGCCTGGCGTTCGACGTGCCCCGCCACACGGCCAAGGGCACTTTGTACATCCTGCGGCGCGACCTGGAGAGTGCCAAGCGTTGCCTGGCCTCTGGCCTGCCGCAGCTCGAGATTGGCTGCGCGGCCAGCGGGTCTTGCGCGGGGGCAGTTTCATGCCACTGAACCATTGCAGCGCGCAGCGGTGCCCAATCATTGAGGCTGGCTTTGTGCGCAGCGCCCTGTGCGGCATGCGCCAGGAGCTGCTGCGCCATGGTTGATTGGATCGCATTGTTGTTGGCCGTGATGGTGCTCGTGGTTCCGATCGGAGTGGGGTGGGTGGCATTGAAGCTGTCTGACCGCAAGGCGCAGCGGCCCCGTGGGGACTGCCCGTGAAGCGACCACCATCGACGGATGAGCGGGGCGTCGCAACGGCGGGCCCTGCAGATTTACCCGCACTGGAGCAGCTGGAAAACGCCGCGTTCTCCAGCGACAGGATTTCGCGCAGGAGCTGGGTGCGTCTGTTGTTGAGCCCCTCGGCCCGCGTGCTGGTGGTCCGATCGGGACAGACATTGGGTGGGGCCTGCGTGGTATTGCGCCGCGAAGGATCGTCCGTGGCACGCCTGTACTCCATAGCGGTGGCACCGTCCGTGCGGCGCGCGGGCGTGGCCAGTGGGCTGCTGGCGGCGGCGATCCGCGATGCGCGTGATGCGGGCTGTGCGGTGCTGCGGCTGGAGAGCAGGGCTGGCAACCTGTCGGCGCACCGTCTGTTCGCGCGCCACGGCTTTGTGCACACCGGTTGCAAAACCGCTTACTACGAGGATGGCGAACAGGCCCTGTGCTTTCAGAAGGACCTGTTCGATGGCGCATTGGCCCAGGCGGCGGCGTCGTACCAGGTGCGCCACTATGCGCAGACGCTGGACTTCACCTGTGGCCCCTGTGCGCTGCTGATGGCGATGTCCGCCATGGACCCGGCCATGCCGGTGAACCAGGCGGCCGAGATCCGCCTGTGGCGCGAGGCCACCACGGTGTTCATGGCCGCAGGCCATGGCGGGTGTGGGCCCTTCGGGTTGGCGCATGCCGCACTGGCCCACGGCTTTGAGGTGTCGGTGTATGCGGCTGCCGGTGCATCGCTGTTCATGGACAGCGTGCGCGACCCCCGCAAGAAGGACGTGATCCAGTTGGTGGAGAACGACTTCAGGGCAGCACTGGAGGCGCGCCAGGTGCCGATCCATGCGCGGCCCGTGTCGCCTGACAGCGTGATCGAGCAACTGCGGGCGGGGCGCCTGCCCATTGTGCTCATCAGCTTGTGGCGCCTGCACCGGGAAAAGACGCCGCACTGGGTGGTCATCACCGGTTTCGACGGTGCGGTGTTTCGCCTGCTGGACCCCATGGCACGTTCCGGTGATCCGGACGGCGGTGTGTCCATCAGCTGGAGTGAATTCAAGAAAGTCGCAAGGTATGGGCGCCGTGGGCGCACTGCGGCCGTCATCCTTTCTGGAAAGAAATAAATTGTCCTCAGAACATGTCATCGTGGTGGAAAAACTGGCCGACTTTCGATGGAGCCAGCCCGACATCAAGGTCATCACGGCAGAGCAATTCGTTGCAGAGCAGCCGCTGCACCGTGGGCGCGTGCGCAAGGTCACCAACCTGTGCAGGAGCTACGGCTACCTCAGCATGGGCTACTACTGCTCGCTGCTGGCCGAGGCGCGTGGTGACCGCGTAACGCCCAGTGTGGACACCATCCTGAGCCTGCAGCGCAAACGCCTCGAGCCTTCGGCGCTGGCGCAGCTGAACCGGCTGATTGGTCCGCTCAAGGAGATACCGCGCTCGGTGAACACACTGACGCTGCATGTCTTCTTCGGGATCATGGACGACCCGTCACTGGCTGCGCTGGCTCGCAAAAGCTTCGAGCTGTTCCGTTGCCCGCTGATGGAGGTCACGCTGGAGAGGCAGGAGCAGTCGGCCCAATGGCAGATCGGTGGCCTGCAGGCGCTGGACCTGCGCGATGTCGATGCCGCGCGCGACGAGGTCTTCGTGCAAGCCCTGCTCCAGTACACACGGCGTAGCTGGCGCCCCATGATCGCGATGCCCCAGCCGCGCATGGACCTGGCGGTGCTGCACGACCCGCACGATCGTCTCCCGCCGTCCAACCTCAAGACCCTGCGCAAGCTGGTCGATGTGGGGCAGGAGATGGGCATTGCCGTGGAACTGATCGAAAAAAAGGACCTGGCGCGGCTGACCCAGTTTGATGCACTCTTCATCCGCGAGACCACGGCCGTGACCCACCACACCTTCCAGTTCGCGCGCAAAGCCATGGCGGAGGGCATGCCGGTCATCGACGACCCCGCGTCCATCCTGCGCTGCACCAACAAGGCTTTTCTGGCGGAGTTGCTGCGCGAGCATGCCATTGCCACCCCGCTCACGCACATGGTCAGCCGCCGCACGCTGGCCGACATGCAGCACCGGCTGGCCTACCCGGTGGTGGTGAAGGTGCCGGACGGTGCGTTCAGCCGCAGTGTGAAAAAGGCGGAGAACTTTGAACAGCTGCATGGCATCGCCCGGGACATGCTCAAGGAGTCGGAAATCATCCTCGTGCAGGAGTTCATGTACACCGACTTCGACTGGCGCATCGGCGTGCTGGCAGGCCAGGCCATCTTTGCAGCGAAGTACTTCATGTGCGACGGCCACTGGCAGATCCTGCAACACACGGCCAATGGCAAGTACACCGAGGGCCGGGTGCAGGCCATACCGCTGGACCAGGTGCCCCCGCAGGTGCTGGCGGCGGCTGTCAGCTCTGCCCGCCTGGTGGGCGATGGTTTCTATGGCGTGGACCTGAAGGCCACGGCGTCCGGGGTGTACGTGATCGAGATCAACGACAACCCGAACCTCGATGTGGGGGTGGAGGACGCAGCCTTGGGCGATGGCCTGTACCGCTTGCTGCTCACCCATTTCCTCAGGCAGGTGGAGCAGCGCTTCAGCAACAGCCGCGTGGTGGGCGGCCTGGATCACCAGCCCGCCCTGGGCCTGGCGGTGGCTGCGGGCTAGCGCGTGTTGTCCGTTGGCGGGTCGGCACCCGACATTGGCCCGATTGCAAAGGGAGGGTGTGGGCAGATGGTGGGGCTGCTCACACCCGCTCTTTCTTCTGTGGGGACGCGGCAGTGTGCGATTGATTTGCTATCAAATAAGTAGCATGTAGCGCTTTGTGGATGCGCGAGGGCCGCTTTTTCTCTTGTTTTCTTGGTTTGTGTCTGTGCCGCGCTCACCAACAGACGCCAGTCCTGCGCCTGCTTGCCGCGCAGCCCGCACAGGTGTGGATACGGCGGGGGCTTGGGGCTGGTTCATCATGGCTGTCATGGCAGTTGCTTGTGCCTGACTGGTGAATGGGGCTGCGACCAGGGCATGCGGGCGCAGCCCCCGTGGCCGGCAGACGGTGCGATGATTGGCGGGCCCTCTGCCGCACTGCCGCTGCCTTGGCATCCTCCCAAATCCGGTGTGGCTGCTGCAGGCGGGCGCTTGATCTTCAGCCCCCCATGACCCAGGCAACGCCCCACCAGTCCCCCGTCTCGAATCCGCTGGATTCAATCGCCCCGTTGCTGTTTGTCGCGCTCTGGAGCACGGGCTTCATCGGTGCCAAGCTGGGCTTGCCCTACATCGAGCCGCTGACCTTCCTGGGGCTGCGCTTTGCCATCGTCACCGTGCTCATGCTGGCCGTGGTGGCGCTGGCGCGCGCGCCCTGGCCCCCGGCAGGCAGGGCCTGGGGGCACATCGCAGTGTCGGGCCTGCTGGTGCATGGCGTGTACCTGGGCGGGGTGTTCATGGCCATCGGGCACGGGTTGCCGTCGGGCATCACGGCGCTGGTGGTGGGCTTGCAGCCTCTGTTGACCGCACTGGTCGCGGGCGCCTTGCTGGGCGAGAAGGTGCGGCCCGCGCAGTGGGTTGGGCTGGGGTTGGGGTTCAGCGGCGTGGCGCTGGTGGTGGCGGGCAAGGTGGCGACCGTGCCTGCCGGGGCCTTGGCGGGCATGCTGCTGCCCGCCCTGGTGGCGCTGCTGGGCATCACGGCGGGAACGCTGTACCAGAAGCGGTTCTGCCCCTCGTTCGACCTGCGCACGGGCTCGGTGATCCAGTACCTGCCGTGTGCCGTCGCCATGGCGGTGCTGGCCTATGCGACTGAAACCATGGCGATCACATGGAGCGGTGAGTTCGTGTTCGCGCTGGGCTGGCTGGTGCTGGTGCTGTCCCTGGGCGCCGTCAGTTTGCTGAATGTGCTGATCCGCCGCGGCGGCGCGGTGAACGTGGCCAGCCTGTTCTACCTGACCCCGCCCACGACCGCGCTGATCGCCTGGGCCGTGTTTGGAGAGACGCTCAGCGGCTGGGCGCTGGCGGGCATGGCGCTGGCGGCTGCGGGGGTGTGGCTGGCCAGGCAGGCTCGATAGCGGTCGCGTGTCCCTCCGATTGGGGTCATGCGGGCATTGCCTGAACTCGCGCTGCTCCTACCTTGCTATGCAGGGCTGGAGCGGTCTCGGAAGTCGTGTGCCCATGAGAAAGCCCGCAAGGTGGGCTGGGAGCCAGGAGCGCTCGCATCCTGATGCTCGAAGTGAAGGGTGACGCCCTCACTCGTTGTGAGTATCACTGCAAGCGGTGGTTGCGTTGGAACGACCGAGCGGATTTCGAGGCCTCTTGACTTCGCTAGGATCAAGAATTCATTGAGTGGCCTGCTGTGGCGCAGCAGCGCCGTGTCCGTCAGTTTGAGAGGGCCGCCGCGAGGGCGTCCTGAGAAGAAACAGTCTGAGAACAACGTATACATCAGCAATGGCGCATCGAAATGAAATTCGATGACGCCGTAGGCCAGGATGACTGGAAAACAGCGCTCATCTCCAGCACGATAGGGTCCATTGGGGCCGATGGGCCCGTACATCTCGATGCTGTCTGGTTGACCGAAGATTTTCGTAATGTCTTCGGGCGAGCAATTTCTTTTTGGCGTAAGAGGCCCAAACCAGCCGGACTGAAGAAATTCGAAAAGCGATATCTGAAGCTTCTTGTTTTTCATCTTCGAGTTTGGGCGCGCTTCAGTGCATCACAGCTTGCGCAGCCGCTCCAGCGCGGCGCGCAGCGTCTCGTCCTTCTTGGCGAAGCAGAACCGCACCACGCGCTGGTCGAATCCGTCGCCGTAGAACGCCGACAGCGGAATCGCCGCCACGCCCACTTCGCGGGTGAGCCACTGGCAGAAGTCCGATTCGTTCAAGTCGCTCACGGCAGAGATGTCCACGCACTGGAAATAGCTGCCGGTGCTGGGCAGCAGCTTCAGGCGCGAGTCCGCCAGGCCCTGGCGGAACAGGTCGCGCTTGGCCTGGTAGAACGCGGGCAGCTGCAGGTAGGGCGCCGGGTCTTGCAGGTAGGCGGCCAGGCCGTGCTGCATGGGCGTGTTCACGGTGAACACGTTGAACTGGTGCACCTTGCGGAATTCGGCCGTCAGCGCTGCAGGGGCCGCCACGGTGCCGACCTTCCAGCCGGTGACGTGGAAGGTCTTGCCAAAGCTCGACACGATGAACGCGCGCGCCGCCAGGCCCGCAAAGCGCGCGGCGCTTTCGTGCTCGGCGCCGTCGAACACCATGTGCTCGTACACCTCGTCGCTGATGAGCAGGATGTCGGTGGGAGCGAGCAGGTCTTCGAGCTGGCGCATCTCCTCGGCCGTCCAGATCGTGGCGCTGGGGTTGTGCGGGCTGTTGATGAGGATGGCGCGGGTGCGGGGCGTGATGGCCGCGCTGATCTTGCCGAAGTCGGGCCGGAAGCTGCCGGGCGTGAGCGGCACGCGCACCGCCTTGCCGCCCGCCAGTTCGATGTTGGGCACGTAGCTGTCGTAGCAGGGGTCGAGCACGATGACCTCGTCGCCCGGGTGCACGACGGCCAGGATGGCGGTGATGATGGCCTGCGTGGCGCCGGCCGTGATGGTGATCTCGGTGTTGGGGTGGTAGGCCCGGCCATGCAGCGCTTCGATCTTGCGGGCCACGGCCTCGCGCAGCACCGGCACGCCGGGCATGGGCGGGTACTGGTTGTGGCCGGCCTGCATGGCCGCCGTGACGGCGTTCACCAGCTCGGGGGCGCATTCAAAGTCGGGAAAGCCCTGGCCCAGGTTGACGGCCTGGTGCTCTGCGGCCAGTGCCGACATCACGGTGAAGATGGTGGTGCCCACGTTGGGCAACTTGCTGGGGAAGGACGGAGTGCTCATCGCGTGGTGTCAATCATGGGAAATCAGCGCGGCGTTTGTCGGCCCGAAGGCCGCGGAGCAGGCCAAGCCAGCGGACGCCTTGGAACTGGCTTTGCCAGGCCACCGGCGGCGTCCCCCTGGAGGGGGAAGCCGCGAAGCGGCTCAGGGGGTGTTTCAAAGTTCGTAGTCGTTGACATGGCCGGTCATCGCGCGGGCGATGAGTTCGCGGCTCAGGCGGTCGCTGAGCAGCTCGGCAAACTTGTAGACGAAGTTGCGCAGGTAGGCGCCGCGCTTGAAGGCCACGCGCGCCACGCTCTGGCCGAACAGGTGGCCCACGGGGCGCACCACCAGGTCGCCCAGCGGGTCGTCGCGCATGGCCATCTCGGCCACGATGCCGATGCCCAGGCCCAGGCGCACGTAGGTCTTGATCACGTCCGAGTCGATGGCTTCGAGCACGATGCGCGGCTGCAGCTTGCGGGCGGCAAAGGCGTGGTCGATCTTGCCGCGGCCGGTGAACGAGGGGTGGTAGGTGATCAGGGCTTCGTGGGCCAGGTCATCGAGGCCGATGCGCTCTTTTTGCGCCAACGGGTGGTCGGTGGGCACCACCAGCACGTGCTGCCATTCGTAGCAGGGCAGGGTGACCAGCTCGGGGTAGTCCGCCAGGGATTCGGTGGCCATGCCGATCTCGGCCACCTCGTCGATGATCATGCGGGCCACTTCGTGCGGCGTGGCCTGGTGCAGGCTGATATTGACCTTGGGGTAGGCCTCGCGCAGGCGGGCCACCGGCACCGGCAGCACGTAGCGGGCCTGGGTGTGGGTGGTGGCGATGCTGAGCGTGCCGCTGTCCTGCGCGCTGAACTGCTCGCCGATGCGCTTCAAGTTGCCCACCTCGCGCATGATGACTTCGATGCTCTTGAGCACATGCTGGCCCGGCTCAGTGATGCGCTTGAGGCGTTTGCCATGGCGCGCGAAGATGTCCACGCCCAATTCTTCTTCCAGCTCGATGATGGCTTTGGAGACACCGGGCTGGGAGGTGTGCAGGGCCTTGGCGGCCTCGGTCAGGTTGAGGTTGCGACGCGCGGCCTCTTGCACAAAACGGAATTGGTGCAGATTCATATCTGATATCGCCTAAAGAGTTGCATCATTATGCTGCAACCATCTAAAGAAATCAGACGACCCTGCCGGATTTATCGCTCGGCCGGGCTCTCGCAGGCAATGTCGGCCATCAGGGCGGTCATGCGCGGGTCTTCGCCGATGGCCTGCTGCACATGGAATTGCGTGGCGGGGTGGGCGCTGCGCAGCGCCTGCACCAGCACCGGAAGGTCTTCCCGCGCGTGCTTGCCCGTGCCCAGAAACATCGGCACTACGGTGATCTGCGCGGCACCCTGCGCTACCAGCTGGGCAGCGGCCTCGGGCAAGCTGGGGCTGCACAGCTCCAGGTACGCGCAGGCCACGGGCCGCTCGGGGTGGGCGGCCGCAATGCGGGTGGCGACGGCCTCCATGGGCGCGCGCCACAGGGGGTCGCGTGATCCGTGGGCGAACAGGATGATGGCGCTGAGGCTCATGGCAGGGGGGGGTGTTTCAAGGGGGGCAGCTAGCGCCTGAGCACCAGCCAGCCGAAGGCGGCCAGGGACAGCACGGAGTAGATCAGCCCGGGCGCGGCGGCGGTCAGCCACGGCGACCAGTTCTGCAGGTTGCCTGCGTAGCCGAACACGTTGTTGAGCAGGAAGAAGCTGATGCCCGCCATCACCCCTCCGAACACATAGCCCGCAATGCCGCCCGAGCGGAAATGCAGGTAGGCAAAAGGCAGGGCCAGCACCACCATCACCAGGCACGAAAGCGGGTAGAACACCTTGCGCCAGAACTCGATCTCGTAGCGCTGGGCGGACTGTCCGTTGGCATCCAGATGCCGGATGTACTGGAACAGGTCGATGGTGGCCATGCGGTCGGGCTTGAGCAGCGAGGCAGCGACCATGTCGGCACTGATGCGCGTGGGCCACTGCAGCGTGGGGGTGTCCAGGTGCTCGACCCGGGCCCCGTCGGTGCCGCGCTGCTCGAACTTGCTGCGCTGCACCTTTTCAAGCTCCCAGGCGCCATCGGGCCCGAACTGCCCGGAGGCGGCACGTGTTTGCGATGCCAGTCGGCCCTTGCCGTCGAATTCAAAAATGCGCACGTCCAGCATGCCGCCGTTCGGGGTGAGTGCGCGCACGTTCACCGCGAAGGAGTGGTCTTCCTGGCGCTCCTTGAGCCACGCACCGGTGGCCCCCGTGGTCAGGCGGCCCAGGTAACGCACCTTCACCAACTGGGCCGCTCGGTCGGTCAGCGGCGCGATGTAGTCGCCCACCGCGAACGTGAACAGCACGAACACGCCGCCCAGCGTCAGCAGGGTGCGCAGCGCCCGCCACGGGCCCATGCCGCTCGTGCGCATGATGGTGAACTCCGAGCTTTGCGCCAGGCGCGCCATCACGAAGATGGTGCCGATGAGCACCGTGATGGGCAGCAGTTCGTACAGGTGGCTGGGAATGCTGAGCACCACGAACAGGAAGGCGTGCGACAGCTGGTAGCCCTCCGCGCCCGTCCTGCCTACCCAGCGCAGTTCGTCCACCAGGTCAAAGAAGAAGAACAGGGCCAGGAACCCGGCGGTCACGAAGGTGACGGCCAGCAGGGCTTCGCGGTGGATGAGTCGGCGGATGGTTTTCATGGGGCGCTCCGGGGCGTCGGGCCTGCCTGCCAGAGCCGGCGGATGGTCCATTGGTTGTGGCGCGCGGCCAGCACCAGCAGCGAAGCCACCAGCATGCCGCCGTGCAGCAGCACCATGAAGCTGGCCAGGCCGAGCCTGCCGGCCCCGACCCAGCTTTGCCCCAGGGTCATGAGGTTGTAGTAGACGATGAAGGCAAAGAGCGCGAACACCAGGCTGGTGCTGCGCGCGGCCCGCGGGTTGACGCTGGCCACGGCCAGGCCCAGCACCACGAAGTTCAGGGCCGCAAGCGCGAGGCCGATGCGCCAGCCCAGTTCGGCCTGGAAGGCGGGCAGGGGGTTCATCACCAGTTCATGCGTGGCGCGGGTCTTGACAGACAGTTCTTCGGCCGACCCCGAGGGCGCCGAGCCGATGCGGGTGCCGTATTCGGAGAACTCGCTCACCTTCACGCCGGGTTTGTCGCGCGTGGTCTCCAGGCGCTGGCCGTCCGTCAGCAGGGCCATGCGCTCGCCGTTCTGGGTCTCCAGCCGCGCACTGCGCGCCGATGTCACGGACTCCCGCGTGCCGTCGGTGGCGGCGATGAAGATGTTGTTGCCGGTCTGCGTGTCCGCGCTTTCCTTGTCGATGAAGAACACGCGGCTGCCGTTGGAGGATTCCTGGAATTCGCCCGGCGCGATGCGGTCGATGTCGCTGCGCTGCTCGTAGCGGGTCTTGAGTTCCTGGATCTGCGAGTTGGCCCAGGGCCAGACCAGCAGCGAAAGAACGGCGACCACCGCCATCACCGGCCAGGCAAACCGCACCAGGGGCTTGAGCAGGCTGATGAGGCCGCGGCCGCTGGCGAACCAGATGACCATCTCGCTGTCGCGGTACATGCGCGACAGCGTGCCGACCACGGCGATGAAGAGGCTCAGGCTCAGGATGGTGGGCAGCTGCCCGAGGACGGTGAAGCCCATGACCAGCATCACATCGGATGGACTGACACTGCCCCGGGAGGCCTGGCCGAGGGTGCGGATCAGCATCATGGTCATGACCACGGTCACCAGCACCACGAGCGTCGCACCGAAGCTGCGCGCCAGCTCCTTGCGGATGGATGAATCGAATAACATTGGCTCGCAGCCTGTAGAGCACGCTGAAAAAGGAAAACATCGATTATGAACTTTGATCTCAAGACCCTTGAACTCACTGCGGCCGCGTCGGAAAAATGCGATCTGCTGATCGCGCTCATCCCCGAGGGGTTCAAGCCCGGGAAGGACGCGCTGTCCACCCTGGCTGCGCAGGCGCTCAAGAATGGAGATCTGGCCACCAAGGCGGGCAAGAGCCTGCAGCTCTACCAGGCCGCCGGCACCGCCGCCCGCCGGTTGATCCTGCTGGGCGCGGGCGACGGTGCGGCCCGTGCCGTGCGCCAGGCGCTGCTGGCCGTGGGCGGCGCCATCAAGGCGCCGCAGACCAAGCGCGTGGTCGTGTGTTTTGCCGCCAAGGCGCAGGCGGGGGCCGTGAATGCCGCCGTGCAGGCGGTGGCCGAGGCCAGCTATGTCTACACCACCACCAAGTCCAAGGTGGAGGCGCGGGCCCTGAGTCGCTGCGTGGTGGGCGTGCACAGCGCGGCCGACGTGCGCGAGGCCTTTGATACCGGCGTGGCCTTGGTCTCGGGCGTCGAGTTTGCGCGCGAATGGGGCAACCGCCCTGCCAACCACGCCACGCCGACCCTGCTGGCCGATGCCGCCAAGACCCTGGCCAAGCTGCCGCGCATCCAGTGCAAGGTGCACGGCCCGGCGGAAGTCGCCCGCCTGGGCATGGGCGCCTTCCTGGCCGTGGCGCGCGGCTCGGAAGAGCCCCTGCGCTTCATCGAGCTGCGCTACAGCGGTGCGGCCAAGGACAAGGCACCGGTGGTGCTGGTGGGCAAGGGCATCACCTTCGACACCGGTGGCATCTCCATCAAGCCCGCGGCCGAGATGGACGAAATGAAGTTCGACATGTGCGGCGCCGCCAGCGTGCTGGGCGTGTTCCGCGCGCTGGGCGAGCTGCAGCCCGACATCAACGTGGTCGGCCTGATTCCGGCCTGCGAGAACATGCCCGACGGCCGCGCGGTCAAGCCCGGCGACGTGGTCACCAGCATGAGCGGCCAGACCATCGAGATCCTGAACACCGATGCCGAAGGCCGCCTGGTGCTGTGCGATGCACTGACCTATGCCGCGCGCCTGAAGCCCGCCGCCGTGGTGGACATCGCCACCTTGACGGGTGCCTGCGTGATCGCCCTGGGCGGCGTGCGCAGCGGGCTGTTTGCCAACAACGATGCGCTGGCCACGGCGCTGCAGGACGCAGGTGACACTGCGCAGGACCTGTGCTGGCGCATGCCGCTCGACGACGACTACGCCGACGGGCTCAAGAGCAATTTTGCGGACATGGGCAATGTGGCGGGCCGCGCGGGCGGATCGATCACCGCAGCCAAGTTTTTGCAAAAGTATGTGGGCGACCTGCCCTGGGCGCACCTGGACATCGCCGGCACCGCCTGGAAGGGCGGGGCGGCCAAGGGCTCCACCGGCCGTCCCGTGGGACTGCTGGTGCAGTACCTGCTGAACGAAGCCGGCGCGACCGCCGGCAAGGCTGCCAAGGCGGCCAAAGTGACCAAGGCTGCCAGGCCCGCATCGGCCGCTGCAGCCGCTGGTGCGCCGCGCGCCGCCACCGCCAAGCCCGCGTCGAACCGGCGCACGGCCAAGGCCGGCGGCGCCTGAGTCCTGCAGGGCACAGCGCATGACCGAAGTCGCCTTTCACTTCAATGCCCCCGACAAGCTGGCGTACGCATGCCGGTTTGCGCGCAAGGTACAGCGCAGCGGCGCGCGCCTGGTGATCTCGGCGCCCGCCGACACGCTGGTGGCGCTCGACCGCATGCTCTGGGCGCTGGCACCGCAGGACTTTGTGGCGCACTGCCGTGACGACGCCGACGAAGAACTGGTGCACGCATCGCCCGTGCTGCTGGCCATTGACGCACGCACCGCTGCGCACCACGAGGTGCTGCTGAATCTGCATGCCGAAGTGCCCGAAGGCTTCGGCCGGTTCGACCGCCTGGTCGAGGTGGTGAGTGCGCAGGATGAGTCGGACCGCATGCAGGCACGGGCGCGCTGGAAGCACTATGCATCGCGCGGCTACGCCATCACCCGCCACGACCTCGTGCTGAAAGCCGGCTGATGGCACAGCAACCCCCTCGCACGCCGCCCCGCTTTGTTCCCACGCTCACCGAAGTGGTGCAAACGCCGGATGCCGTGCCTGCACACGGGGCGCCCGGTGCGCCCCTGGCGCCTGCTTCGCCGGTTGCAGCCGGGCGCACCACGGTGGTCTCGTCGCCCTTGCCGCCAGTGGTGCGGCCCGCCGCAGCGGGTGTCGCTGCGCCCGCGGTGCAGGTGTCTGCCGTGCGACCGCCGTTGCCCAGCGCGCAACCGCCCGCGGTGATGACCCAGCGGCCTGCACCGGCACCGGCACCCGTGCCGGCATCGATCCCCGCTCCAGCAGCGGCCTCCGGGTCTGCAGGTGTGTCAGCGTCAGCGTCAGCGACCGCGTCTGCGCCAGTGGCATCAGCCAATGCGAACACCGCGGCAAGCCCGCTGGCAGCGGCTGCCAGCGCGGGTGTACTCACCCGGCGGCTGCCCGCGGTCGATGCGCCCGCGCCGCCGCCTGCCAGTGCGCCCCGCGCCATGGTGGCGCCACCCGCTGTGGCCCGCGCGCTGCCCGATGGCTTCGAGGAATACATGGTGCACCGCGTGATGCAGCGTGTCGACGTTGTGCTGGATCAACGTCTGCGCGAAGCGATCGCCACAGTGGTGCAAGAGCAGACAAGATCGGTGCTGCCGCGGCTGCGCGAAGAGATCGAATCGGTGGTCCGCCACGCGGTGTACGAGGCCGTGGCCGATGAGTTGGCGAGTGGCACGCCTGTGGCGCCCAAGGGTTAACAGGGTATTCCCCTGTGGTTTCCCCCACATTTAATCGTGTTCCCTAATGATCTGGCCCGTAAATTGCGATATGTTCCCCTGCGTTGAGACACAAGAACATTCTCAGCGTTTATCTTTACTGGAGATTGATATGCAATTGAAGTTGAAACTGACCGTGGTTGCTGCTATCGCGGCTGCTGCTGGTGTGGCCTCTGCACAAGAGCAGGTGGTCAAGATCGGCCACGTGGCTCCGGTTTCCGGCGCCCAAGCCCACTACGGCAAGGACAACGAAAATGGCGCCCGCATGGCCATTGAAGAGCTGAACACTCAAGGCATCACCATCGGTGGCAAGAAGATCAAGTTCGAGCTGCAGGCCGAAGACGATGCTGCTGACCCCAAGCAAGGCACCGCTGCCGCACAAAAGCTGTGCGACTCCAAGGTCGCAGGCGTTGTGGGCCACCTCAACTCCGGTACCACCATCCCCGCTTCCAAGGTTTACAACGACTGCGGTATCCCGCACGTGACCGGTGCTGCCACCAACCCCAACCTGACCAAGCCTGGCTACAAGACCACGTTCCGCATCATCGCCAACGACAACGCCCTGGGCGCTGGCCTAGCGTTCTACGCTGTGGACACCCTGAAGCTCAAGACCGTCGCCATCATCGATGACCGTACCGCTTACGGCCAAGGCGTGGCAGACGTGTTCAAGAAGACCGCAGCCGCCAAGGGCATGAAGGTGGTGGACGAGCAGTTCACGACCGACAAGGCCACCGACTTCATGGCGATCCTGACCGCCATCAAGGCCAAGAACCCTGACGCCATCTTCTTCGGCGGCATGGACCCACAAGCCGGCCCCATGCTGCGTCAGCTGGAACAGTTGGGCATGGGCAACGTGAAGTACTTCGGTGGTGACGGCGTCTGCACGTCGGAAATCGCCAAGCTGGCTGCCGGTGCCAAGACCCTGGCCAACGTGATCTGCGCTGAAGGCGGCTCTTCGCTGGCCAAGATGCCTGGCGGTACCGCCTGGAAGGCCAAGTACGATGCCAAGTTCCCCAACCAGTTCCAGGTGTACAGCCCCTACACCTACGACGCCACGTACCTGATCGTGGACGCCATGAAGCGTGCCAACTCGGTCGACCCCAAGGTCTACACCCCCGAGCTGCTCAAGTCCAACTTCAAGGGCGTGACCTCCACGATCGCCTTCGAACCCAATGGCGAAATGAAGAACCCCGCCATCACCTTGTACAACTACAAGGACGGCAAGAAGACGCCTCTGTAATTCAGAGCGGCTTCCCTTCTCTGTCTGGTGCAGCATTCAGTGCTGCACCGGCAGGCGCAAAAAAGGCTTCCTTCATGGAAGCCTTTTTTTATGGGTGGTGTGTCCGTGTGCGGCGCTGATCGATGCCCGATGCCTGGCGGCGCAATGCAGGCCCGGTGATGATCCCGGTATGCGGGCTTGCACCGCGACCGGTCAAGGCTGGAGATTCAGTGTGGGGCCGGTCAGAGGCCGCCTGGGTGCGACCCTGGTCACCCGTCTACCGAACAGGGCGCGCACCAAAGCCTCAGCGGCGCACCTGCAGCGATCCGGGATTCACGATATTGGTGGGCGTGCCCTTGATGAAATTCACCACGTTGTCGAACGCAGCGCCGAAGTACAGCTCGTAGCTGTCCTGCTCCACATAACCGATGTGCGGCGTGCAGATGCAGTTCTCGAGCCGCAGCAGGGCATGGCCTTGCAATATGGGCTCGCTTTCGAAAACGTCGACCGCTGCCATGCCAGGGCGGCCGCGGTTGAGTGCGGCAATCAGGGCATCAGGCTCGATCAGCTCCGCGCGGGAGGTGTTGACCAGCAGGGCCGTGGGCTTCATGCAGGACAGGTCTTCCAGCGACACGATGCCGCGTGTCTCATCGTTCAGGCGCAGGTGCAGCGAGATCACATCGCACTGCGCGAAGAATTCTTCGCGCGTGGTGGCTGCCTGGTAGCCGTCCGTCAGGGCCTGCGCACGCGACGCTTCGCGGCCCCAGATGCGGACGTTCATGCCGAAAGCGCGCCCATAGCCCGCCACCAGCTGGCCGATGCGGCCGTAGCCCCAGACACCGAGCGTCTTGCCGCGCAGCACATTGCCCAGCCCGAAGTTGGGTGGCATGGAGGCCGCTTTGAGGCCCGACTGCTGCCAGGCGCCGTGCTTGAGGTTGGAGATGTACTGCGGCAGCCTGCGCATGGCGGCCATCACCAGCGACCATGTCAGTTCTGCAGGAGCCACCGGCGAGCCGATGCCCTCTGCCACGGCGATGCCGCGTTCGGTGCAGGCGGCCACGTCCACGTGGCTGCCGACCTTGCCGGTCTGCGCAATCAGCTTGAGCCGGGGGAGCTTTTCCACCAACTGCCGCGTGATCTGCGTGCGCTCGCGGACCAGGACGATGATGTCTGCATCCTTGAGTCTGACGGAAAGTTGGCCCAGCCCCTTGACGGTGTTGGTGTAGACCTTGGCTGTGTATGCGTCGAGCCGAGAGGCGCAATGGAGCTTGCGCACTGCATCCTGGTAGTCGTCGAGAATCACGATGTTCATCCCGACATTGTGCCTTGGCACGCAGCGCCGCACTGCACTGGCAGGTCTTCGGGGGGCCCAAAACGCCAGCTTTTGGTGACGGATTGTCGCGGCGGCTGCCGCAGCCGCACGGAGTGGATGGGCTGCGCAAGTCTGGCGAGTGCAGCAGAGCCGACCGCGGCCACGAAGCAGGTGTTGTCAGCGTTTTTTGGTGCCAGTGCTCACAGCACGCCGCGTCGCGACGGCACTGTTTGCAGCACCCTGTGCGGGTTGCAAGCCCGAGGCCGGTGCAGCACCGGCGCGCCGGCCGCCAGCCGCCACCCGCCGGCCTGGGCAGCGATGATCTTTCTACGCTTGGAGCGCCTCGCACGCAGCCATGCGGTCGAGTTCTGCACACACGTCGGCCATGCGGCCTGCGATCACCAGGCGGCCGCTGGCGTGGGATACCTTGCGCACGGCCGGCACGGGCCGTGAGGGCAGCGCGCTGGATGCGATGGACGCCATGAATGCATCACGGCTGCTGCCGCAGGGTGCAGACAGAAACGACCGGTTGGCCGCCACGGAGGTGCGGGCGGCGGATGCCTTGGGCTCGGGTGGAGCCGGCTGGACGGTGAAGGGCCAGTTGCCCCGCAAAGGGCGGAGACGTGGTGACCCTGCGCTGCGCTGGTCGCCGGCAGGCCCGCCATGGCCCGGCGTGCCATGCTCGCCCGGCGGGTTGGCGCTGGCAGGTGGTGATGAAGCCGGGGCGCCAGCGCGTGGGGCTTCGTCCAGGCGGACGAGGTTGTGCAGCCAGCGCGACAGATTCTGCAGCGAATGGGGCAGGGCGGCGGACAGGGTGGACAAGGCAATTCCCATGTGAAAACTCCGAAAGTCGGGGGTTGGACATAGGCAGGATTGCAATGACAACCGGCACCGCAGGGCTGGCGTACCGACGTTGTGCCGGTACACCAAACGCCCGCCACCTGCGGCGCGGCCAGGCAGGGGGCTCTACATGAGCATGGTGTTGCGGATCAAGCCGACGGCCAGGCCTTCGATTTCAAAGGGCTCGCCAGGCTGGACCACGATGACGGGGTAGTCGGGGTTCTCGGGCAGCAGCTCGATGGCGGTGGCCGTGCGGCGCAGGCGCTTGACGGTGACGTCCTCGCCCAGGCGGGCCACGATGATCTGGCCGTTGCGTGCCTCACGGGTGGACTGCACAGCCAGCAGGTCGCCGTCCATGATGCCGGCGTCGCGCATGGACATGCCGCGCACCTTGAGCAGGTAGTCGGGCTTGTGCTGGAACAGGCTGTTTTCCACGCTGTAGGTCTGGTCGACATGTTCTTGCGCGAGAATCGGCGAGCCCGCCGCCACGCGGCCGATGAGCGGAAGCACCAGCTGAGACAGGCCCGGGATGGGCAGGCTGAACTGGCTGCCGCGTGCTGCATTGATGGAGCGCACCGTGTCGCTGCGCAGACGGATTCCGCGGGATGTGCCGCTGACCAGCTCGATCACGCCTTTGCGGGCCAGCGCTTGCAGGTGCTCTTCGGCGGCGTTGGCCGACTTGAAGCCCAGCTCGGCCGCGATTTCTGCGCGGGTGGGGGGCGCACCGGTACGGGCGATGGCGGTCTGGATGAGGTCCAGGATCTGCTGCTGGCGGGCGGTCAGTTTCGGGTTGTCGAGCATGGTGGTTTCCGGTGGAGACGCTACAGTGGCGAACAACTGTTTTTTAATCCAGTAACTGTATTTTTCACCAGTTTTTCGGAGTACGCAAGTGAGTGGGCAAAAAATTGTGGTTTTGGGCACAGGTGGAACCATCGCGGGCACCTCGGCCCAGGCCGGCGACAACATCGGCTACACGGCCGCCCAGGTGGGCGTGGAGCAGCTGCTGGCCGCCGTGCCGGGGCTGACCCTGGCAGCCGGCGGCGCCACCCTGCAGGCCGAGCAGGTGGCCCAGCTCGAC
The DNA here is from genome assembly GCF_044542805.1 of Acidovorax sp. NPDC077693. Classification (NCBI taxonomy): domain Bacteria; kingdom Pseudomonadati; phylum Pseudomonadota; class Betaproteobacteria; order Burkholderiales; family Comamonadaceae; genus Acidovorax; species Acidovorax sp. NPDC077693. The sequence continues at coordinate 269,066 of NZ_JBITVD010000008.1, read as the reverse complement.
AGCAAGGACATGGACATGTCGGTGTGGCAGGCGCTGGCCGTGCGCTGCGCGCAGCTGTTGCAGGACCCCGCCGTGCAGGGCGTGGTCATCACCCACGGTACCGACACGCTGGAGGAAACCGCGTGGTTTCTGAGCTTGGTTCTGGATGCGCGGTCCAAGCCCGTGGTGCTGACGTGCGCCATGCGCCCGGCCAGCGCGCTCACCCCCGATGGCCCGCAGAACCTGCTGGACGCGGTGGCCGTGGCCACCACGCAGGGCGCGCAGGGCGTGGTGTCGGTGGCGGCGGGTGAGGTGCATGGCGCGCGCCATGTGCAGAAGGTGCATCCGTACCGCGTCCATGCATTCAGCTCCGGCGACGCCGGGCCGCTGGGGTGGGTGGAGGAGGGCCGGGTCCGCCTGGTGCAGGATTGGCCTCTGGCGCCCGCTGAGAAAGCGCCATTAGCTATTGAAAAGATAGCGAATGCCGCCGTGTGGCCGCGGGTCGAGATCCTCCTGAACCATGCAGGTGCAAGCGGCGCCATCGTGGACGCGCTGGTGCGCGATGGCGTGCAGGGCCTGGTGGTGGCCTGTACCGGCAACGGCACGATCCACCATGCGCTCGAGGCCGCGCTGCTCAAGGCGCAGGATGTGGGCGTGCGCGTGGTGCGTTCCACCCGCTGCCCCGAAGGCCAGGTGCTGCCCAAGCCGGGCGATGCCCTGCCGGATTCGCGGGGGCTTTCGCCCGTCAAGGCGCGCATCTCGCTGATGCTGGACCTGCTCTCGCATTGACGCGCGGCCGAGCAGTCCACAACACACTACAAGCCCCCAGGCGCCGCGGCCATGCTCTTTGCCTCCCTCAAGACCCACGCCTGGGCCTACCCGGCGCTGGAGGTGGTCCACATCGTCGGCATTGCACTGCTGCTGGGCAATCTGGTGCTGCTGGAGCTGCGGGTGTTCGGCCGTGGCGCCGCATTGCCGGTCAAGGACCTGGCCCGGCTGAGCCTGTCGGTGGCCTTGTGCGGCTTCCTGCTGGCTGCGGCCTCGGGCCTGCTGATGTTCGCCACCCAGCCCGCCGAACTGCTCAGCAGCCGCGCATTCACCTTGAAGATGCTGTTGTTAATGCTTGCGGGTTGCAACGCGGCGTGGTTCCATGGCCGGGGTTCGCTGGCACGCCTGGACGGCGTGGCCAAGGTGCAGATGCTGGTCTCCACCGTCATCTGGCTGGCCGTGGTGGTGTGTGGCCGCTGGATCGCCTACCTGTAGCGCATGCCGCGCCGCAATGGCTGGGCAGTCTGGCTGCTGCAGCGTGCGCACCCCCGTTGTGTTCCCTGATTGATCTTCGAAGGAGAGCCCCGATGACCCTGCAACGACGCCATCTCCTGGTGGCAGCCTCCGCCTTGCCGCTGGCAGCGCATGCGCACCATGGCTGGAGCAGCTTCGACGCGGACCGCCCGATCTATCTGGAAGGCACGGTGAAGTCCGTGCGCTGGCAGAACCCGCACGCGGAGCTGCAGTTGGAGATTCCGGCCGGGCTGAAGCTGCCCGCCGACCTGGCGCAGCGTGCGGTGCCCGCGCAGACCGCGCCGGTGGACGGCAAGGCCTTGCTGGCCAAGGCGGTGCTGCCCACGCGCAAGGACCGCCAGTGGGAGGTGGAACTGGCACCCCTGACGCGCATGCAGGCTTGGCAGGTGCCGCAGATCCAAGCCGGTGCAGCCGTGTCGGTGGTGGGCTTTACCCTGCGGGACGAGAAGGGCGACGCCGTCTTGCGGGCCGAGTATCTGTTCGTGGATGGCAAGGCGTACGGCTTGCGCTCGGGGCCCGCATAAGTCTGGAGCGCGTTCCAGCCAGCCTGCGGGCCTTGATGCCCCAGCCGGCAAGTCCGCAGCGGTGCAGGTAACTGTGCTGACAGGTGGGCCTGACGAGGCTGTGCAAAAGCGCTTTCACTACCCCCAAGAAAAACGGCGCCTTGGTGTCAAGGCGCCGTTGGGGTGCGGTCAGTGCCGGCGCTACTCGGTCGTGCAGACCGTGCGCGCCGCGTTGCCAGTCGCTGTGGTGGTCAGCTGGCCAGGGCCTGCAGCGCGCGGGTGGTGATTTCGTCCACGCTGCCCGTGCCGCTGATGGCGCGGTACTTGGGGGCGGCAGCGGGTTCGGCCTTGGCCCAGTTGCTGTAGTAGTCCACCAACGGGCGGGTCTGGTCGCTGTACACCTGCAGGCGCTTCTTGACGGTCTCTTCCTTGTCGTCTTCGCGCTGGATCAGTTCTTCGCCCGTCACGTCGTCCTTGCCTTGCACCTTGGGAGGGTTGAACTTGACGTGGTAGGTGCGGCCGCTGGCCGGGTGCGAGCGGCGGCCGCTCATGCGTTCGATGATGGCGTCGAAGGGAACATCGATCTCCAGCACGTAGTCGAGCTTGACGCCCGCCGCCTTCATGGCGTCGGCCTGCGGGATGGTGCGGGGGAAGCCGTCGAACAGGAAGCCCTGCGCGCAGTCGGGCTGGGTGATGCGTTCCTTCACGAGACCGATGATGATGTCGTCGCTGACCAGGGCACCAGAATCCATCACCGCCTTGGCCTGCAGGCCCAGAGGCGTGCCAGCCTTCACGGCGGCGCGCAGCATGTCGCCGGTCGAGATTTGCGGGATGCCGTACTTCTGGCAGATGAACGTGGCTTGCGTGCCCTTTCCGGCGCCAGGCGCGCCCAACAGAATCAGTCTCATGGAAGTCCTCGAAGTTTAGAAATCGGGTGGCGCCGCTGGCCGGGGCGCGCCAAGGCCACCGCGTGCAGTCAGCGGTGGCCAGAGTACTCCCGGGGTGCGATGCTCTCTCTCGTTACAGTCGAGGATAGCATGTGACAACCTTGCCCTGACTTACACGGCGCACCGTTTATGGGCGTGTTTTCCTGGGGGCCCGCATCCCTGCCAGCTCAGGGCCCGGGCGGCTCTGCACCGTGGTCTGCCAGGGTGGGGTGGATACGGCGCACGCGTTCGGTGGGCACCACCCCGGCGAGTCGCACGCGCGTCAGCGCAGCGAGCCGGGGGTCAGCGGAAAAGCGCGCGCACGCGCTCCAGGTCCTGCGGCGTGTCCACGCCGGGGCCTGGTGCTTCCCCGGCCAGATAGACGGCAATGCGGTGGCCGTGCCACAGGGCACGCAGTTGCTCCAGGGCCTCCACCGCCTCGGTCGGCGCGGGTGCGAGGGTGGGAAACTGCCGCAGGAAACCCGCACGGTAGCTGTAGATGCCCACATGGCGCAGCGGCGCAAAACCCGCCAGTGCGGCGACGCCGGGTGTTGCCGCTTGCGCGGCGCCGTCCTGCCACCAGGCCGTGCCTGCATGGTCGCGTGCCCACGGGATGGGCGCGCGGCTGAAGTAGTGCGCCAGGCCCCGGGCATCGAGCACCACCTTGACCACATTGGGGTTGGAGTAGTCGGCCAACGTGGCCAGTGCATGGGCTGCGGTGCCCATGCTGGCTTCGGGCCGCGCGGGCAGCAGGGCGGCCACTGCGTCGATGAGGGCCGGGTCCATCAGGGGTTCGTCGCCCTGCACGTTGACGACGATGTCATCGCCGTCCAGCCCCAGCTGGGTGCAGGCTTCTGCCAGGCGGTCGCTGCCGCTCGCGTGGTCGGCCCGGGTGAGGATGGCCTCGACACCGTGCCGGGCACAGGCCTCGAGGATGCGCGGATCGTCCGCGGCCACCACCACGCGGCTCGCGGCGCTGTGGGCGGCGCGCTGCGCCACCCGCACCACCATCGGCAGGCCGCCGATGTCTGCCAAGGGCTTGTCGGGCAGGCGGCTCGACGCCATGCGCGCCGGGATCAGCACCGTGAAGGCCTCGTCACCTCCAGGCAGCGTGGCGGGCAGCGCGCTCACCGCTCCAGTTCCTCGTCGGTCAGCGTGCGGGCCTCGTTTTCAAGCAGCACCGGGATGCCGTCGCGCACCGGGTAGGCCAGGCGTGCGCTGCGCGAGACGAGTTCCTGCGCCTCGCGGTCGTACGTCAGCGGGCCCTTGGTGACGGGGCAGACCAGCAGTTCAAGCAGTTTGGGGTCCATGGTGTGGCTCTCGGGAAAAGGGCGTTCGTCGGGCAGGCAGGCGGGGATGATAGCGGTGGCGCGGGCGGTGTATGCGGGCGTTTTGCGGGTGCAGCGGCTCAGGCCGTCAGGCGAGCGTCCAGGGCCTGGAAGAAGGCGGGATCGATGTGCAGTTGCAGCGGCACCGCCAGCGCGTCGGGGTGGCGCGGCCAGAGTTTGACGGCGTCTTTTTCAGTGCAAATGAGCAGGTACCGCTTGTCCTGTAAGCGCTGCCAGCTATCAAAATCATAGTGATCAGGCAGTGCCTCGGCATGCGCCAGCGCCAGCCCTTGCGCTTGCAGCATGGCAAAGAAGTCGCCCGGGCGCGCCACCGCGGCGACCGCGTGCAGGGGCTGGCCCCGCAGGTCCTGCAAAGGCACCCGGCTGCCATCGGCGCGCAGCGCGTAGTCGGCCAGGCGGCGGTCCAGGCGAAAGCCGGGCGCGTCGCTGCGGGGAGGCGCATGGCCGGCGTACAGCACCATGTCCACCGCCCGGGGCCACGGCTCGCGCAAGGGGCCCGCGGGCAGCAGGAAGCCGTTGCCGATGCCCTGGTCGTTGAAGATGCAGATCTCCACGTCGCGGCGCAGCGCCAGGTGCTGCAGGCCGTCATCGCAGATGATCACCTGGGTCTCGGGGTAAGCCGCCAGCAGGGCGTGCGCCGCCTCAGTGCGTTGCCGCGCCACGAAGATCGGCACGGGGGCGTGGGCGTTGGCCGCCAGATGGCGCGCAATGAGCGCAGGCTCGTCGCCGACGTCGGCGGCCAGGCTGTCGCCACGCACCTCGCGGCAATCGGTGGTGCGCCGGCCATAGCCGCGCGAGATGATCCCTGTGCGCAACCCCCGCGACTGCAGGTGCCGGGCCAGATCGATCACCACGGGGGTCTTGCCGGCACCGCCAGCAATCACGTTGCCCACCACGATCACGGGCCGGCCCGGATGGCTGGAGGCGAGCACCCCGGCCTTGTACAGCCAGCGCCGCAGCGACACCAAGGCCAGGTACACCATCGACACGGGCCACAGCGCCCAGGCCAAGGGGCCGCGTGACTGCCAGGCTTTCTGCAGGCCTTGCGCGGCAGGAACGGGCTGTGCGCGGGGTGATGAGGAAGTGAGAGAAGAGGGGGCGGGCGCTGGTTGCCCGGGCGGCCGGCTCATGGTGTGCTGTCGGCCGCGTTGCGGCGGGGCCAGGCCTGGGCCCTGGCGTTCCGGCTTGTGGCGCCTAGGGTTGCATGGGGGGCGCTGCGGCGCACCGGGTGGGGGGCCTTCAGCCCATGGCGCTCAGGCGAGCCCGCAGCCAGATAGAGAACCGTTGGCACCCAGCCCGCCATGCGGGTCAGCGGCTGGCCGCGCGCCCCGCTGCGGAGGACTGAGTGGCAAACGTGATCTGCGTCAGCCCGACACGGCGGGCCGCTTCCATCACGGACACCACGGACTGGTGCGGCGCCATCGCGTCCGCACTGATGATCACGACGCTGCCCTGGCCGGCGGTGGCCGCGGTGCGCAGGGCTTGCGCAATGGCGTCCACGCTCTTGCCTTCGACGCCGGTCTTGTTGACGGCGTAGCGCCCGTCCGACGCCACGGACACGATGACTTCCTTGGGGTGGTCGCGCTGCTGCTCGGCGTCGGCCACCGGCAGCGTGAGCTGCAGCTCGGTGAACTTGCTGTAGGTGGTGGTCAGCATCAGGAAGATGAGAACCACCAGCAGCACGTCGATGAACGGGATCAGGTTGATCTCGGGCTCTTCCTTGGTGCGGGGGCGAAAGTTCATGTCAACGATCCAATCTGCTGCACGCCGTGACAGCGGGCTTTGGAAACCGGCGCGGCCCTTGCGAGCGGCCGCCGTTCAATGGCCGCCCCGCCGCACAGGCGGCATCCATAGGCCCCTGGCGCGCAGCGCTGAACAACGGGGGAATGGAACGATGGCGTCTCAAGGGGGAGTTCACTTCTTGCGCAGGCGCAGGATGTGGCGCACGAACTGCTCGGAGGCCAGCTCCAGCGTGAGCAGATAGGCATCGACGCGGGCGCGGAAGTAGCGCCAGAAGATCAGTGCCGGGATGGCCACGATCAGGCCGAACGCCGTGTTGTACAGCGCAATCGAGATGCCGTGCGCCAGCTGCGCAGGGTTGCCGCCGCCCATCGCCTGGCCGACACCGCCGCCACCAGACTGCGAGCCGAAGATCTCGATCATGCCGATCACCGTGCCCAGCAGGCCGAGCAAAGGCGCGGCAGAGGCGATGGTGGCCAGGGCTGCCAGGTACTTTTCCAGCCGGTGCGCCACGGCGCGGCCCGTGCCTTCCATGGCGGCGCGCAGGTCGGTTTCGCTGCACTGGGGGTTGCTGTTGATGGTGCGCAGGCCGCTGGCCAGCACCTCGCCCAGCGCGGAGTTCTGCGCCAGCTGGTTCACCACGTCGGGCGTGGGAATGGCCTTGGAGGACACCGTGATCGCTTCATCCAGCAGCTTGGGCGGGGCGACGCGGGCGGTTTTCAGGGCCAGGAAACGTTCGAAAATCAGCGCCAGTCCCAGGACGGAACACGCAATCAGGGGCCAGATCGGCCAGCCTGCGGCTTGTATGATGGACAGCAAATCTCTCTCCGCGCAGATGAAGCAATCGGCGATTATGGCCCAGCTTCCCGCCCCCTCCGGCGCCAGTTTGCGTCACAAACAGTTACCTTGCTGCCCGCCCACCACGGCCTGCCGCTCACCCACAAAAACTGTGGATAACTTTGTGGGAAACCCGTCCCCGGCAGCCCGCAAAGTGGCGTCGCTGCGTGATTGCAACAGATTGATGAAAAATTGTGCAGTGAAAAATCCTTATAAATCAACAGCTTGCACGTGCAAACGTGCTATGCGGCCATTTTGCGCAGGCTTGGCCGGCGTTACGGTCGCTCCCTCCGTTCTGTGGAGTACTTCCCCGGTGGCAACGCCGCCAAACCCCGCTGTGGCCGATGCTTGAGCGTCCAGGCCTCGCTGCGACGCCGCGCGTCTGGGAAGTTGGCGCGCTGTGCCGCGCCATTGCTGATGCGCTGGAGGCAAGGTTCAATCCTGTCGCGGTCCGCGGCGAGATCACGGGCTTCTCGCGCGCATCCAGCGGTCATTGCTACTTCTCGGTCAAGGACGCGAACGGTCAGTTGCGCTGCGCAATGTTCCGGCGTGCCGCCAGCCTGCTTGACTTTTCGCCGCGCGATGGCGAATTGGTCGAGCTGCGCGGGCGCATCGGCGTGTACGAGGCCCGGGGCGACCTGCAGTTCATTGTCGAAAGCATGCAGCGTGCAGGGCAGGGCGCCCTGTTCGAACAGTTCCTGCGCCTGAAGGCACAACTGGAGGCCGAGGGCCTGTTCGACGCCGCCCGCAAGCGCCCGCTGCCCCTGATGCCGCGCGGCATCGGGCTGGTCACGTCGCTGGGCGCAGCGGCGCTGCACGACGTGGTCACCGCACTGCGCCGCCGCGTGCCGCACATCCCGGTGGTGCTGGTCCCGGCCCAGGTGCAGGGCGGTGCAGCGCCTGCATCGCTGGTGGCGGCGCTATCAAAACTGTATCGGCTCGCGCAGGCGGGGCAAGCGCCAGGGGCCGATCACGGCACCACGACGCCCATCGATACGATCTTGCTGGTGCGCGGTGGGGGCTCCATGGAAGACCTGTGGTCGTTCAACGACGAGCAACTGGCGCGCACCATCGTCCAGAGCCCGGTGCCGCTCGTCTGCGGCGTGGGCCACGAAACCGACTTCACCATCGCCGACTTCTGCGCGGACCTGCGCGCGCCGACACCCACGGCGGCGGCCGAACTCGTGTCCCAGCCGCGCGCCGTGTGGCTGGGGGCGCTGGACCTGATGGCCGAGCGCCTGGAAGACAGCCTGCAGCGCCAACTGGACAGCCGGCACCAGCGGCTGGACCAGGCCGCGGGCCGCCTGGGGCGCCCTTCGGGCCTCGTCGCACGCCAGCAACTGCAACTGGCGCGTCTGTCGCAGCACATGCGCCACGGAATGCTCCTGAAATTGCAGCAGCTGGCGCAGACCCAGCAGGCGCTACAGGCCGATCTGCCTGTCAAGATGCAGCGCCGCATCGGCCAGCAGGCAGAGCGGCTGGACCGCGCAGCCCTGCGGCTGCAATTGCTCGACCCGCGGCTGGTGCTGCAGCGCGGCTACGCATTGCTGACGGACGCCCAGGGCCACGCCGTGACCAGCGTGGGGCAGGCCCAGCCCGGCGATGCGTTGCGCGCCACGCTGGCCGATGGAGCGGTGGATGTGACCGTGGCCGCCCAGCCCCGCCTGCTGTAGTCCCGTGGGTGGGTGCCCGGCCCGCGGCACAGGGCGCGTGATGGCGCAGTGAGGGCGGCAGGTTCGGTCGCCGCTGTAGGACGTGCGCGCCATCTGAAGCTTTTTGAGGGCGGGGCCGGGCAGGAGCCTGCACAGGTCATCCGATGTTCCTACAATGCCCCTTTCGCGCTGTGTCCGACTGCATTGCCGAGGTGAGCGCTGCAGGTGGCATGCATCCCAGAATTTCAAACCACGAGGAAAACACCATGGAACATACCCTTCCCCCGCTGCCCTATGCCATCGACGCCCTGGCACCGCACTACAGCCAGGAAACGCTGGAGTACCACCACGGCAAGCACCACAACGCCTATGTGGTGAACCTCAACAACCTGCAAAAGGGCACCGAGTTCGAAAACCTGACGCTCGAAGAGATCGTCAAGAAGTCCAGCGGCGGCATCTACAACAACGCTGCGCAAATCTGGAACCACACCTTCTTCTGGAACTGCATGGCCCCCCAAGGCGGCGGCGAGCCATCGGGCGCGCTGGCAGCAGCCATCAACGCCAAGTGGGGCAGCTACGCTGCATTCAAGGAAGCCTTCGTCAAGAGCGCCGTGGGCAACTTCGGTTCGGGCTGGACCTGGCTCGTGAAGAAGGCCGACGGCAGCGTCGACATCGTCAACACCGGTGCCGCTGGCACGCCCCTGACCACCGCCGACAAGGCACTGCTGACGGTCGATGTGTGGGAACACGCGTACTACATCGACTACCGCAACCTGCGTCCCAAGTTCGTCGAGACCTTCCTCGACAAGCTGGTCAACTGGAAGTTCGCTGAAGCCAACTTCGCCTGATCCATCGCGATCAGGCCATCCCGCTGCATCGCGCGGCGGGGCCCACAAAAAAAAGCGGCCCCGGGGCCGCTTTTTTCATGGTGCGCGGGCCGCTCGCGTCACTGGCGGCGAAACGGGGCCCCGTTGAGCTTGGCACCGGCCTTGATGCCCTTCTGGGCAAACCAGCCCTGGTTCATCTCGAGGACATAGCGCACCGGCTTGGCCGAGCAGTGCGAGTCCAGCGTCTGCGGCTTCATGTCCGCCAGGTTCACCACCGTGCCGTCGTCGGCCACGAAGGCGGCCGTCAGTGGCAGCAGGGTGTTCTTCATCCAGAAGCACTGCTGCGCGGGCTGCTCGAAGACGAACAGCATGCCCTCGTGCTGGGGCATCTCCTTGCGGTGCATGAGCCCGGTCTGGCGCTGCTCCGGCGTAGCCGCCACCTGAGCATCGATGCGGTGCATGCCCGACGTCAGCTCCACACGCTGCAGGTTGAGCTGCGGGCCCTCCTGGGCCGTGGCCGCAGTGCTCACCAGGCCCAGGGCCAGCAACAGGGTGGCCGCCAGCGTGGGGCGTGCAGCGGCGGCGATTGCAAACAGCGGTGTCTTCATGGGAGATGCTTTCGGTTCAACAGGACTGGACGGCGAGAGTATGGGGCAGGGGTTGCGTGCAGTGGCGCTGCACGGGCTGAATAAAGCAGGCCACTGGAGCCAGCGCGCCTGCCTGACGATGGAGGCACGCGGGCCGCAAAAATTCCAAGGCAGGGCGCGCATGCTGGCAAAACGCTGGGCGTGCCGCAAGCCCGTCGTGCGGCCCACCAAGCAAAACGCCCGCAAATGCGGGCGATTCCGAGGTGGTGTTTAGGGCCGGAGAGGACCCTGAAGGCCCAGATCAGGCTGCCTTGTGGGCGGTTTTCTTCTTGGCGACCTTCTTGCCGGTCTTCTTTTTGGCCGTGTGGGCGGCCTTGGTCTTCGCTACGGGGGCCGGTGCTGCAGCTGCGGGTGCGGCGACGGGGGCAGGAGCGGGGGCTGGAGCCGGTGCGGGTGCCTGTGCAAAAGCACCTGCAGCGAACAGGCCAGCCACCAGGACAGCGAGGAGTTTTTTCATATATGCCGTTTCCAGTGTTGTTGAACGAAGGGTTGAGGGCCATGCGCAAAAATCGCACAGCTCCACTCGCAACGATAGCAGTGGCGGGCGCGTTGACAGGGTCTTTTGCGATTTTTTTTGTCATTAGAATTGTTCGGTTCTGAATGCCGGCAAGGCATCACCTGCTGATTCCTGTCAGCTTCCACTGGAGACCACCGTTTCATGACCAGCTACCAGCACATCACCGTGCCCGCCGAAGGGCAGAAGATCACGGTCAACGCCGACATGTCGCTCAATGTGCCGGACCAGCCCATCATCCCGTTCATCGAAGGCGACGGTACCGGACGCGACATCACGCCCGTGATGATCAAGGTGGTGGACGCCGCCGTGGCCAAGGCCTACGGCGGCCAGCGCAAGATCCAGTGGATGGAGGTCTTCGCCGGTGAAAAGGCCACCAAGGTTTATGGCCCCGATGTCTGGCTGCCCGACGAAACCTTGCAGGTGCTGCGCGAATACGTCGTCTCCATCAAAGGCCCGCTGACCACGCCCGTGGGCGGGGGCATCCGCTCGCTCAACGTGGCACTGCGCCAGGAGCTCGACCTGTACGTCTGCCTGCGCCCGGTGCAGTATTTCAAGGGCGTGCCTTCGCCGCTCAAGGAGCCCGAGAAGACCAACATGGTGATCTTCCGCGAGAACTCCGAAGACATCTATGCCGGCATCGAGTTCGAAGCTGAATCCGACAAGGCCAAGAAGCTCATCAAGTTTTTGAGCGAGGAGCTGGGCGTCAAGAAGATCCGCTTCCCCAATACGTCCGGCCTGGGCGTGAAGCCCGTCTCGCGCGAAGGCACCGAGCGCCTGGTGCGCAAGGCCATCCAATACGCCATCGACAATGAAAAGCCCAGCGTGACCATCGTGCACAAGGGCAACATCATGAAGTACACCGAAGGGAGCTTCCGCGACTGGGCCTACGCCCTGGCGCAAAAGGAGTTCGGTGCCGAGCTGATCGACGGCGGCCCCTGGTGCAGGCTCAAGAGCCCCAAGACCGGCAAGGACATCACCATCAAGGACAGCATCGCCGATGCCTTCCTGCAGCAAATCCTGCTGCGGCCTGCCGAGTATTCGGTCGTGGCCACGCTCAACCTCAATGGCGACTACATCTCCGACGCACTTGCGGCGCAGGTGGGCGGCATCGGCATTGCGCCGGGTGCCAACATGTCCGACTCGGTGGCGTGCTTCGAGGCCACACACGGCACGGCGCCCAAGTACGCGGGCAAGGATTACGTGAACCCCGGCTCCGAAATTTTGTCGGCCGAGATGATGCTGCGCCACATGGGCTGGGTCGAGGCCGCCAACCTGATTTTGAGCTCGCTCGAAAAATCCATCGGCTCCAAGAAGGTCACTTATGACTTCGCCCGCCTGATGGAAGGTGCGACGCAGGTGAGCTGTTCCGGCTTCGGGCAGGTCATGATCGACAACATGTGAACCCGTTTCACCCGGTTCTCTGGCGTTCCAAAAAATCAGCCCGCCCTATATGGCGCGGGCTTTTTTATGCCCGTTGCGTTCCGGTTAGTTCCACCGCGTTCTATACAATCTGTTCCATGGTCTGTGCCATGGTGTTCCATGGCGTGGGTGCCTGCAACCTTCATGGAACACCATGGCCACTGATAGCCGCGCGATCAATTACCAGCTCAAGGCGTCGCAGCTTGCGGCCGCGAAACCGAGGGACAAGAACTATCTGCTCCTGGATGGGGGTGGGTTGTATGTCGAGGTGCTGACCACCGGCACCAAGATCTGGCGATACATCTACTCGTTTCAGGGAAGGCGGCCAAAGCTGACCATCGGCCCGTTTCCTGAGATTTCCATTGCGCAGGCCCGCGATGTGCACGCGCTCATGCGGGCCAAGGTTGCGCAGGGCATAGACCCCGTGGAAGAGCGAAAGCGAGATGAGCAGACCCGGATCGAGGAAGAGCGGCGCGGGGTGGCCTTCCGCGACTTTGCGGCCCTCTGGGTGAAAGAGACTCTGTTTTACCGCTCCGCGTCGTACCGGGCCCAAGTGGTGCGCTTTCTGGACTCGTACATCAACCCCCACATTGGCGACAAGGCGCTGGCCAGAGTGAAAGCGGCCGATGTGTTGAAGGTGATGGAAGGCTGCAGGGCCACGCCGGTGACTGCAGACCGTTGCCGGGTGATCGTTCAGCAGGTGTACAACTACGCGATTCGCAAGCTGATCGTGGAATCAAACCCAGCCATCGCGGTGCGTGGGGCCATTGTGATTCCGCCCAAAAAGCACCACGTGCACCTGCGCGAGCCGCAGCTGGCGGCCTTCTGGCGTGAGCTGGACAAGCAGGCCGGGGCCAGCATGTTGACGGTGCTGGCGGCCAAGCTGCTGGCCTACACCATGCTGCGCAAGTCTGAGCTGCGTCTGGGGCAGTGGAGCGAGGTGGACATGGCCGCAGGCACGTGGGATGTGCCTGCCGAGCGGATGAAGATGAAGCGGCCGCATCGTGTGTACCTTTCGCGCCAGGCGTTGGAGCTGCTGCAGCAGCTGCACAAGATGACGGGGCACGGGGCCTACATGTTCCCGATGCGCTTCCGGGGAGGGGAGGGGCGCCCCATGGGCGATGCCACCCTGAACCACATGTTTGGGCGCCTGGATTTTGGCGTGCCGGAGTTTGCGCCGCATGGGCTGCGGTCCACGGCAGCCACGTTGTTGAAAGAAAACGGCTTCACGCGTGACGTGATCGAGCTGCTGCTGGCCCACCAGGAGCGCAGCCAGGTGGTGGCCGCGTACACGCATGCAGAGCTGGCCGAAGAGCGGCGCAAGGCCCTGCAGTGGTACGCGGACCGCATCGACGCCATCACTCGGACTGGGGTGGTTGTTCCGCTAGTTGCTTGATCACGGAGTAGGGCCACAGCGGCGTGCCGCCGATCTTCTTGCCCTCTGGCACCAGGCCACCATCCAGCCAGCGGTAGAAGGTGGTTTTGCCAATGGGTAGCACCCCGCGCCGCTTGGGTGTGCTGAAAATGTCGGAAGCGCGCAGCAGGCTGCTGTCGTTGTACTGCGGCGAGGCAGCGGGCGAAGCGGCCACGGTGGTGGTTTCATTCATTGGTGGCATCCTTTGCCGCGCGCTTGGCGGCAAAACGTTCCCGCACCCAGGCTTCGGCCGTCGCAGGGTCGCCCAGCTCGCCTGTGACCCGGCGGCGGGTGTTCATGGCGCCCGCCTGGCGCCAGGTGATTGCGATGGCGCCGGCGGCTAGGGCCTGGGTGCGCTTGCCCATGGCGATGTCGTAATGACTGCCACTGGTCTTCTCAGGGCTCTGCCACCAGCGGCGGGCCACGCCGATCTTGTCGGCCATGGAGTGCAGCTCTTCGTCGGTGTCTGCCAGCATGTGGGACATCTTCATGCGCCCCATCTGGCCGGCGGGGGAGAGGTACATGTCATCAACGTAGACGGCCATCACGCAGCCCCTCCGCTGCTGGCCGGGGTGTACAGCACGTCCACCACCATGCCGGATTCAAGATCCTGCGGCACCTCGGCGCCGTTGCACATCTGCAGTTGGATCTCGCCCGCGAGGTTGGCTGTTTTGACCACTTGGGCCCGCAGTTCGCTGCCGGGTGGGATCATGCCAAGAATGGGCGCGCTGTGGTCGCTGTCGCGGCTTACGAAGATGGTGGCCCCGCCGTGTTCAATCACGCTGCTTCCAGCAGGCGCGTCCTTGATGGCTTTCACCAGGTCCTGGGACAGCGGGGGCAACTTGGTGGACTCGCCGCGCATGTGCAGCATCATGGCCAGCGCCGCGACGTCCAGCGGGTCGCCCTTGTGGAGCTGCTGACGTAGCTCCATGGCGAGATCCAGTTGGTCAACCTTCGCAGTATCTTCCCAGCCGCTGCGCCCCTTTGCGCGGGCCTTGGCCAGCTTAGCCTTGAGATCCGCGGCGAACTCGTCCACGGCCGCATCGTCAGGGTGGGTTGGCGCCGGAATCCACCCCAACGCCTCCCGCGCTTCATACGTGGCGACCCTCTTGCGCAGCAGGCGCAGCTCGGCCTCAATGCCGCCGTCTGGCACCAGCACCTGGCGCAGCGCCCACTCAGCCTTGCTACTTGGTCCCATGATCTCGCCCGGCTTGTCGTCGGGAAGGTCCTCCAGATGGTCTATGGCCTCGCACAGGTCATCAAAGTGCTGGCCGTCAATGGCATGTTGGCGTCCATCTTGGCCTTGTTGTTCTTCGCTATCGTCCAGCGCCAGGTGTACGCGGCGGGCAAGTTCGATAAGGTCGCGCACTACCTTGAGGTGTGAATCGGTAAGGGCTGGCGTTGCAAAGTAGGGGGTGGCCAAGGCGCCCGTTTCTTGTTCCAGCCGGGCACGCTCTGCCCCTTCGCGTGTCCAGTAGCGGATGCTGTTGTACGCAGGGTTGAACGATATGTAGATGACGGCTTCTGGCATGGTCAAACTCCTGCAAGCGCCAGCTGCTCACTGGCCGGGGTGGGGTTGATGACGACGGCGCCGGCAGTGCGGCGCACGTCTGCGGCCGCGTGGTCTTCGGCGCGCTGGTACTCGCCGCGCGTGAGGTGGCGCAGCTGGTGGTGGTAGATGGCCAGGCCGTCGCGGATCAGGTCCAGCTCTTCGTAGAACAGGGCGGTGGGGCGCCACTCGCCGGTTGCCATGGCGCGGCGCATGACGCCATCCAGGGCGCGCTGCGCGGGTTCGATGTGCCCGCGCGTGCCGCGTATTGGGCTGGTGATGGCCACCGAGTCGGCGATGTTCATGGCACTGACCAGGTGGGCCCACTGCAGTTCAGTGGCCACGCCCTCGCGCAGCCGTGTGAAGGCTTGGCGAAGCGGGGTCATGATGGTTTCGACCTGGCTGCGGCTGAGCAGCGCAGATTGCCAAGCGGCCAGGCGCGCGGGGTCTTGTACGCGCGTGCGCTGGGTGCGGGGTTTGCGGCCGTGGGTCATTTGGGGGCCTTTCGGTGTGCCGCTGCCTTGAGGATGGCGCGGCGCATGGCTTGTTCCCGTTCGCCGTCGTAGAGGCCGAATTCGACACGCCAACCGAGATCGCCGCATTTGCGTTGGTCCGCGACGACGGCGTGATCTTCAAACCAGATCGGTATACGCAGCAGGGCAGCTAGTTCCAGTGCGTGGCCGCTGTCGTTCTCCGGGTCCCAATGGTGGGGGCGTTGCTCGGTGGCGCTTGTGACGTAGGCGCCACCAGGCTCACGCCAGTGGGTTATGCGCAAGCCAGCGGCGGCTGCGGCCGCCCTGAGGGTCTGCATCTCTTTGGGCGTCATAGCGGCAGTTCCTCCTGAGCAGGTTCGTGCTGGCGCTTGTTCCATGCCTCGGCCACCAGGGGGCGGCAGTCGTCCATGACGCTGCGGTACTGCTGGGTGCCCAGATGGCAGCGTGAGCACTCCACCCATGCCCAGCCGTCGGCGGTGGTGTGCATGGCTGCTGCCCCGCCGCAGCAAGGGCAGGGCTTGAGGGGGTGTAGTTCGGCAGTCACAGCACAACCCCCCTTGGCAACCGGAAGTAGCCCAGCGCGCCCTTGCAGGCCTGGAAGGGTACGGGCACGGCGTGGTGAAGCACGTGGCCGAAAGGGCCGGTGAAGAACGGGGACTCGTGCACGCGCGTGCATGCCACCAGCTCGGCGCGGCCCACGATGCCGCCGCGTGGCAGATCCTCGGGTGCCGGCAGCGCGTCAACGATGTGGCGCAGGCCCGGGGTGGTGCGCAGGAAGTCCACGCACTCGGCGTAGTCGTCCTGGCTCACGCGCTGGCTCGCGTGGATGGCCACCGGGCCACGGTAGACGGTCTCCCATGTGCGGTTTTCCACGGGCTTGTAACCCATGGTGATGAGCCATGGCCAGGGCTGGCGGATGCTGATGACCTTCATGCCAGGACCTCCAGCTCGCGAGCCTCGTACGTGTTCTCGCCCCGGCCGGGGAAGTTGACCGCCCAGCCGTTCCCTGCACATGCCTGCACCACGCCTTCTTCCCACAAGTAGGGGTCTCTGATGCCGCTGGCCTTGAGGCCGATCACGCGCACCTTGCTGCCGATACGCGGATCTGCGGTGTACACCTCCAGGTCCTCGTAATTCAGGCCCGTGTGCACGTCGCCAGACTTGGGGCCGAAGTGCACGAACAAACTGCCGCCGGCATTGGCCACCACGCCCACGCGGCCGCAAACTTTGAGCTTCTTGCCGCCGGGGCCGCGCACATCGGCCTTGACCCGTACCGGAGTGCAGTGGGCGATGGCGGGGCCTGGCTTCGACCCGGCTGGCTGGGATGGGGCCTCCAGATCTTCGGCGAAGAATGTTCCACGCTCTGCGTGTGCGGTGGGCTGATCGGCAGCACGCACCTTGATGCCGCCGGCTTGCACGTCGACAACGATCACGCTGCGGCCGCGCCAGCTCTTCGCGTTGGCGGTCTCTTTGACCTTCAGCAGTGCGCCTCGCTCAATCACCGCAGCACCGCCCCCTAGGGGCGGCTGCGCCTCGTTGCCCTGCGCCGCAGGCGCCACGTCCTGGGCCTTGAGCTTGGGCACCGCCTTATCCACCGGCCCCGCGCCGGCAGGTGCCGGCGCTTCGTCGCCCTGCAGCGCGGCAGCGCTGCCTGTAGTGGACCCTTCGCCCAGCGCTTGCATCGCGGCCGCGATGTCGGCTGACGCCTGCGCCTTTGACGTCTTGGGCTCACCAGCGGCCTTTGCGCCCGCGCGCGCAGCCGGTTTTTTCGCGCCGGCCTTGGCACTTTTGCCCCCCTCCGCACCTTCCCCCGCTTGCGCAGCCAGGTTGGTCGCGGCAGCTGGTTTTTTTCGTTTTTCGGCCTCTTCCAGCTCCTTCGCGCGGTCGTCGCTCTCCATGCGGCGCTTCACATCGGCTTGCACCTCGCGCACGTCAACGCCCGCAACGCCCGCCAGGAGGGGCAGCATGTGGGTGGAGTCGCCCAGCACATCGCCATATGTGCTGCCCATGGCGCGGTAGAGCAGCCACCGTGTGAAGACGCCGG
The DNA here is from genome assembly GCF_044542805.1 of Acidovorax sp. NPDC077693. Taxonomy (NCBI): domain Bacteria; kingdom Pseudomonadati; phylum Pseudomonadota; class Betaproteobacteria; order Burkholderiales; family Comamonadaceae; genus Acidovorax; species Acidovorax sp. NPDC077693. The sequence goes on along the minus strand of NZ_JBITVD010000008.1, from coordinate 251,867 downwards.
GCACCTCTGCCGCCGGCATGGAGTGCAGCCGGTTCTCCATCTCTGACCAATCAAACTCGGTTGGTAGGCCAAGAGCTTCGCCAATCGGGCCTTCATCTTCGTAGCCGGCGGCATCGATCAGGTAGGCGCGCAGCGCCTCGGCCGGCACAACTACATCAGCGCCCTGGAACTTTGCGGCCACGGCATCAGCGCTGGCATTCAGCCAGGCAGTGCGGTACTCGGGGCGCTTGTCCACCGGCAGTGCGGCTTTCTTGGCCACTTCCTTGTCGGCCTCTTTGGCGGCTGCGGCCTGGCGCTTCTCGCTGATGAGGCGCTTGGCGGTGCTGGTCTTCACCGCCTCCATGCTCTTGCCAGTCAGTGGGTGGATGATGATGGTGGTCTCGGGGCAGTCAGAGCCCAGGGCTTTCCGCGCGGTGGTGCCAATCACGCCGATGCCATAGGCCGATTCGTCCAATAGCGTGAAGCCTTTGAAATTTGGGCGGTCCTCATACGACGTTGGAACAATCAACCCCCGAGCCTCGTCGGCCGTGATGACCTTGTGCCCTGTCTTCCTGGCCTTCGCAACTGCAGCCTCATCGTGTAGGGCCTCCTTCTTGCGATAGCACGCCTGATCAGTGCACAGGTCCGGGCCGTCGCTGCCGAACAAGTCGGGGTTGGCTCCTGTGCGCTTCGGGCACGTGCCGCAGGCGCCGGCCTCGGGGTGAAGCCTGTCGCTCGCAATGTCGAACCGGGCCCGGTCCATGCGCAGCATGATGTTGCTGCTGATCCAGCTCGCGAGTTCTCGAGAGCTGTGCAACGGCTCTCCGTTCCATTCCTTCTGCAACGCGTAAGTCAGCGCCTTTTGCTGCAAGGTAGGGTCCGGGATGTACGAGATCTCGCGGGCCTTGGTGGCGTCCAGCCCACCGGTGCGCATAGCCTCTTGCACCTCATGGCACAGGGTGAGCAGCTGCAGGCGCTGGTAGACGTGGCGCACACTCTTGCCGATGCGCTGCGCCACGTCCTTCGCTGTCATGTGGCTGTGTTTGATCAGCGCGTTGATGCCTTCGGCTTCTTCCAGGGCCTGCACGTCTACGCGCTGCAGGTTTTCAACAATCTGCACTTCAAGGGCCTGGTCGTCGGTCAGCTCGCGGATCATCGCGGGGATCTCTGCCACGCCCGCCAGCTGGCAGGCGCGCCAACGGCGCTCACCAGCCACCAGTTCGTACTCAATGGGCTCACGCTTGCGGGTGGTGGCAAAGGGCCAGGCCGGCACGTTGTGTTTGAGCGCGCGGGACGTTTCTTCAACCCGCGCCGCAGGCAGCGGCCGCACAAGGATGGGCTGGTGCACGTGCATGGCCTTGATACTGTCGGCAAGCTCCTGCAGCTTGGCCTGGTCGAAGGTCTTGCGCGGGTTGGTGGTGCTGGCCACGATGCCGGCCACGGCCAGCATGCGCATCTGGGGGCCTGCTCCGGGCGTGGGCAGGGCTCGGGTACGGGTGTCGTCTACTTCGGTTGCCATGGTGATGAGACCTCAGAAGGGGTAGCCGGGGGCGTTGTGTTGGAGCATTGCCAGCGCGGTCTGGATGGGGATGGCGCGGCGCTGGTGGTCGGGGGGCGGGCAGTGGCTGAAGACGATGTGGTCCTCTTCGGGCCAGCGTTCGCCTGGTACCCAGTCGGGCAGCAGGTAAGGCAGGTCGAAGTGCCTGCACAGCTCTTCCCCCGCTTCCTCGCTCTTGCCGCTGCCCTGGGAGCCGTAGATCAGGATGGACTTGCGGCCCTTGCCCGGGGTGGGGGTGTGTGGCTTGCCGCCGCCCTTGCCGCCGCGGAAGCGCGGCTTCGTGCGTGCCAGGTGTTGAAGGTTCATGGTGTCTCCTGTGGGGTCAGGGAAGGCAGAAGAGGCCATCGGTGCGGGGCGTTTTGCCGGGCAGCATCAGCAGCGATGGGTAGCCGCGGCTGCGGGTGTAGGCAGCGTGTGCCAGCGCTTCCGGCAAGGGCTCGGACGGGTCGGTGCGGCAGTAGCCGTAGTCCATCTCCCAGTTGGGAGAGCCATAGCCGCAGTTGTCGTCAATCCAGACAACGAACCGCAGCGGTCCTGTTGGCACGGTGTCTTGCTCGGGACGGCGTTCAGTGATGATTGCCGCACTCATGCGGGCACCTCGCCTGGCTGGCTGGGGGTGGGCCTGCCCAGCAGGCGGCTGGCTGCGCGGAAGACCTCGTGGCTGACTGCGTAGCCGTACTGTTCGGGGTCTACCAGCTCTTGCACCAGCTCCATGGCCTTGTCTTTGCCGTGCCAGTACCGCACATCGCTTGCGCGGTGGGCGCACTGGGTGAGCAGGTCGGTGGCCAGCGCCTGGCCGGGGGTGAGGCGCTGGCCTGGCAGCGACGTGCCGGCGGTGGTGTACACCATGACGCCGCCGCCGGGCTGGTCAATAATGTGGATGGTGGTGGTCTTGCAGTTCATTCGAGGTCGGCGCGGGGCGCGCTGGTTTGGGGTGGGTTGATCAGGTCTGCCTCGCACTCCAGGCGCTTGGCTTTGAATCGGGGGTTGATGGCCTGCAGGTCGGCGTGCTGGCCCTGCATGCGGCTGGCAAGGGACCGGGCGGCAACGCAGCTGGCGGTGCCCTTGTCGGGGTAGTGGTGGCTGATGCAGACGGTTTGGCCTGTGGTGCCGTCCTCTATCTCCAGCTCGACCACGGGCACGCCGTGGCGTGTGTAGCGGCAGGTGCTGCGGGTGACCTTGCCGCTGATGCGCAGCGTGAAGGTGCCCGCAGTGGGTTGTGCACGCGCGTGCACAGCTCACCCCACCAGCGTGAGGTAGTGGTAGGCCACGCTGAAGGTGACCAACCCCACGAACACGCAGAAGGACAGGAAGAAGGCCTTGCCCACCACGCCGACGGCGCGCACGAGCCAGTGCGGGCGCTTGCGGCGGCTGGTGGACTGCACCAGCTGTACGGGAACGAAGGGCGTGCGCAGCGCCCTGGGCGCGCCCTTGGCTGGGGGGCGGTAGGGCGGGACTTGGTAGGTCATTGGTGGGCCTCCAGGCGGGTGCGGGACGTGCACACCACGCTGGCGGGGTGCGCGTCGGGGTAGATCTGTTCGGCCTGCAGGCGGGCCGCGTTGGCGTTGGGGAACAGGCCGTGGAAGGGGTCGTGGCCTGGCACGCTGATGCGGAACTCGTGGAGCTGCGGGGCCTTGATGACCGCAAAGCGGCGGTCGCCGTTGGAGGGGCGCAGGTAGTCGGACCAGCCGGTGGTTTGCACGATGTGCAGGGCGCGGGCTGAGGTCATGGCGCAGCCCTCCCGTTGTCGATGGCGAACGGGTAGGAGATGGGGTTGATGCCGGCATGCTTGGCTACGGCAAGCCAGCGGGCTTGCATGTCCCCGCCGTCGTCGTTGCAGAGCGCTATGGCGCTTGCAGCCTCGTACATGTGGCGGAACAAGGCCTTGTCCAGGCGCGCCCGGATGGCGGCTGTTTCGCGGTGCTGCATGGCCAGCGTGGTGGTAGCGTGGAAATCCACTTCTTCGGCTACCGTGGCGCAGGCTTGGGCGCACAGGGCGTCCAAATCAGGTCTGTCGCGCTGCGCCGCTTCAAACTGGGCGGCGTCTACGTGAATCAATGCACACCCTTGGTAGGGTAGGCGGACGAACACCTTTGTTGTCCGTTGGCCGTTGCGCGGCTCCCGCACTCGCATTGCCAGCAACTCGTCGTTCGTGGGGCGGCGTGTCATGCGGCACCGCCTTGCTCTTCAGCTTCGGCAGCGAGTTCCTGCGCAGCCTCGCGCAGCTCTTCCAGCAGCTCGGCTGCTGGCTTGAGGACGGGCGGCACGTCGCACACTGCCTGCCGCCGGTCGGACTCGTACCAGCTCACCGGGGCCACCGCCGCCTCGATAGCAGCCACATCCAGCGCGGTGACTACCTCCATCTCATCAAGGTAGGACGTGCCGTCCCATTGCTTCAGCTCCCCACCGTAGGCGTAATCGAAAGCGGCCTGCAGGCCCATCAGCTCGGCCAGTTCATCCGGCGTAGCGTGGTAAATCGTGGTGCGCTGCGCCCAGCGCCATTCATCCTTCTGGATCGGGTCGGCATGGTCGTCGGTCATGTAGATGGACGTGCCGCGGTCGGCGTTGAACAGCGCGGCGCGTGCATGGCCTGGCTGGCTGATCGCGTACCCCAGCGCATTCACGATGGCCTGAGCTTGTTCAATGCTGTGGACCGGGATGTCCTCGGGGCGCTGGCCGTGGTGGCCGCACTGCCAGGTCATGAACCGCAGCGTGTAGGGGGTGGGGTTGGCTGCGGTCTCGTGCTGCGAGCTTGGCTCTGTGCACGCGGGTGCACTGGGGGTGGGGTGGGTTTGCATGTGGCCCTCGTTAGTTAACGATGGGCGCATTGTTAGTCATAACTAATGACTCAGTCAATAGGCATGACTAACGTTTTGCGATGGAGAATTGTTTTGAAACAACCTGCCGGGCACATGTGTGCTGGTCCGGTAGCACTGGGAGGAGCTATGCAATCAAGGGTCTTGTGTGGGTTTGCGTTGGCGTTTTGTGTCGCCTTGGCGGGATGTTCAAAGCCCACTGAGGCGATCATTCCAACTGATACAGGCAAGTGGGACACCGACCTCGCGCCCCACGTCAAAAATCTCTCCGAAGAGGATAAGAAGCTAATCTCTGCTTACTTGGTTCGGGTGAAGCTCGGGGAGGCTTTTGGAAAAGAAGGGATGCCGTTGGGGACGACTATTGCTGATGGGATTGCCGCGCAAAAGAAGTGGGCCGCTGACCAGGAGAAGAAGGCGGCGGAAGAGCGGGCTTTGAAGGAGAAGATGGAAAAGGAAGCTGCAGAGGCCCGCGCCGCAGTGGATAACGCAGTGACTGTGGCTCTAATCAAGCTCGGTCGTAGGCCCAAAAATTACGATGTCGGTCGTTTCAGTGAGCAGCAAGAGATCGCGATTGCGATCCAAAACAAGGGGCAAAAAGAGATCAAGGGTATCTCTGGCAGACTCGTTTTCGTTGACGTGTTTGACAAGGATCTGGGTGCAGTAGGTTTCGACGTTACCGAGAAGATCCAGCCAGGGGGCACTGTCAAGTGGGAGGGGGTGCGCGATTACAACCAGTTCATCGCAGAGCACAAAGCCATCTGGAATCTGCGCGATGGCGACTACAAGACGCGTTTTGAGCCGCGTGCGATTGTGTTTTCAGATGGCACGATCCTGTCCGCTGAAAAATAGCACCCACTGGCGGGGCAGCACGGGCGTGTTGTTCCTGCTAGGTGTCCCACAGGTCAGGCTGCGCGTTTCGCCGCGCTGGGAACTGGATCACGTTGTTGCGCGCCTGTGGTCTTGAAAGAGCTTGGGTGCTTCGTGCCCAAATATTTGAGGTAGTCCAATGCCTCAGCTTGCCCCAGCGGCGGTAGTGCTTGGAACATCCGTAACGCCTCCCTTGCGGTAGCGTCTATCTGCCAGGGATCAGGCTCCCGGGTGCCAATGGGGGTCTGAGAGGCGATGGCGTTTGCGTCCATCGGACCTTTGCCTGTCGCCAGCCATTTTGGTGAGCACTGCAGTGCCGCAGCGGCCAGCAGTAGTTTCTCGCCAGCAATCTCTTTGGTTCTCCCATTACGCCACTGTGCAACAGAGGCTGGCGCGACTTGGCATAGGCGCGCCAAGTCAACCTGACGAAGGCCAAGTGCCTTCATCCGATCTTCAACGCGTTCTGCGAGCGACGACATTAGTCTAGCCTAACGGATAAATGATTAGGCATGCTTGACTGATTTATTAGTCATGCCTAACATTGGCGGCTATGAAGAAAACTGCCGCTGAAATTGTGAAGATCCTGGGCGGGGTAAACGCTACAGCTCGGTTTTTTGGCCTGAAGCCACCCAGCGTTAATGCGTGGGTGAAGGTTGGGTGGGTGCCAGAAGAGCGGCTGATTCCAAAAGCAGCTTCCATTGAGGTCATTAGCAAAGGTGCGTTTTCTCGCGCAGCCCAGTTCCCGGACCGTTACCGCGAGATCTGGCCGGAGATGTGCCCGGTGCAGGAGCCAGCCCATGCGTAGCTCAGCCCTCGAATGGAAGCAAGCGCGCCTGCACAGGCGCGCCAAGCGCCTCCAGGCGGCCCTGTACTTCATTGCCCCTGACAGCCCGTTGAGTGGACGGCACGTGCGCGCCTTTGCTGATCCGTGGGTGTACGGCACCGCGCTGGCGGAGGCTATCGCGCGGCGCCGAGCGGTTCGGTTTGTGGCTGCACTTATGTCACAAGGTCGAACAGCATCTGATCGATCTGGTCTTCCGTCAACGTCCCATCCTCCTGCAGGCGTGCAATGAGCAGCGCCAGCAGCTTTGCGCAGCGGTCGCCTTGGATCGGTCTGTGGTCGGTGAGGGTGTAGTAGATGCGCCGGCCTGTGTCGAGTCCGTCTCCCTTGTGCGTCTGCTCGCGCAGCACATCGTCTTCTGTCATGTCCGCCTCTTTCGGTGTTGGTTGTGTAGGAGCTTCCATCGTATGCCGGAAGAAGGCGGACACCTTCTTTCACACCCACCACGCCCGCAGCCATGCCGCCGGGCTTCAACTCCTTTCCCACATGGTGTGCCGCGCGCGGGAAGGTGCGCGGCGCTTCGCATGGCGGCGTGGTGGGTGCTTTTTCTTCCCTCTTCATGTTGTTGTTCCCTCTCTTGTGGCTGCAGTGTCTGCATTCACGGGGGAGGGCGCCAGCCTGATCAATTTGACTTTTCAAGGTAGCCACCCATGACCTGCCGATATTCAGAGACCGATTGGCGCGATGTCCTCTACAACAGTGTTCGGGCCTGCCCTGGCAACGTGGTGGACGCTGCAGCCTTTCTCACCAAGCGGCGCGGCCGCAGCATGCATGGGGAGACCCTGCGCGCGCGGTTGCGGGGTGTGGATGGCGATTCCATCAGCATGGAGATTGCCGAGCTGCTGACGGAGTGGATGCAGGAGCTGAACAGGCCGGATGCACTGGATTGGCTCCATGCGTTCAATGCCCGTTTTGGCCTGGCTGCATCGGTGGTGGGGGTGGACGCCCCTGCCAGCCAGCAGGACGCGGTACAGGCCCTGCAGCGCAAGCTGCTGGAGAACAATGTGTCGGGTGGGCGCCTGACCGAGCTGGGCCTGCGCACGATTGCTGACGGCAAAGTGGACGGCCTGGAGGCTGACGCGCTGGAGGCGCAGGCCCTGGGCGAGGTGCGCGAGCTGCTGCAGCTGGTGGACGCGGTGCGTGTTGCATCGGGCAAAGGCGGTGCCGCGTGAGGCCCGCAGGCGAGATCCGCAAGGCTCTGCTGGATGCCTGCGCCGCCCTGGCCAGCGGGGTGCAAGACCCTGACCATGGGCCCACCCTGCGCGAGATTGCGCACCGGGCCTGCGTGGGCCTGGATGCCGCGCAGGACACCATGAAGAACATGGTGCGGGCGAAGGTGGTTCACACCGTGAACACGCGCAAGGTGCCGTACCGCAATCGCCCTGTGGCGGAGTACCGCCCTGGTGCCCTGGCGCTGGCCGCCAATGACCCCATCGCGGCCCTGGCCGGCGCTGTGCGGGCCTGGGGGTAAGCGATGCATTTGATTCAAGCCGCCGGCGGGAGGGACGCCGGCTTGCATGCTGCTACGTGCGCGGGAGGGCCTGCGCATGGGTGAGCCGTCTTCGGCAACAACAACTCCACCACCCCCACCGCCACACGTAGAGCCGCCTGTATGGGACACCATACCGGCGCGCCTTGCGCAGGCGCAGCAGTGGGTGCTGTGGAAGTTTGAATGGGATGCCAAGCGCAGCGCCTGGCTGAAGGTGCCGTACTACGTGCAAGGCGGGCGGCGCACGGGCGGGCAGGGTGATGACCGGGACCGGCAGCGCCTGGCCACGTTGCCGGTGGTGCGCCGGGCCTTTGAGCGTGCTGTGGGTTCGGAGAAGCCTTGGACGGGCGTGGGCTTCGGCTTTCTGCCGGGTGATGGGCTGATTGGCATTGACCTGGACAAGTGCATTGATGCCGATGGCAAGCTGAGCGAGCGCGCGGCCAAGATCGTGCAGGCGTTCTACTCGTTCACGGAATTCTCGCCATCTGGCAAGGGTCTGCACATCTACGTCGAAGGGCACACGGCGACGGCGAAGAGCAACGATATCGGCGTGGAGATGTTCTGCGAGAAGCAGTATTTCACCGTCACGGGCCGGCACATGGAGGGCACGCCGCTGGATGTGACTGTGGCGGAAGAGGGCGCTATCAAGCGCATGCATGCCACTATTGCGGAGGCCAAGGAGAAGTACCAGGGCGCAGCGCCTGCGAAGGCTGCACCGCGCAGCGCCCATGTTCCTGGCGCGCGCGAGGGGCGTGACGATTTCGCGTACGTGAACGATGAGGCCAAGAAGGCATTGCACGCGTGGGTGCCGGTGCTTTTTGGGGGCAAAGAAACCCCGCACACCACCATCAAGGGGCAGGGCTACCGGGTGACCAGCAAGGCGCTGGGGCGCGATCTGCAGGAGGACATTGGGATCACGCCCGATGGCATCACCGATTGGGGTGTGGCCGATATGGGCGACGCTCGCCAGGGGAAGCGCACGCCCATCGATCTGGTGGTGGAGTGGGGGCCCGGCACGTCGAAGGCAGCCGATGCGCTGCGGTGGCTTGCGCAGGTGCTGGGGATTCAGCTCAGCCCGCCGCCGGCACCCCGCGCGAAAAATTCGGCTCCCGCTGGGGGGGATGACGCGGGCGCGGCCACTGCGCCTGCGCCTGCGGCTTCGGCCGGTGGGGGCAAGGACGGCAAGCCGCCGGGCAAGGGTCGGGGCGGTGGCGACGATGGCGATAGCCCGGGCGGGGATCTGGATGCGCTGTATGCAAAGCTGGTAATGCATCGGGGCCGGCCCATGGATTGCCGCGAGAACGTGATGTATGCGCTGCTGCTGGACCCTGAGCTGGCAGGCCTGGCCAAGATGAACGACTTCACGCGGCTGATTGAGCGCAGCCGCACCACGCCATGGGGCCACCCTGCAGGCGAGTGGGACGAAGAAGACGACCTGATGCTGGGGGAGTACCTGTTGCGCAGCCACGGGCTCGGCATCAAGGCCAAGGGCACTCTGCGTGACGGCGTGATGATGGCCGCCCGCTCGCACCGGTTTAACCCGGTGGTTGACTTGATCAAGACTAAGACCTGGGACCGCGTGGACCGGCTGGATACCTGGCTGTCGAAGGTGTACGGCCTGGTGGAGCGCAAAGACCCTGCGGAGCGGGAGCGGTTGCAGCAGTACGCCAGTTTGATCGGCCGGTGCTTCTTCATGGGCCTGGTGAAACGGGCCATCCAGCCAGGGTGCAAGTTCGATTACATGCTGATCATCAAGGGTGATCAGGGCTTGGCGAAGTCCACTGCGTTCCGGGCCATCGCTGCGCCGTTCTTCACCGACAACGGCACGAAGGTGGGGGAGAAAGATTCCCTCATGGCGCAGCAGCTGGCATGGATCGTGGAGTCTGCCGAGCTGGAGTCTTTGAACAAGGCGGACAGTACGGCGATTAAGCAATATCTGAGCGTGCAAGAGGACCTGTACCGGCCGCCGTACGGGGCGCAGATGATCAAGGCGCCCCGGCACTTTGTGAACGTGGGCACGACGAATGCCGACACGTTCTTGAAGGACGCCACCGGGGACCGGCGCTTTTGGCCGCTGGAGGTGCTGACGGTGGACGTGGAGCTGTTGCGCGAGATGCGCGGGCAGTTGCTGGCCGAAGCGCTGCACCGTGTCCTGGCTGGTGAGCAGTATTGGCCCACGCGTGAGCAGGAGAAGTCGCTGATCTTCCCCGAGCAAGAGCAGTTCAAGCGCACGGATGCGTGGGAAGACCTATTGCACGACATCGTGAATGAGCCGATGTCGCACAAGGTGGGCGTACCTGCAGGGGCGTCCAGAGAGTTCTGGGCTACCACCGAGCTGTATGCGGCCATGGGCATCAAGGCGGATCGCATTGATGGCCAGGGCAATATGGATGAACGGATGGCGCGGGCCATGAAGGCGCTGGGCTTTGACAGGCACAGGGAGACCAGCGGCCAGCGCAGGCGCGGCTTCAAGCGGCGCAAGGAAGAACCCCCCAAGGATGGAGCACCAGGGGCGCCAGGCGGCGCACCCGCACCCGAACCACCACCACCAGCCGCCGATGCGCAGCAGGGGCCTTCGCGCCTGCCGCCCGGTGCTTTCAACGTAGTAGATGGCGACGACGATGCGTTGCCCTTCTGACTTCACACCCCTTTACCCGTGGCGCTGTGGGCGCCTTGCGGTTTGGTCACGCCCCGGCCGGGTCTGCGCACGCGTGTGCAGCCCGGTGGTCCTGTCGCCACCGCCGTCCACCCCGACCACCCTACGTCCACCCGGGGGTGGACGGCGTAAGCGGTTGATTTCGTTAGGGAAATGGGTAGTACGTCCACCCGTCCACCCCTGATGCTCCACCTTCATCACACAAGCGCGTGTGCAGACACGGGGGCGCGTGTCTGCGCACGCGCACGGGCACAGCTCACCTACCTACCTATGGTCAAGGTGGTCCTATGGACGGATCAAGGATTGGCGCGGGTTTGCGCCGTCCACCCCTCGTCCACCCTGGTCCATCTGGTGGCCGTCTTTCACCACATCACAGGCAGTGCACGCGCGTGCACATCAAGGATTTCGCTATGACCACACCCACCAAGCCAGCCAGCATGCGGCTATCGATGCCAGAGACTGCGGAGTTTGTAGACCGCAAGCGCGTGGAGTGGGGCCGGGCCTACGTGGACGACTGCCTCAAGCGGGCGTTGGCCGGTGAGCCGGGGTACTTCTACGCCATTGAGGGCGGGCATGTGATGGGCACGCCGTGGGGTGTGCCGGTCGGCGGCATGGCGGGTGGCATGTGCATTGCCAGGCTGCAGGCAATGGCGCTGATGATGGGCACCACGTTCGCGGGGTTCATGCGGGAGCCGTCTGCATCTGTTGCAGTGCAAGGGGGCGGCAGTGGCAAGGCTTGAGCACATCCGCCAGCGGCTGGAGAACTGGGCACTGTGGAAGGTGCGGCAGAACGATGGTGGCCTGGGCTACCACACGCGGAGCGTGCTGGCGGTGGACGTGTGGGATGCGGGCAGCTACAACAACAACCATGTGCCGCACCTTGAGCTGGAGGCAGAGCGGACCGATGAGGCAGTCGGGGCCTTGCGCCTAGGGCGCGGTCACTTGCACGTGACGCTGTGCCATTACTACCTTGATGGCCTGGGCATCAGAGAGACAGCGCGTGTGATGAGGCGAGGTGAGTCCACCATCCGTGCGCAGCTGGAACAGGCTGACCATGCCATCGCGGTGTTGCTGTCGCATCAGGCCGAAGAGCGCGAGCGGCAGCGCATGGCAGCGGAGCAGGCAGAACGAAAAAGGAGTTTTACACCTTAGCGCTACTTGCTACATTTCAGGCACCTTGTGTTTATTGCGTCCCCTCCCAGCGATGGGCACAAGGGGGAACCCCGGCAGGCTCAGCTTGTCGGGGTTTTCTTTTTGGAATCACCACATGAACACACGCCGCGCAGCTGACCGCAAAGACTTTGACGCACGGCGGGGCACGGCGCACGAGCGCGGCTACACATCCGCGTGGCAGCGTGCGCGGGACGGATTCCTGCGGTCGAACCCGTTGTGTGTAGAGCATGAGAGGCGCGGTGATGTTGTGGCCGCTGCGGTGGTGGACCACATCAAGGCGCCGAAGCTCAAGGAAGCGAACGACAGCGGAGACCCGGACCGGATCACCGAAGCGCGGCAGCTGTTCTGGGACCGGGCGAACTGGCAGAGCTTGTGTAAGCACTGTCACGACTCCATAAAACAGCGGTTCGAAAAGTCAGGCCGCATCGCGGGCTGCGGGCCAGACGGCCGGCCCATCGATGCCGGGCACCACTGGAACCGCGAACCAGGGGGTAGGGGGGGGTGAAAAGTTTCTGCCCCCTTCAACCAAGACCGACCTCCACTCTTCGCTCGCAACGCCGGGAAATATGGGGAGGGGGGGGTATCGACAGAAGGGGCCACCATGGCAGGAAATGGAAACTCGGGACGACACGCAGACCCGGCATTCATGCACCAGCTGCGCGGGGACGCCAGCAAGCTGGGTAAGGCTGCTCTGGCAGCAAAGAACGAAGAGCAGCAGATTGCAGCCAGCTCGCCGGACAAGCCGGCGTGGCTCAGCGTGAAGGCGTCGAAGGAATGGGACCGTGTGGTGCCTGACCTCCTGTTGCTCGGCTGGGTGCACCGCCTGGACCGCGTGGCGCTCGCCAGCTACTGCGAAGCGGTGGCGGACTATGAGAAGTTCCGTGAGCGCATCGCTGCCGAGAACAAGCGGCAGGACGATGCCGGCGATGTGCAGACGTTCGCCACCGGCGCCAAGCAATTGAGCATCTGGCGACAGCTCGCCAACGATGCAGAAAAACGCGCGAACGCCGCTGGCGCGGGCTTCGGCTTTACCCCGCTTGCGCGCCGCACGATGAAGGCCGTGGCCGTTGCACCCCAGGGGTCACTGTTCCCCAACGAACATGAAGAGGCCGCAAACCGATACTTCAACTGACCGCGTTTCCGATTACTGCCATCAGGTTCTCAGCGGTGCCATCGTTGCCGGGCCGGCGGTCCGGGACGCGGCGCAGCGGCATCTTGACGATTTGCTGGTGGGCCACCTGCGCGGCTTGGTGTGGAGGCAGGACAAGGCAGACCATGCCATCGGTTTCTTTGAAGATGTCCTGAAGCTGAACGGCGGCGAGTATGAAGCAAAGCCCTTCTTACTCGCGCCGTGGCAGTCGTTTGTAGTCGGGTCCATCTTTGGCTGGTACACGGATGATGGTTCCCGCCGGTTCAACACGGCATATATCGAGACCGGCAAGGGATCGGGCAAGTCGCCCTTGGCAGCGGGCATTGGGCTGTATGGCCTGGTGTCGGACAAAGAGCAGCGCGCGGAGATCTACGCGGCCGCCACCAAGCGCGATCAGGCGCAGATCCTGTTTCGGGACGCGGTGGCGATGGTTGATCTATCGCCCCTGCTCAGCTCGCGGCTGGTGCGGTCTGGCCGTGATGAGAAGGTGTGGAACCTTTTCTACGACAAGACGAACAGTTTCTTTCGAACCATCAGCGCGGACGAGGGCCAGTCCGGGCCGCGCCCGCACATCGGTCTGGTGGATGAGGTGCATGAGCACAAGACCCCCACTGTGGTGAACATGATGCGCGCCGGCCGCAAGTCGCGGCGGCGTGCGTTGCTGCTGATGATCACCAACAGCGGCAGCGACAAGAAGACGATTTGCGGCACGTACCACGATCTGGGCGTGCGTGTATGTCGGAGAGAGTTTCAGGACGACACACTGTTCGCGTTCATCTGCAACCTGGACAAGGGCGAAGACCCGTTCAAAGATGAGGCGTGCTGGCCGAAGGTGAACCCCAGCCTGGACTACCGTGCGCACGGCCAGTCAGATGGCATCCCTGGCCGGCGCTACCTGCGCGAGCAGGTCAACCAGGCACGAGGCGCACCGGCGCAGGAGGCATTGGTACGGCGTCTGAATTTTTGCCAATGGACCCAAGCGGAAGCGCCGTGGATCAGCTGGGAAGTGTGGAGCCAGGCGCAAGAGCGCGTGCCGCTGTCGATGCTGCGCAACCGCCCAGCCGTTGCGGGGCTGGACCTGTCCAGCACCACCGACCTGACAGCCTTTGTGCTGATGTTCTTCCCCACTGCGGAAGACCCGCACTGGCGCGTCATGCCGTACTTCTGGATTCCAGATCACGACCTGGACAAGCGGGAAGAAAACGACCGTGTGCCGTATCGCCTGTGGATCAAAGAGAAGTGGTTGGAGACAACGCCAGGCCGCGCCATCAGCAAGCTGCACGTGTTGCGCCGCCTGGTCCAGATCTGCAGCTACTTCGATGTTCGCAAGATCGCTTACGACCGCTGGCGTATCGAGGATCTGCAGATGCTCATGGCGGAGCACGGGATCACGCTGCCGCCCCTTGAAAAATTCGGGCAGGGCTACCAGGACATGGGCCCTGCAGTCGATGAGTTTGAGCGGCGGCTGCTGGGCGTAGTGCCGTTGGATGAGGACGGCAACCCGCTGGACGTTGAGGTAGAGACCCTGCGCCATGACGGCAATCCGGTAATGACCTGGTGCGCTGGCAATGCCGTGACGGTAAGCGATCCGGCGAACAACCGGAAGGTGGACAAGGTGAAGTCCATTGGTCGTATCGATGGCGTCGTGGGGGGCGTCATGGCCGCAGGCATCAGTAGCGGCGGGCGCCCCGACTCCGGGAAGTCCGTCTATGAAAAGGAAGGGGTAGGGATATGAAGCTGGTCATTCTTTCGTGGGTGGTCGGGCTGCTGGGCTTCGCCCTGGTTGTTTTGGGCGTGGCATTGGTGCACGTGCCATCAGCGTGCGTCGTCGCAGGCGTGGCCATGGTGGCGTATGCCCGATTGATGGACCGCGCCGCTGCAGCCGCCGCCGCTGCGCCGCCTGGCGGGGAGGGCTGACATGTTCTTCTCCAGCATCCTTTCGGCTGCGCCGGGCACCGGCACTGTGTCGGACAGCAGCGGCGACTTTTGGCGCGGCTTCATCGGCAGCGCACGTACCAGCTCTGGTGTTGTCGTCACACCGGGAACGGCCCTCGCGGACCCCATCCTGCAGAACTGCGTCACGCTCTTGGCAGAGAGCCTGGCCCAGCTCCCCTGTGAAGTCTTTGAGCGCAAGCTTGGAGGCCAACGGGAGGCGGCCTTGGATCATCCGGCCTACGACGTGCTGCGGTACAGGCCCAACCCGTTCCAGACGCCGTACGAGCGGACCGAGCAAGCCCAGATGTCGGCAGGCCTGCGGGGCAACTCCTATTCGTTCATTGAGCGGCGCAGCGATGGAAACATCACGGCGCTGTGGCCACTCGATACGGAGAAAGTGCAGGTGCTCAAGGGCCCCGACATGCTGCCGTACTACCGGATCGGAACGCGGGCCGATGCGGTGCCGATGCGATTCGTTCATCACGTCCGTTGGCACTCGCACAACGGGTACGAAGGCATCTCTCCCATAGCGCTGCATGCCGAGTCCATCGGGCTGGGTCAGGCCTTGCGCAAGTTCGCCAGCGCATCGTTTGCCAACGGCGCATCCATTGCGGGTGTGATCGAGCGGCCGAAAGAGGTAAGCGCGATCAAGGACCAGAAGTCCATTGACAGCGTGCTGGACCAGTGGGGCACCAAGTTCGCCGGACCGGACAACGCCAAGAAGGTTGCGCTGCTGCAGGAGGGCATGACGTTCAAACCAGTCTCACAAAACAATGTGGACTCGGAGATCGTCGCGCTGATCAAGTCGGCAGGCGTGAGCATCGCGCGGATCTACAAGATCCCGCTGCCCATGGTCAACGATCTGGAGAAGGCCAGCTACAACACGGTCGAGCAGCTGCTGATCTACTTCGTGATCTTCTCGCTGCTGCCGTGGGTCAAGCGGCACGAGCAAGCCATGGCGCGGGACTTCCTGCTGGATGCGGACCGCAAGCGGTACTTCATCGAGTTCAACCTGGCAGGCCTGCTGCGAGGCGATCAGAAGAGCCGCTTTGAAGCCTACGCCATCGGCCGCCAGTGGGGCTGGCTGTCGGTCAACGACATCCGCCGCCTTGAGAACCTGCCCCCCATTCAAGGTGGCGAGGTGTACCTGCAGCCACTCAACATGGTGGACAGCACCAAGGGCACGCCGGACCTGAAGAACCCCAACACGCGCGCCTCCCTGGAAGCGCAGCAGAAAGAAATTGAAAGGTTGCTTGCACTATGAAGTCCTACCTTCGGGCATCCAGCATGCTCTTCAACACGCCGCTGATGGTCACCCTCGAGGTGATGGACTTGGCGGTGCGCTGGGCGAACCACGTGATGAACCTCAACATCATCAACGTGGGGCCGCTCGGCAGTGAACGCATGTGGCACGATGAAGACGACCACATCAGCGCGCGCATGCAGCTGGAGGAGCAGCGGCGCGCCAGCATCGCAGCGACAGGAATCTCTGTCATCCCGGTGCACGGGGTTCTGGTCAGCCGAGATGCCCACGTCAACGCGTGCGACACCATGACCAGCTATGAGAGTCTGCGCACCGCGGTGAGTGCGGCCATGGCAGACCCGATGGTTGAGCGCATAGCGCTTGACATTGACTCGCCTGGCGGGGCGGTAACGGGCGCTTTCGAGTTCGCCGCAGATCTGCACGCCATGGCGCAGGACAAGCCCATCACCGGCATCGTCAATTTCATGGCGGCATCCGCTGGCTACCTGATCGGCTCTGCGTGTACCGAGCTGGTCACCAGCCGCACCAGCATCGGCGGGTCCATCGGTGTGATCGCTTCGCACCTTGATCGCTCTGCCGCGCTGGAGAGGGCTGGCGTGAAGGTCACCACCGTGTATGCAGGCGCGCACAAGAACGACCTGACTCCGAACGAGCCGATCTCGGACCAGTCGCTGGCAACGCTCACTGAGATCGTGAGCAGCAGCTACGACATGTTCTGCAATGCCGTCGCCGAGTACCGGGGCATCTCTGTCGCACAGGTCCGCGCGACGGAAGCCGCGGTGTATCGCGGCCCAGGCCTCATTGATGCCGGCCTGGCTGACCGCCTGGAGTCGCCGCAGGATGCGGTGAATGGCCTCATGAACGCGGTGCAACAGCAGCGCGCACTGCGCAGCCAGAGCAATCGCACATCGGTCCGTGCGAGAGCCGCGCTGATCCAGTCCCGAATCTGACAGCGTTCGCTGCCAGTCGTCCCGCCCGCATCTGCGGGCTTTTTTTTGCCCAGAAAGGCATCCCATGTCCCTCGTTTTGCAACTCCGCAGCGAACGCGCCAAGCTCAACGACGAGCTGCAGGCCCTCGCCAAGAAAGAAGCCGGAGGCGTCTCGCTCGCCGCTGAAGAGCTGGAACGCTTCACCAAGCTCGAAGCCGATATTGCCGACCTGTCGGCCAAGATCGCGCGGGCAGAAGCCGCCGAGCGCGTCAATGCATCCGTCGCGGTTCCTGTCAACGAATCGGCCCAAGGCAACAACAGCCCGCCAGTGCACATCACGGTGCATGACAACGCCCCGCGCGCCTCTGGCGTGGCCCAGATGGCCCGCCTGCTGGCCGCTACCCAAGGCAACCAGGTGCAAGCTGCCGAGCTGGCGCGGGCCGGCAACTATCCTGAACAGGTGGTGATGGCCCTGTCCACCACCACGCCCGGCGCCGGCGGCGTACTGGTGCCTACCAACCTCGCACGCGAGGTGATCGAATCGCTGCGCCCCACGTCGGTGCTGCGCAGCTTCGGCGCGCGGCCGCTGCCGCTCTACAACGGCAACATGACCCTTCCGCGCATCAAGGGCAACACCACGGTGGGATACATCGGTGTGGACACCGACATCCCGGTAACTACCATGGTGTTCGAAGACCTGAAGCTGCAGGCAAAGAAGCTCGGCGCCCTGGTGCCGATTGCGAACGACCTGCTGCGCTTTCAGGGCACCAACCCGCAGGTGGACCAGATTGTGGCTGGTGACATGTTCGTCAGCGCCGGCCTGTATGAAGACCTGACGTTCATTCGGTCTGCAGGTGGCCCGCTGATCCCGAAGGGCCTGCGTTACTGGGCGGCCGCTGGCAACGTGGTGGTGGCTCCGGCCGGCGTCACGATGGCAGACATTGACGCGTTCTGCGGTGGGCTCATGCTGCGGGTGGAGATGGCCAACGCCAACATGGCCGGTTGCGGCTGGATCATGAACCCTCGCACCATCCGCTTCCTGCAGATGGTGCGCGACGGCAACGGCAACCTGGCCTATCCCGAGATCAACGACGGCAAGTTCAAGGGCTACCCCTTCAAGCTGTCCACGCAGATCCCGATCAACCTGGGCGCTGGTGCCGACGAGTCCGAAATCTACTTCGGCGATTACTCCGATTGCTATATCGGTGAAACCGGAGAGATGTACCTGGCCTACAGCACCGAGGCGTCCTACAAGGACGGCAACGGCGACCTGGTGAGCGCGTTCAGCCGCGACCAGACGCTGGTGCGACTCACCCAGCACAACGACTTTGGCCCGCGCCATGTGGAGTCCATCGCCGTGGGCACGGGCGTGAAGTGGGGCAAGGCAATGCTGGCCTGATCCCAGCAGCTCAGTTCAGGGGCTGTGCACGCGCGTGCACGGCCCTTCTTTGATTCTTCAATTTGGAGGTGCACATGAGCACTCAACCCCACATCGTCAAATTCCTCAAGCCCTGGCGCGGGTACAACACGGGCGAAGTTGCCGGCTTCGATCCCGACGTGGTAGAGACCCTGAAAGCGGGCAAGGTGGTCGAAGACTACGACCCAGAGCAGGGCGGCAAGAAACCTGCCCAGCCGCGCAAGCCAGAATCGACAGGCAAGCGCGCAACCGGGAAGACAGCCGGTACGGAGCAGGCCCCTGATAGTTCCAACGCAGCACCAGGCAGCGACGGCAACAGCCAGGCGGACGGCCAGGCCGGCGCGGACGGCAAGGGCACCGATGGCGCACCTGATGGACAGGGCGGCAACGACAACGACCAGCGTCCTTAACCCATGGCCCGGCGCATCGCGTACACCGGCGCGCCGGTGCTGACGGCGCAGGACATCGCCACGTGGCGGCGCAATGACGCAGTGCTGCTGGAAAGCGATCTGCTGGAGACCATCATCATCCCGGGTGTGATCGGCCAGGCCGAATCCCGAACGGGTGCGGCGATCCGGCAGGCGACGTATCAGGAGCACTGGCCGGCCAGCTACGCGTCCGGGCATGCTCTGGACATGGGGCAGGCCAGCGAGATCAAGACCGTGGAGATTGTCGGGCCCGATGGTGCTGCCACGCCCACGGTTGCAGCGCGCTACCTTGAGCGCGGCCAGCGGCTGAGCTTCTTGCATTTCCCCGCTGGCCGGCCGCCTGGCGGCTTGCTCATCACGTACGAGGCCGGCGCTGATTTGGCGGCGTATCCAGCCGTGAAAAACTGGCTGTTGATGCACATCGGCACGGTGTACGCGCAGCGCGAGTCCCTGGTGATCGGCGCAAGTGTGGCGGAGCTGCCGCCTTCGTTCCTTGATCACATGCTGGCTGAAATCACCGTGCCCCCACGGTTCTAGGAGAAACCTATGTTGCAAGCCGGCGCGTTCGACAAGCGCGTGCGCTTTGAAAAGCCGTCCGACGTGGTGGCCAGGTTTGGACACCGTGCGGAGGGTTGGGCGCTGGTCAAAGAGGCCTGGGTTCGCATCCGGCCGGTGGGCAGCAACGAGCGCCTGGCAGCGTCCCAAATGCAAAGCGGGCAGACCCACGTTGTCGAGACCGGCTACCACCCTGCGCTTGCCGTAGCGGTGGGCAGCTGGCGCATTGTGTTCGGCACACGCACATTCAACATCGTGGGCCTGCCGCGCAATCGCAACGAGGCCAACGAGTTGTTGACATTCGACTGTTCTGAAGGGGGAGCCGATGGCCACTGACACCATCACCGTGAAAATCGAAGTGCGCATTGCGTGGTGGGTGCGGCCCTACATCACAGCATGCGCCTTGTTCGCAGCTCTGCACGGCCTGGTGCCGAATGCCGCCAAGATCGTCGGCACCGTGGCCCGTCACGGCATCCGCTTCAAGGTGCGGTGAATGGCCGGCGAAACACACATCGCAGGCCTAGATGAGCTATACAAGGTCCTGCAGGAGCTGCCTGCCAAGGTAGAGGGCAACGTCATGCGCGGTGCCCTGCGCGCCGGCATGAAGGTGCAGATGGACGCGGTAAAGGCCCTGGTGCCGGTCATGTCCGGGGAGCTGCAGAAGAGCATTCGAATCAGTTTCCGAAGTCGCAGCCAGAAATTCGGCTGGGTCCGCATGCACCTCGTCGCTGGCAATTCCAAGGCCTGGTACGCGCACCTGGTGGAGTACGGCACGGCCGGCCAGTACACCGGCAGCGGCAACACGGTGGGCGGCCCCTACGAGATCCGGCCCAAGGGCGCGAAGAGCCTGTTCTTTGCAGGCCTGTCTCGCACGCTCATCACGCACCCGGGCGCCAAGGCGCAGCCGTTCATGCGGCCAGGCTTTGATGCAGGGCATGTAGCGGCATTGATGGCGGTGCGTGACTACGTAGCGACCCGCCTGCCAAAAGAAGTAGCCAAGCAAGGGAGATAGTGACCATGAACGCCGTAGACAGCGACGTAGAGATTGCCGAGGCCCTGCTGCAGGCGCCCGGCATTGCCGCCCTTGTCGGGGCCCGCTGTGCCCTTGCGCAGCTGCCGCAGGGCACCCAGTTGCCGGCGCTGGTGTACCAGGTCATCACGTCCACCGACACGCCGTATCTGGACGACCAGTCCGGCGTGACGGTGTTTCGCCTGCAGGTCAACCCTCTGGCTGGGGACGTGCCCACCGTGAACCAGATCCACCAGGCTGTCGCTGCCGCGCTGCGCGATGTGCGTGACCAGGTGGTGGCGGGCAAAAGAGTTATCGGCGTGGAGTTCGCTGGCCGCGCCGGCTATGACAAAGACGATGTAACGGGTGCGTGGACGCGCCCCGCTGATTACCTCGTGAAGTTCGATCAATAGGCCCATCACCGGGCCCCAAAAGGCGTGCCGCCCGGAGAGATCCTGGCGGCTTTTTCATGCCCGCGCATTGCGGGTTTTTTTGTATAGGAAGGCAACCGCAATGGCAACCGCACCCAAGACGCACAGCTCTGCTGGCACCACCATCGGCATCGCATCCGGCGTCCCGGCCACCTGGGACCAAGCCGGTTTCACCGCACAGGCACCCGACAAGATCGGCAAGATCAAGAACGGTGGCGAGTTCGGCAAAAAGTTCCAGCTCATCACCAGCCAATACCTCTCCCAGCGTGGTGAGGAAAAGCGCAAAGGCACTTTCAATGCCGGCACGCTGTCCCTGCAGGTGGACCTTCTCAAGGGCAGTGCTGGCCAGGACCGCTGCGAGGAAGCGCTGGACAGCGACGACGACTACACATTCGAGATCGTTCTGCAGAACGGCCGCACCTTCTGGGTGCGTGGACAGGTCACATCGTTTCCGATCAACCTGGGCGGCGCCAACGACATGACCAGCTCCACGATCACCGTGGAACTCAACCCCATCTTTCTGGCGAACGGCGACGAAGTTGCCGCGCTGGAAATGACCCCCTGACCTTCGCCTAGAAGGCACCCCCGCACCGACTCCGGCCCGCTTCACCCTTCGCAGGGGTGGGCGGGCTGGGGCACGGGCATATCCCGGCCGTTCTGTGCACGCGTGTGCACAGCGCGGCTTTTTCGTTTCATCCCTGCGAAAGATCCACCATGTCGAAGACGACACAACCCACCCCTGACACCGCAGCCTTCTCTGCTTTCATGCTGGACACCACCAGCCGCCTGGAACTGGAACTCCCCAACGGCGCCCCCATGCTGTACGAAGGCAAGCCCGTCGCTGTGCAGATCTACGGCCCCGCGACCGACGAATACGCGAAGGCCCGCGCTGCCATGGAAAAGGAAAGCGCAGCCCGCGTGTTTCGCGCCATGGGTGCCAACAAGAACAAGAAGAAGAACGGCGAAGACGATGCCGAAGCCGACGCCAAGTTCCTGACGGCCATCACGGCAGGGTTTGAGAACTTCCCGTACCCCGGCGGCGCAGAGGCCATTTACCGCGAGCCGCGGCTGAACTACATCGGCAACCAGGTGCGCACCCATGTCAACGACTTGGGAAACTTCTTCAAGGAATCTGCGAAGAGCTGACCCTCGCCGCAGATCAGCTGGGCTGGGCGGCCCGCCGCGTGCCTGACTCGGAAGGCAAGCCCAGCGACAAGACCCGCGCGGAGCAGGTGGAAGAGAGCGGCGGCTGCATCGAACTGCCCGAGCAAACCGCGCCGTACCTGCTGGACTACCTGCAGCGCATGGGCATCTATGGCTATGGCGCCATGGGGCCTGTGCCGTTGTCGGCGCTGGAGATCAGAGCGTGGTGCGACGGCAGCGGCATTGAGTTGCTGCCTTGGGAGTTTGAAGCCCTGCGCACCGCCTCGCGCACCTACGTCGCCTGCCTCACAGGAACCGACGACACCCTGCCTTACGGCAACCCCGACGACCTGGCAGACCCCGACGTGGTGGACGCCAGGCTCGAAGCCCTGTTCAGCCGACTCACGCGGCCGATCAATCGTAGAAAAGACTGACCATGAACATCGCGACCCTCACGATTGAGATGGCTGCCAATGTGGCACGCCTTCGCCAGGACATGGAGAACGCAGCCAGCGTGGTGCAGAGCGCCACCGCCAAGATGCAGAAGGCTGCGGAACTGGCGGGCAAGGCGCTGGGCCTCATCGGGGTGGGGTTGTCGTTGTCGGCGTTCACCGGCTTCGTGCGCAATGCCATCGATGCCGCCGATGCGCTGGATGAAATGTCTGGCCGGGTGGGCGTCAGTGCCAAAGAGCTGTCAGGCCTGCAGCTTGCCTACAAACAGGCA
This sequence comes from Acidovorax sp. NPDC077693, assembly GCF_044542805.1. NCBI lineage: Bacteria > Pseudomonadati > Pseudomonadota > Betaproteobacteria > Burkholderiales > Comamonadaceae > Acidovorax > Acidovorax sp. NPDC077693. Next base: position 229,503 of record NZ_JBITVD010000008.1, on the reverse strand, counting down.
GGCATGGGCAACGAAGCCATGGCATCCAGTCTTGCGAAGCTCTCGCGTGAGATGTCAGAGGGCAACGTCGGGCTGCGCGCGCTGGGGGTCAATACGCGCAACGTTGACGGCAGCTTGCGCGGCACCACCGCCGTGCTGCTGGACGTAGCCGACAAGTTCAAAGGCATGGAAGACGGCGCCGCCAAAACGGCGCTGGCCATGGAGATCTTCGGCAAGTCCGGTGCTGAGATGGTGCCGCTGCTCAACAGCGGCGCTGAAGGCATTGCAGAGATGACGGCCATGGCTGAAAAGCTTGGTCTGGTCATTGAAGACAGCACCGCCGCTCAGGCCGGCCAGTTCAACGACACGTTGGAACTGTTGGGCCTGGGCGTGCAGGGGGTAGGCACGCGCATTGCGGCACAGCTGCTGCCCACGCTCACCAACCTGACGGCCTCGTTCCTGGAGTCCATGACTTCGGGTGACCGGCTGAAGGGTGTGGCGGACTTCCTGGCCGCCAGCCTCAAGATCTTGTACACCGTGGGGGTGGGCATCGTTGAGGTGTTCTCCACGGTCGGCAAGACGTTGGGCGCAGCCATGGGCCAGGTCATAGCCATCCTGCGCGGCGACTTCGCGCAGGCATCGGCCATCGGCCGCGAGTGGCAGCAAGATGTGACCGCAGGATGGTCCGCCACCAGCGCCGCTGTGCAGGCCGCCTGGTCCGCCGAGAGCAACGCTGCAGTGGTGTCAGCCGCCACCACGATGAAGGTCAGCAAGGATCTTCTGGCAGATCAGAAGGCACGCGAAGAGGCAGCCAAGAAGGCCAAGGCCGCTGCGGACAAGGCGGCTGAAGAGGCCAAGAAGAAAGCCGCAGAAGGTGCCAAGCTCGTTGCGGGCCTGCTGGCTCAAGACAAGGGCTATTCGTCTGACTATGACGAAAAAATGTCCAAGATGGCGGCGGCGTTCGCTGCTGGCGCGGTGAATGCTGGCGACCTTGCCAAGGCGCAAGAATTCTTGCTTTCGCAGCAACCCCTGATGAAGAAGGCCTTTGATGAGGCCACCAAGGCCTCGCAGGCCGCTGCCGATGCACGACATAAGGAGGCGGACGGCATCGACGCATTCATGCGCGCGCAGGAAGAGGCTGCAGCTGCTTCGCTCAAATCGGTGAAGGATCGGATTGCCAGCCTGCAGGACGAAGAGCGCGCGGCCGAACTGTCGCGCAAGCTCAACGTCAGTCTGGCTGAAGCGATTGAAATGGTCGCCATTGCGCGCCTGCAGGAGAAGCAAGCCGGGTTCTACGAAAACTCCGAGGGGTGGGAGCGACTGCAGCGCGAGATCAGCGCGCGCCAGGAGTTGCTGGCCCTGATGTCCACCAAGGCCCTGCGCGAGCGCGAGGCCAGCGGCTGGACGGACCTGTGGAGCAGTGTGGACCGCACCGCGCATGATGTTTGGACAAACATCTGGGAAGGCGGCTCCAACGTCTTCAAGAAGCTGGGTCAGACGATCAAGGCGACAGTGCTGGACCTGCTGTACCAGCTGACAGTGCGGCCTTTCATCATCCAACTGGGAACAAGCATTTTCGGCAGCGGTTTTGGGGCCGCTGCTCAAGCGGCGGGGGGTGGTGGCTTCAACGTGATGGGCAACATCGGCAACGTTGTGTCTGCTGGCATGAACCTGCTGACCGATGGCGTGAGCGCCAGCATTGGCACTGCATTTGGCAAGTTCGCCAATAGCGAGATGGGCGCCAAGCTGGGTTTGTCCTACTACGACGGGAACGCGTTCGCGCCCACCAATTTGGGTAGCACGGTGGGCACGGGCTTGGGCATGCTTGGCAACGGCATGATGGGCTATGGCCTTAGCTCGATGATTTCTGGTGGCTACAGCGTAGGCGGGGGCAACACCGTCAACGTGCTATCGGGTATCGCTAGCGCCTTCTTTGGCCCGCTGGCTGGGGTGGTCGGTGGCCTCATCAATCGCTTGTTCGGCCGCAAGCTGGCTGACATGGGCATTGAAGGCGAGTTTGGGGGCGCTACGGGCTTTGACGGTCGCTCGTACGAGTTCTACAAGGGCGGTCTGCTGCGCTCCGACAAGACCAAGTACAGCGACCTTGACCCCGAGCTGGAGAAGGCCCTGGGCGACTCGTTCAAGGGCATGCGCGCGCAAGTCGCGTTCTTTGCCGACACGCTCGGGCTGAGTGTGGACAAGCTGGAAGAGCATGTAACGTCTTTCAAATTCTCCACGCAAGGCTTGAACGCGGAGCAGATCCAAGCCAAGTTTCAGGAGGCCATGGCCACCGCTAACAACGAGTTGGCAGAGCAGGTGCTGGGCACGTGGGAAAGCACGAGCGAGAAGGTGCGCCGGACCATCACGCGCACCGAAGGCCATGGCATGGACATGGTCCAGTATTGGGAAGAGGTCGAAGAGACCATTACCCAAACAACCTACAAGGCCAGCGAGTACGCGAAGGAGGGCGAGAAGGCCATAGACACGTTGACCCGGTTGGCCACAAGCCTGACCACGGTCAACAGCATCTTTGACACGCTGGGCTACACGCTGCTGGATGCCAGCTTGAAGGGCGCAGACGCGGCCAGCAAGATCGCCGAAGCGTTCGGCGGGTTGGACAAGATGACCGCTGCGACCAGCAGCTATTTCTTGAACTACTACAGCGAGGACGAACGCCGCGCTGTCGCCTATCGCCAGTTGGACAAACAACTGGATGAAATCGGTATCGCCGACGTGCCCAAAACGCGCGAGGCATACCGCCGCCTGGCTGAGTCGCAGGACCTCACCACCGAAGCGGGCCGCAAGGCCTACGCGGTGTTGATCCAGCTTTCTGGAGTGTTTGCTGAGCTGACCGGTGCCGCAGAGGACACCACCGCCGCGCTGGAAGCGCAGGCCCGCGAGCTGGTGCAAACCATCTACGGCTTGTTCCGCCGTGCGCTGCAGCGCGACCGTGAAGCGCTCAACGAAGAGGCTTCGAAGGTGCGCGACATCATCAGCGGTATCGCTGATGTCGTTTCGATGCTGCGGGGCAACGCGCGCGAGCTGGCACTGTCGGTAGAAAGCACCGCGCAAATGATGGCTGTGCAGGGCATGCTCTATGTAGAGCAGGCGCTGGACGGCGTTCGTGCCGGGGCGTCAGTTACCGACTATGCGGGACTGACGGACGCGATCAGCGCCGCGCGTGGTGGTATCGACAAGGGTGTCTATGTGTCGCAGTTCGAACGCGACCGAGATGCGCTCGTGCTGGCTGGTCAGCTGGCGGATCTGGGTGACCTGGGGGACATGCAGCTGACCGTTGAAGAACGTCAGCTCAAAGGGATCACCGACCAGCTGGAGTACCTGGACAGCCTGGACCGCCGGGCGGATGCGCTGGTTAACGGCACTGTCGAGCTGACGGGCACGGTATCGAGCTACTTTGAGCAGCTGCTGGCCCTGATCGCTGCGGACAAGAAGCCGACGGCTGTTGCGCCAGCTGGTGCCGGCGGTGGGTCTTCAGGGGGCGCGGTCTTCGGGCCTGGCAGTGCTGCACAGCAGGTGGATGCCAAGTACCGCAAGGTTGTGTCTCTGGCAACTGCAGGTGTCGCCTACCAGCCTGTCATTGATCCGGAAACGATCAACCGCCTGGACGGGTTGGCGGGCCTGTATCACAGCTACGACGGCAGCAACGACCTTCGGGGCCTGCTGACTGCAGTTAAGGCTGCTGGCGGCACCCTGGAGGACCTGCACCTGTTGTCGGGCTACTTTGAGGGCGATTGGCGCAAGGCTGCGGAGTCCGTGGGCATGCAACCGTTTGCCAAGGGTGGCGCGTTCACCAACGGCATCGTGAGCAAACCCACGTTCTTCAACATCGGTCAGATGGGGGAGGGCGGGCAGTCGGAAGGCATCTTGCCGCTGGCCAATGTGGGCGGCCGCCTGGGCGTCTATTCGATGGCTGGCGGCAGTGGCGAGGTTGTGGCAGAGCTGCAGGCATTGCGCGGTCAGTTCGGCTGGGTGCAGGAGCGCCTTGCAGCGATTGATGCCAATACCGAGGGACTGCCGCAAATGGTGGAACACACCGACCAGGTGACAGAGGGCGGCATTGGCACGCGCACCGAGATCGTGAACATTGCGCCGCTGGCCAGCGCCATAGCCAAAGAACTTGCGAAGGAACTTGCATGAACAAGCCGATCTCCGCTGCGCGCGTAATGGTGCCCGTGAAGATCGTCCCCGCGATGATCGGAGCGGGCACCAGCGTGCCCGAACCCAACATAGCCAACGGAGAAGTGGCGTGGGTTGCTAACGCCCCCTACGTGGTAGACGACCTGCGCACGTACAACGGGTCGGTGTGGTCCTGCGTGCGGGACCACACAGGCAGGCCTACGCCACCTGAAACCGAGGCGGCCGGTTACTGGCTTCGCAAGGGCCCCACGGATCGCATGGCGCCGTTTGATGACTACGTGTCCACCAAGGCACGCGGCACCGACGTGCTCACGTTCGTGGTGACGCCCGGGTTTGCAAACGGGGTGAAGGTCTACGGCCCAGAGGGCGCAACTTACTCCATCGTAGCGCGCGATGGCCCGGGCGGGCCTTTGCTCAAGTCGGTGCAGGGCGACCTGTATGCACAGGCCGCAGGCTTCTACGAGCTGCTTTTCCAGCCTTTGCGGGCTCTTGATCAGTTCGGCATGGACAACATACCGCTGGCCCTCAATACGGTCATCGTCATCACCATCTCTTCGCCTGGCGGGGGGGTAGTTGCTGTGGGCGACATCAAGATTGGCGACTGGCGCCAGTTGATAGGGGATTCGAAATGGGGCGGTGTTGTGCCTGGTGCTGAGTCCCAGCGCAAGACATACACCTACCGCGACTACAAGTCCGATGGAACCTACACGCAGACCGTGCGGCCGGCGCGTTCGCGCGACGTGACTTGCCGTGTCGTCCTTGATGCGGAGCAGGCCATGTACGCCGATGCCATCTTGGACGAGATCGCCGATGTTGCCGTGCCATTCGAGGCGACAGGCCTGCCGCGCCTGGGCTACCTCAACACCTTGTGTTTTCTCTCTGGCTCTATCCGCGCCGACGACTACGGCGGCGCATCTTTGAATCTAACCGCCAAAGGCAATATCTGATGGACGTACAACCAGCCACCACGGTGTCGGTTATTCCACCGTTCCCCGTGCCTGCAGACAGGGCAACCTTCACGTACAACAGCAAGGCCCTGGCCTTCGGCTTGCACATGGGTCCGCCAGGGCCTTTCGTTGGTGAGATGAACGCGTTGAGCGCGAACGTCGCACACAACGCGGGCGCCGCCAAGTGGTTTGCGCAACTCTCCGACGAATCGCGCGCCAGCGCTTCAGCACTGGCAGCGGCCGCAGCGGTGAGCGCGCAGAACGCGGCGGTAAGTGCAGGTGCGGATCGATGGGTGCCCGGCAACTATCTGAACGGTGATCCGGTGTGGTCCCCTATCTCGCTGCTGACCTATCGGCGCATCCCTGAAGGCCCATCGGCCAGCGCCGTTGATCCTGCCAATGATCCTGCTGGCTGGCGCCTCACGGGCTCGCCGCACTCCATGCCGCAGAAAGAGATCACTACCGCGCTGGACCCGGATACCGGCTTGCCGCATCTGCTGTCAGTGGGCGTGCACTACCTGATCAAGCATGCACTGGCGGATTGCCTCATGCCAGCAGGTGCTGTCACGCAGGAAATGGTGCGGGTCACCAACCAGAGCGGGGCGTCCACGCCCATGCTGCGCAAGAACGGCGCGACGTTCAACGGGTTCGACGACGACCTGCAACTGGACCTGTCCACCTGGGACAAGGTTTTTACGAAGACAGCCACATCGGGCTGGATCTAGCCCATTCACCGTGAGCCATTGATATGACCATGTTTGCCTCGCAAGCCTACGGCAGCCCGCCGCAGCAAAAGAAGGTCGTGTACTGCCCGACCAGCCGCACCGTGATCGCCCCGCTGACGGGGACCGTGACGGTGGACATTTTGGGCGCCTCGGCGTCTGGTTCTGGCCTGGCCGGAAGTGGTGCCAACGGTGGCACAGTCGCCCGGGTCACCAAGCTGGTGACCAAAGGCCAGTCCATTGTTGTGACCTTGGGCGCTGGCGGCGCCAGCGTGACCAACGTTGCCACCGGCAATGCCGGCGGCACGACCACCGTCGCCGGCCCGAACGGCCTGTCTGCATCCGTGCCAGGCGCTAACCCTGGTATCGCTGCGGGCGCCCCGGCCGCCAACACCGCTCCTACCGGCGTTGACGAGCATTGGCCGGGTGGCCTTGGGGGGGCAGCGCCTCGCGGCGGCGGTGGCAGTGCACCTTTGCTGGAAGGCTCCCCAGCGGGCCACCAGGGCGGCACCGGTACCGGCAACTCTGGCGGTGGTGGCGCAGGGATTGGGGGCCCCGGGGGGCCGGGCGTTGCAAATGGCGGTGGCTCGGGCGGCGGTTCAGGTGGTCCTGGAAATCCTGGCGTCTCGTCCTCGGCGTCAACACCTGGCCCCAACTTGATCGGCCTGTTGGGTTCGACCAGTCTGACCGATCAGAGCTACAACCGGCTGCAGCTTGATCTTTCCGGGCAGGGCGGCTCCGGTGTGGACAGCGGCGGTGGCGGTGGCTCTGCGCCAGGCCCGGGCGGTGGCGGCGGCGGTAGCAGTTCCGCTGGCGCCGCAGCGAACGGGGCATTCGGTGGCGGAGGGGGTGGGGGTGTTGGCACTGGCGGACACGGTGGCATAGGCGGCGGCGGCGGTGCCGGCCAAAACGGTTTTCCCTCGGGCGCCGGCAACAAGGGCTTCGTGACATTGACATTTAAGGGAGCCTGATATGCGCATTGAAATCCTGAATGAACTGGGTGCGGTGATCAACGAGATCGACGCCGACACTGAGTTCGCGGCGGCCAACTACCCGCCGGGTGCGTGGCGGCTGGCTGAGAACCAAGACCTTCCCCAATCCCTCGTGCCTCAGAAGGTCTCGCGCCGCCAGGCGCGCAGGGCGCTGGCTCTTGCCGGTCTGCTGGACCAAGTGCAGCCTGCCATTGATGCGATACCGGACCCCTTGGAGCGCCAGTTGGCGCAGATCGATTGGGACGACTCGCAGGAGTTCGAACGCCATTGGCCGCTCTTGGTCAGCATTGGTCTGGCCTTGGGCCTGACTGAGCAGGACAAGGACGATCTTTTCATCCGAGCGGGGGCGATGTGATGAGCTGGCCAGCCTCTTTCATGCGACCCGCTTCGGTGGGTTTTTTTTCGTCCGGAGATGTCGCACATGCCTGAACCCACGTCCACCGCCGCCGGCATCGCATCGCTGGCAGTTACAGCGGTGTCCACCACGGCTGTCACGGCCTTTGGTATCCCGCTGGGCTTGCGCGCCGATCTGCTGGTGGCCGGCCTCTTTGGTGGCCTGGCTGCAATCATCGTGCTCAACACCGTACCCAGCACGGGTGACACCTGGCGCGAGCTGGTGCGCACCACCGTCAAGCGTATGTGCGTGGCCATGGCATCCAGCCTGACCGCTGGCTACCTCACGCCCATGTTTGCCTATCCCGCCTTCGTGGGCGAGCCGTGGCAGCTGGGCGCCGCCTTCGTCATTGGGGCATTTGCCCAGCGCATGCTGATGATCGCCCGCGACAAGGTATATCCCCCCGGCAAGCCGGGCAACGAGGGAGGTGCTTCATGAGCGCAGCTCTTCTGACCATCCATTGGCTCGCCGGCTTCATCGTCTTGGCAGAAGCCTTGAACAAGCTGGAACGCACAGCGCCATGCCAGCGCGGGTTGTTGGGGTGGCGCAAGCGCACTACGGAATGGCTCAAGGCCATCGCTTGGATGCTGCTTGCCGTGGGCGGGGCAGGGGCCCTCATCACGCCCATGCTGCCCATGGAACGACCGACCTTGCAAGACATGTGCGTGATGCTGGGTTTCGCGGTTTTGATCGTACGCACGCGCGTGAAGGAGGGCTGACATGCAGCTGTCTGAAATCACTCAAGCCATCAATGCTGCGTACGAGCTGCTGCCCGGCCGCATGGACAGCAAGGAGGCCCGCGTGCTGCTGCTGGCCACCGGCCTGCAGGAAAGCCGCTTCGAACACCGCCGCCAGCTCGGCAACGGGCCCGCGCGCGGGTTCTGGCAGTTCGAACTGGGCACGCGCGAGAGCAAGGGCGGCGTGTGGGGCGTGTTCCTGCACCCGGCCTCTGCGGGCTACCTGCGGCAGCTCTGCGTAGCCCGGGGCGTCGCGCACTGGCCGCTGGAGATATGGCGCGCCATTGAGCATGACGACGTGCTGGCCGCTGGCCTGGCCAGGCTGCTCATCTTCACCGATGCGCACAAGCTGCCGGCGGTGGACGACGTCGACGGCGCCTGGCAGCTCTACCGGTATCGCTGCTGGCGGCCAGGCAAGCCACACCCCGAGACCTGGCCAGAGATGCACCGGCGTGCGCGGGAGTTCGTGCAATGAGGGTCACCTTTCTGAACCAACCCATCCTTGTGCCACACGGCAACGGGGACGAGTGGGCCCTGTACGAAGACTTTGCGGTGCTGATCGAAACCGATGCAGCCGACGACTCGGTGGTGATCACCGTGCCCAAAGGCTCCATCACCGACCTGGCCAGCATCCCGGAGCTGCCCGTGGTGTTCCTGGCATTCGAAGGCAAGGCCCGCCGCGCGGCCGTGCTGCATGACTTCCTGTACGAGCGGCAATACCCGCGCGCATGGGCAGACGCGGTGTTCTACGCCGCGATGAAAAACGAGGTGAACAACCTCGACCGCTACCTGATGTGGCTGGCCGTCCGCGTGGGCGGGCATGCCGCTTGGGCCAATGTGATTCCCCTACCACCTGAAACCGAAAGGCAAGCATCATGAAGAAGTCCATCACCACCCTGGCCATCCTGGCCGCCTCTGCCGCACTGGCTGGCTGCAGTTCCGCCAAGCTGGGCGCGTTCTGCTATGTGGAGTACGGCGCCAAGCGCAGCTGCAGCGTGACAACGCCAGATCCTGCGGCCGTCAACGTGGCCACACCGGCGACCGACAAGAAGCCCTGAGGGCTGGCCACAGTGCACACGCATGCACACCAGCCGGGGCGCCAGGCCCCGGCTGGCCGCAAGGCCATAAAACGGCAGAAGGAGCGCCGGCTCCGCGATCAGCGCGACTTGGCCGCAGCGCTGCAGGAGAGGGCGCAGCGGGAGTGCTACCCGGCCCGGGATGATGGGCCACTGCCGCGCATCGATTGACGTCCCCTTGGGTTCCGTCGCGTTCCGCGCAACTTGTTCCATGATCTGTTCCATCGAAGCACACCATAAGCTCCAATGCCATATTCCATGCGGTACGCGGCGCAGGCCTGAGGTGATGATCGACCACATGTAAGCTGCCCCCGCGCCTTGTACAGGCGCCACGCACCGATGAGCCCCTGTTGCCGTTGCCGGCCACAGGGGCTTTTTTCGGGTGGGCGCAAGCCAGGCAATCCCTGCCCCGTGACACGCTGGCATGGACATTTGCGGGTTGGCATTTCTGCGGCATGCTTCTAAGATGATTTCGACCTGCCGCTTCGGCAGGGGCACGGCCTGCGCATGCACCCCGGCAGGCCGTGCACGCAACGAACATTTCGACGGCCGTTCATGGCTGCCAGCGCACCTGCTGGCACGACCTGCCTGCAAATGACGGACCGATCGCCCGGAGGGCTCAATGGGATCTGATTTTTCGGTCGGATACTGGGAACAGAACCCCGATGCGTTGCTGGTGCTGTCCCCGCAGGGCGCAGTGCTCCACTGGAACGCGGCGGCCGAGGCGATCTTTGGCTACACCGAGTCCGAGGCCCGGGGCCGGCCCATTGCCGAGCTCATCGTGCCCGCCGACCAGGTGCGGGAGGAAGAAAGCATCCGCGCCCAGGCGCTGCGCGGCTCGACCACCGTGCACGAGTCGGTGCGCCGGCGCAAGGATGGCTCGCTCGTGCACGTCAACGTCTCGACCAAGGCGGTGCGCGATGCGGACGGAGAGGTGCTTTATTTCCTGTCGAGCAAGAAGGACGTCACTCAGCTCAAGGTGCAGCGGGATGCCAAGCTGCTGGAAGCGCGTTTTCGCGACCTGCTCGAATCCACCCCCGACGCGATCGTCATGGTCAACGTGACCGGCCGCATCGTGCTCGTGAACTCGCAGGCCGAGCGCCTGTTCGGCTATGTGCGGTCAGAGCTGATCGGGCAGTCGATCGAGACGCTGCTGCCCCACCGCTACCGCGGAGCGCACCTGGGCCACCGCAGCGGCTTCTTTGCCCAGCCGCGCACGCGCACCATGGGCGCGGGGCTGGAGCTGTACGGGCTGCGCAAGGGCGGGGACGAGTTCCCGGTGGAGATCAGCCTGAGCCCGCTCGTCACCGAGGAAGGCACGATGGCGATGACGGCCATCCGCGACATCACCGACCGCAAGCGGGCCGACCAGAAGTTCAAGGACCTGCTGGAAGCGGCGCCGGACGCCATGGTCATCGTCAACCGGGACGGGCGCATCGTGCTGGTCAACTCGCAGGCCGTGAAGCTGTTCGGCTGGAGCCGCGAGGAACTGCTGGGCCAGCCGGTCGAACTCCTGGTTCCCCGCCGGTTCGCGCAGCGCCACCCCGAGCACCGCCACGGCTTCTTCGCCGAGCCGCGCGCCCGCTCCATGGGCGCGGGGCTCGACCTGTACGGCCTGCGCAAGGACGGCAGCGAATTCCCGGTGGAGATCAGCCTGAGCCCGCTCGACACGGAGGAGGGCCTGTTCGTGTCGAGCGCGATCCGCGATGTCACCGAGCGCAAGCTCATCGAGCGGGCGCTGCGCGACAAGAATCTGGAGCTTGAAAATGCGGCGCTGGTCAAAGACCGCTTCCTGGCCAGCATGTCCCACGAGCTGCGCACCCCGCTCAACGCCATCATCGGCTTCACCGGCACATTGATCATGCAGCTGCCCGGCCCGCTCAACCCCGAGCAGGACAAGCAGCTGCGCATCGTGCAGACCGGAGCGCGCCACCTGCTGTCGCTCATCAACGACCTGCTGGACGTGGCCAAGCTCAGCGCCAACAAGGCATCGTTCAACCTGGAGGCGCTCGACGGCCGCAGCCTGGTCGAAGAAGTCGCCGCCACGCTCGAGCCCGAGGCCCGGCGCAAGGGCCTGGCCTTTGCCGTGCACCTGCCCCCGGGTGCCGTGCCGCTGTACACCGACCGCAGGGCGGTCAGCCAGATCCTCATCAACCTGGTGGGCAATGCGATCAAGTTCACGTCCGGGGGCAGCGTGGACGTGACGCTGGAGACCGCCACCCAGGCCACGAGGCGCATGGTCCGTGTCAGCGTGCGGGACACCGGGCCCGGCATCCCTGTGCAAGAGCAGTCGCGCCTGTTTGAGGCTTTTTCCCGGGTGGAGACGGCGGAGCGCAGGCACCAGGAGGGCACGGGCCTGGGCCTGCACCTGAGCCGCAAGCTGGCCGAGGCGCTGGGCGGGAGCGTGGACTTTGAAAGCACGCAAGGGCAGGGCAGCCTCTTTACCGTGGAAATTCCGGAGAGCAGCGCATGACACAGAGAGCCACGGTTTTGGTCATCGAGGACGATGAGGCCAGCCGCCAGTTGGTCATCTACCTGCTGGAGGACGCGGGCCACCGCGTGCTGGCCGCAGAAAACGGTGCGCTGGGCCTGGCGATGGCCCTGGCCGAGGGGCCGGACGTGATTCTGTGCGACCTGCAGATGCCCGTGATGAACGGCTACGAGGTGGCGCACAACCTGCGTTCCAACTCCAGTTGGCGCGTGGTGCCCCTGGTCGCGGTGACGGCGTTCTCCATGCCCGGCGACCGCGAGAAGGCGCTGGAGGTGGGCTTTGACGACCACCTCTCCAAACCCATCACGCCCGAGACCTTCGTGCGCCAGATCGAGGCGTTTCTCGGCCCGTCCTTCCACTCACCGCCAGGCGCGGCCTGACACGGCGGAGCGCGCATGGCCAAGATTCTCGTCGTCGACGACATCCCGGTGAACCGGGCGCTGGTGGTGACGCTGGTGGGGCACAGCGGCCACCAGGCGCTGGAGGCGTCCGATGGCGCCCAGGCGTTGGCCATGGTGCGCGCGGAGCGGCCCGATCTGGTGATCTCCGACATCGTGATGCCCACGATGGACGGCTTCGAGTTCGTGCGGCAGATGCGTGCCGACCCCGAACTGGCCGGCACGCAGGTGATCTTCTACAGCGCGCACTACCGCGAGCAGGAGGCCCGCAACCTCGCGGCAGCCTGCGGCGTGCGCCAGGTGCTGGCCAAGCCCTGCGAGCCGCAGGACATCCTGGCGGCCATCGAGCAGGCGCTGACCGAGGTGGCCCCGCCGGCACCACATCTGGAGCGCAGCTTCCAGACGCAGCACCTGCAGTTGATGACCGACAAGCTCAACGGCAACGTGGCCGAGCTCGAAGCCATGAACCGCCGCCTGGCGGCGCTTACCGACCTGAACCTGCAACTGGCCTCCGAGCGCGACCCCCAGGTGCTGCTGGCCAACGTCTGCCGTGGCGCGCGGGAGCTGGTGGGGGCGCAGTATGTGGTGCTGTGCGTGGTGCGCAAGGACATCCACGCATCGCTCGTGTGCACCAGCGGCATCGAGGCCGCCACCACCGGTGCGCCGGATCTGCCGGTGGTCTCGCACGGCCTGCTCGGGCAGGTGCGCGCCCAGCGCCGCGCCCAGCGGTTCGTGCAAGCTGGCGGCGACCCGCGGTCCGTGGGGCTGCCTGCGGGCTACCCGGCCCTGCACACCGCGGTGATCGCGCCCATCACCTCACTGTCGTTTTCGTATGGCTGGCTGTGCCTGGTCAACAAGCTGGGCGCAGCGGAGTTCAGTGCCGAGGATGAAAAGATCCTCTCCATCCTGGGCGCGCAGGTGGGCCGCATCTATGAAAACGGCAGTCTCTACGCCGAGGTGCAGCGGCACGCGGACCGGCTGCAGCTGGAGGTGCTGGAGCGCAAGCGCGTCATCGAGGAACTGCGGGCCAGCGAGGCCGGCCTGCACCGCGCGCAGGTGCTGGCCAAGATCACGCACGTGATCAGCGGGCGCGATGGCGTCTTCGAAAGCTGGCCCGATACCTGTCCTGCCATGCTGGGCGTCACGCCCGAGGCCATGCCGCAGTCGGCCCGCGAGTGGCTGGCCCGGGTCTACCCCGACGACCAGCCCCTGTACCGCGCACGGGCCCAGCAGGCCGGGCGGCAACGCGTGCGCATGGATTTCACCTACCGGCTGGTGCGTGCCGATGGCGCGCTGCTCCACCTGCGCCAGGTGATGGAGCCCCTGCCTCCCGAAGACGGTGCGCCCGAGAAGTTCCGCTGGTTCAACACCATCCAGGACATCAGCGTACAAAAGCGCGCCGAAGAGGCCCTGCGCGAGAGCGACCGGCGCTTCAACGACATGCTGGACAAGGTCGAGATGATCTCCGTCATGCTCGACAACGAAGGCCGCGTCACCTACTGCAACGACTACCTGCTCAAGCTCACCGGCTGGCAGCACGAGGAGGTGGCGGGCCAAAGCTGGTTCGCGCTGTTCCTGCCGCCCGAGCAGACGCACATCCGCCAGGTGTTTGCCGACGTGCTGGCGGGGCGGTCCTCGACCTGGCACTACGACAACGAAATCGTCACCCGCTCGGGCGAGCGTCGGCTGGTGCACTGGAACAACACCGTCCTGCGCTCCGTGGGCGGCCAGGTCACGGGCGTCGCGGCACTGGGCGAGGACATCACCGAGCGCAAGGAGGCCGAGCGCAAGATCAAGCGCCTCAACCGCGTGTACGCCATGCTCAGCGGCATCAACACCTTGATCGTGCGCGTTCGCAACCGTGAAGAGCTTTTTCAGGGCGCCTGCCGCGTGGCCGTGGAGGCCGGGCAGTTCAAGATCGCCTGGGTGGGTCGCGTGGACGAGGCCCAGATGAAGCTCGTGCCGGTGGCGCTGGCTGGCGCCGAGCCCGAGTTTCTGGTGCGCGTGCGGGAACGGCTGGGCCTGTACGCACAGCCCACCGCGGGCGAGGCGCTGAGCGCCGAGGTGGCCCGCACCGGGCAGCCGGCGGTGTGCGACGACGTGCGCGGCGACCCGCGCATCGTGCTGCCTGATCTGCTCGCGCAGAACGGCGTGGCATCGCTGGCCATGCTGCCGCTGATGGTGGCGAACAAGGTGGTGGGCGTGCTCGCGCTGTTCTCCGAAGAAGTGGGTTTCTTTGACGCGGTCGAGGTCAAGCTGCTGATGGAGCTGGCCGGCGACATCGGCTTTGCGCTCGACCACCTCGACAAGGAAGAGCGCCTGAGCTACCTGGCCTTCTACGACGAGATCACCGGCCTGCCCAACCGCACGCTGTTCCTGGAGCGCAGCGCCCAGCACCTGCGCTCGCGCGAAGGCTCTCGGGCCTTGCAGGGCCTGGCACTCATGGACATCAGCCGGTTTCGCTTCGTCAACGACACGCTGGGGCGCCAGCGGGGCGATGAGCTGCTGCGGCAGGTGGGCGAGCGGCTGCAGACAGCCGCTGGCGAGGCCTACGGCGTGGCGCGCATCGGCATCAACAGCTTTGGCATCTCGGTCACCGACGCCCGCGATGCCGATGCGGTGGCCCTGGCGGTGGACCACCTGATGCGCAGCTGCTTTGATGCGCCCTTCGTGCTGGGCGACACCGAACTGCGCATGGCCGCCAAGGCCGGCGTGGCCTTGTACCCGCTGGACGGCGCCGATGCCGAAACCCTGCTGCGCAACGCCGAGGCCGCCGCGAACAAGGCCAAGGCATCGGCAGACAGCCTGCTGTTCTACACCGCAGGCATGAACACCCGCGTGGCCGAGACCCTGAGCCTGGAGGGGCGCCTGCGCCAGGCCCTGGAAGAGGGCCAGTTCGTGCTGCACTACCAGCCCAAGCAGCGCCTGGCGGACGGCCAGATCGTGGGCGCCGAAGCCCTGATCCGCTGGAACGACCCGCGCCGCGGCCTGGTGCCGCCGGGGCTCTTCATCCCGGTGCTGGAGGAGACCGGCCTCATCTACGACGTGGGCCGCTGGGCCCTGCAGCAGGCGCTGCAGGACAACCAGCGCTGGCGCCACGCGGGCCACACGGCGCTGCGCGTGGCGGTCAATGTGTCGGCCCTGCAGCTGCGCCACCGCAACTTCATCGCCGAAGTGCGGCAGGCCCTCGCCTTTGACGCTGGCGCCGGTGCGGGGCTGGAGCTCGAGCTCACCGAAAGCATGGTGATGGACGATGTGGAGCACAGCCGCCGCAGCCTGCACGCGCTGCGCGAGATGGGCATCACCGTGGCCATCGACGACTTCGGCACGGGCTTCTCGTCGCTGAGCTACCTGGCCACGCTGCCCGCGGACACGCTCAAGATCGACCGGTCCTTCGTCATGGGCATGGACACCACCTCGCAAGGCCACGTGCTGGTGTCCACCATCATCAACCTGGCGCACTCGCTGGCGCTCAATGTGGTGGCCGAAGGGGTGGAAACGCAGGACCAGTTGCGCCGCCTGGCACTGCTGGGTTGCGATGAAATCCAGGGCTACCTGCTGAGCCGCCCCCTGCCGGTCGAGGCGTTCGAGCAGCAGTTCCTGGGCGCGCACCCGGCGGCGCCGTCGCTCTGACCTGACGCCGCCCTTGGTGAGGGGTGGGGCTCAGCCCGCCTGACTCTGCGACGCGGAGCCGGAGCCAGAGCCAGAACCAGAGCCCTGTGCCAGGCTCGCAAACCGCGCCAGCAGGCCGTTGGCGGCCGGGGTGGCAGCCACCGCGGCGTGCAGCGCTTGCACATCGACCCCGCCGCGGTGCAGCGACGGCGCGAACAGCCGCACATAGTCCTGCATCACCGTCTGGCTGAACTCGGGGTGGAACTGCACGCCCCAGGCACAGGGCCCGGCGCGAAAGGCGTGGTGCGCCTCGTGGGCGTTGGCGGCCAGCGGCACTGCGCCAGCCGGCAGGCGCCGCACCGATTGCTCGTGGACGGTGTGGGCCGCAAACTCCCGGGGCAGCCCGCCGAGCAACGGGTCGCCTGCGGCTGCGGGCAGGCACTGCACGGCCACGCTGCCGATCTCCAGGCCCGCCGGGTGGTGCGCCACTTCGCCGCCCAGCGCATGCGCCAGCAGCTGGTGCCCGTAGCAGATGCCCAGCAGCGGGGTGGCATCCTGTACCAGCCGGGCCAGCCACTGCGCCGTGCGCTCGCTCCAGGCCTCCCGGTCGGTCACCATGGCTGGGGAGCCCGTGACGACCACCCCGGCGATCTCGTCCTGCGCAGGCCATTCGGGCAGCGCCCGCGCGTCGAGGGTACGGATCTGCAGCGCACTGCCGCCGGGGCCCGCGCGCAGGCCCTGTGCGATCCAGTCTTCAAAGTCCCCATGCGCCGCGCGCAAAGGCGCCGGGGCCGCGCCGGTCTTGATGATCCACAGCGCTGGGGCGGTGGACGCTGGCACAGGGGATGCTTTTGCAGGGTGGCTCATGGCGCTGCATTGTGAAGCACCCCGGCAGCCGCAGGTGCGCGCGGCATCGCTGCCCTGGCGTTCGCGGAAAAATCCAGCGTCCGCGTGCCGACCGCCGCGGCAATGTGCTCGTCGTGCGTCACCAGCATCAGCGCGGCGCCGGTCTCCCGCACCGCCGCCAACAGCACGCCCAAGGCCTCCTGCTGGGTGATGGGGTCCAGCCGCGACGTCGGCTCGTCGGCGAACAGCAGTGCGGGTTGTGCCAGCAGCACGCGCGCTAACGCAATGCGCTGCAGCTCGCCGCCAGAGACCTGCTCGGGCCTGCGCGCGAGCAGGCTTTCGGGAATGCGCAGCTGCTGCAGCCGCTGCAGCACCGCAGCCCAGGCGTGGCCGTGCAGGCGGGCCGCGTCGCGCAGCGACTGCGCCAGGCTGGCGTGCGGCGCAAACGACGACACCGGGTCCTGGTAGAGCTTTTGAAAAGCATGCGGCCGCAGCTGCGGCGCGCGCTGCACGCTGCCGGTGTCCGGCGCCAGCAGGCCCAGCAGCACATTGCCCAGTGTGCTCTTGCCGGTGCCGCTCGGGCCCTGCACGGCGATGCGTTCGCCAGCGCGCAGGTCCAGGTCCATGGCGGCGAACAGGCTGCGGCCACCGTAGGACTTGGCAATGCCGCGCGCCTGCACCACGGTGTCGCCAAGCGTGGGCGCCGCAAAGGCATCCCACCGCGCGGGATCTGCCGCCAGCAACTGCCGGGTGAAGGGGTGCGATGGCCGGGTGGCCACGGTGGCGATGTCGCCATGCTCCACCACCTGGCCTTCGCGCAGCACGATTACCTTGCCGCCCAGCGCCTGGGCCACCGCCAGGTCGTGCGTGATGGTCAGCAGGCAGCCACCCGCGGTCAGCACACCGCGGAAGAGGTCGATCGTGCGGTCGCGCCAGTGAGCGTCCAGGCCCTTGGTGGGCTCGTCCACCATCAGCACCTGCGCACCGCCGGCCAGGGTGATGGCGGCGACCGCGCGCTGGGCCATGCCGCCCGACAGCTGCCAGGGGTAGTGCCGCGCAGCATCGCCCAGTCCCGCTGCGGCCAGCTCGGCCTGCGCCAGCCCCTGCGCCTGCGGCCAGCCCTGGCCGTGCAGCAGCGCATGCACCTCGGCCAGCTGCGGCGCCAGCCGGGTCAGCGGGTTCAGCGCCAGCGACGGCTCCTGCGGCAGCAGCGCCAGCCGCCGGCCCCACAGCGCGCGCCGCGCTGCAGCGTCGTCGGCGCGGGTGGTGGTGCCCTCGATGGTGATGCTGCCGGTGGCTTTGAGCGCGGGCGGCAGGTTGCCCATGATGGCCTGGGCCAGCAGCGACTTGCCCGCGCCGCTTTCGCCCACCAGCGCAAGCGCTTCGCCGGGCTGGAGCGTGAACGCGATGTCCCGCAGCAGGTGCCTGCCGTTGACCTGAATGCCCAGGCCGTCCACGGCCAGCAGGGCGGGTGATGAGAGGGTGGTGGTTGTCATGCAGTCTCCCGCTCGGGTTGCAGCAGCATCATGGCGGCCACCAGGCACACCAGCAGTGCCACCGGCGCGGCGATGAGCCATGGCGCTTCCTGGTAGTAGGGCATCGACTCGGTCATCATCAAGCCCAGCTCCGGCGTGGGCGGCTGAATGCCCACGCCCACGAATCCCAGGGCCGCCAGCGACAGCACGGCCTGCGCCGTGCTGAAGGCCAGCAGCGTGCCCAGCGTGGGCGCCAGGGCCGGCAGCAGGTGGCGGCGCAGCACGTAGCCGCGCCCAAAGCCCAG
Source organism: Acidovorax sp. NPDC077693 (assembly GCF_044542805.1). Classification (NCBI taxonomy): domain Bacteria; kingdom Pseudomonadati; phylum Pseudomonadota; class Betaproteobacteria; order Burkholderiales; family Comamonadaceae; genus Acidovorax; species Acidovorax sp. NPDC077693. The sequence continues at coordinate 211,371 of NZ_JBITVD010000008.1, read as the reverse complement.
CAGGCGCGACGCCTGTACCGCGTCGCCCGCCAGCACGGGGCGCGCCACGGCGCGGCTCACGCGGAAGTACTCCACCCACAGCGCGAGGGCCAGCCCCACGTACAGCGCAGCCAGCTGGCCCGGCGCGATGGCGGCGATCAGCAGCACCAGCAGCAGGCCCGGTATGGCCAGCGCCGCGTCCGACAGCATGACCAGCGCCCGCTCGGTGCGGCCTCCGCGCCACGCGGCCGCAATGCCCAGCAGCGTGCCGGGAATGGCCGCGCTGAAGGCCGCCAGCAGGGCCATGCCCAGCGACAGCTGCGCCGCATGCGCCAGCCGCGCCAGGCCCGAGCGGCCCAGCACGTCGGTGCCCAGCCAGTGCTGGGCGCTGGGCGGCGCCAGCTGGTGGCGCAGGTCTTGCGCCACCGGGCTGGCACCGATGAGCCAGGGGCCCAACGCTGCAAACGCAGCCAGCAGCCCGAGCAGCACCAAGCCCAGGGCCGTGCGCCAGCGGACGCGGGGGCGGGGGCGGGGCAGGCCCGGCGCAGGTGCCAGCGGCATCGTGGAAGGCGTGGGGATCGCGCTCATGCCGACACCCCCTTGGCATGGCGCGGATCGAGCGCCACGCAGGCTGCATCCACCACCAGGTTGAACGTGACGAACAGCAGCCCCATGCACAGGGCCGCGCCCTGGATCATCGGAATGTCGCGCCCGAAGACGGCATGCACCAGCGCGTGGCCGATGCCAGGCCAGGCAAACAGCGTCTCCACCACCACCGCGCCCTCCACCAAAAACAGCGCCTGGACGCCCAGGTAGGCCGCCACGGGCACCGCGGCATTGCGCAGGCCATGGCGCACCAGCGCCTGCAGGTCCGACAGGCCCTTGGTGCGGGCAAACTCGAAGGACGGCGACTGCACCACGTCCTGCATGGCCGCGCGCGTCACGCGGGCCAGCCCGGCGGCCAGACCCAGGCCCAGCGTCAGCGCGGGCAGAACCAGGCTGGCATGGCTTTCATCGCCCGCCACGGGCAGAAAGCCCCAGTGCACGGCCACCAGCAGCATCAGCAGCACCGACAGCAAAAACGGCGGCGTGGCGCGCAGCACCACGCTCAGTACCCAACTGGTCTTGTCCACCCAGCCGCCTGGCCGCAGGCCGGCCCACAGGCCCATGGGTACGCCCAGGACGAAGGCCACGCCCAGCGCGGCCGCCGACAGTCGCAGCGTGGCCGCCAGGTGGTGCGCCACTTCTTCCCACACGGGGGCCTGGGTGACCAGCGATAGCCCCAGGTTCAGCGTCGCGATGTCGCGCCACCAGTGCAGCAGGGCCCAGGCGGCGGGCTGGTTCAGCCCCAGCTCGGCGCGCACCGTGTCGGCGGCGGCATTGCTCACCAGGTCGTAGCCGTAGCGGCCGGCCGCGATGCGCGTGGCCAGGTCCCCGGGCAGCGAGCGCACCATCAAAAAGCACAGCGTGCCGATGATGAGCGCCAGGGCCACCACCTGCACCAGGCGGCGCGCGGCCAGGGTCCACAAGGGGTTGAACGGGCGGGTCATGTCGTTTGCCATTCCATGGAAGTGATGCGGTAGGAGCGCTCCAGCGGGTCCAGCGTGACGCCGCGCACGCGGGGGTTCACGGCCACGTGCTGGCGGTACCAGGCCACGGGGATCACGGGAAGCTCGTCCTGCAGGGTGTGGGTGATGCGCTGGCGCAGCAGCGCTGCGCGCTCGGGCGTGGTGGCGGTGCGGGCCAGCTCTTGCAGCGACTGAACCACGGCGTCGCTGTGCCAGCCCATGGCGCCCCAGTCGCCGCCCTGGGCAGAAAAGTCCTGCGCCAGCGTGCCCGTGGGGTCGGGCACGTTGGCGTAGTTGCGCGCGGCCAGCGCCAGCTGCAGGCTGCCGTCGCGGTGGCCCAGCGGCACGTCGCCAGAGTTGCCGATGCTCACCTTGACGGCAATGCCGGCCAGCCGCCACTGCTCTTGCAGCGCAGTGGCGATCAGCGGCAGCTCGGGCCGGTCGAGAAAGGTGCGGATGCTCAGCGCCAGCGGTTGGCCGTCAGGGCTGCGCAGGCCGTCGGCGTGGCGCTGCCAGCCTGCGTCCTGCAACAGGCGCGCTGCCGCTTCGGGGTCGTGCCGCAGCGGGGGCAACGCCCGGTTGTGCCAGGCCGCCAGCGTGGGCGGCAGCAGCTGGGTGGCGGCCAGGTTCTCGTCGCCCATCAGCGCATGGGCGATGCCGCCGCGGTCGATGGCCAGGCTGAGTGCCCGCCGCACACGCACGTCGCGCAGCGCGGGCAGGCCGGCGTTGAGCTTGATGATGACGGTGCGCGGCAGCGTGACCGACGCCAGCCCCACCTTCTGGTGGCGGCGCAGCCGCCGCAGGCTGGCCGGGTCCAGCCCGTAGCCCAGGTCGGCCTGGCCGCCTTCGGCCATCAGCGCCCGGGTTTCGGGCCGGCTGGCGGCCAGGTACTGCACAGCGGCGATGGCGGGCCGGGGCCCGTCGAAGCCGTCGAACACCGCCGTCTCGACCTGCTGGGGCGGCACCAGCGCCGCAATGCGGTACGGGCCGCTTCCCACGATGGACTGCACCTTGCCGCCGCGCCCGTAGCTGGCTGGTGCCAGCACCATGGTGCTGCTGTGCGCCAGCAGGGCTGGCAGCGCAGCGTGGGGGCGGTTGAGCCGCACCACCACGGTGTGATCGCCCTGCGCCGCAATGCCGGCAATGGGCGCGTGGCTGAGCAGCGCGGGCGGCACCTGCGCGTCCTGCAGGCAGCGCACCACGGCCGCGGCCGTCACCGGGCTGCCGTCGTGAAACCGCGCACCCGGGCGCAGGTCGAACTGCCACGCCAGCCCGTCGGCCGAGGTGCGCCAGCGCTGGGCCAGTGCACCTTCGGGGCGGCCATCGTCGCCGGCGCCCATCAGCGTTTCGGCGACCTGCAGGCGGGTGAACATGTAGCCGCTTTGCGCAGGCGCCAGCCCGCTGATCTCCCACGGGCCCACGATGCGCAGCGGGGTGGTGCCATGGGGCGCTTTCGGCTGAGCCTGGGCCAGCGCTGGCAGGGCGGCCCCGGCCAGCGCAGCGGCAGGCCACTGCAGGGTGCTGCGCCGGGTGATGCGGGACTCTTCGGAAATCAAGATGTGGTGCTGGTGCAATGTCGTCATACGGGTTCGCGCCGAATCACTCCATACCCCAATCCGTTCGGGCTGAGCCTGTCGAAGCCTCGCGCGGCGTTTCGACTGCGCCCAGTGAACGGTTCGGGTATTTGGGGAAGCAGCTGGGTGTCAGAACTTGGCCTGCAGGCCTGCGGTGAGGGTGCGTGCCGTGCCTGGCGTGACCCACACCCGGCTGTACGAGCTGGTGTAGTGCTTGGCATTGAACAGGTTGTCCACGTCGAGCGTGACGCTCAGCGTGGGGCTCAGGCGCCAGTACGCCACCAGCTTGGCGGTGGTGTAGCTGGGCAGATCGAAGCTGGCCGCGCCCGCATTGGCCTCGGCCTGCGTGCGGGCCTGGCCCAGGCGCTGGCCCATGTGGGTGATGCCGCCGCCCACGCCGTAGCGCTGGCCGTTGGCCAGGGTGTCTTCGTACACGGCCAGCACGCTGCCGTTGACGCGGGGCACGTTCAACAGCCGGCCGCCGACTTCGAGCAGGTTGTCGCGGGCGATGCTCACGTCGTTGAGCACCAGGCTGGCGTTCACGCGCCAGTGGGAATCGAGCCGGCCGGCCAGGTCCAGCTCCAGCCCGCGGCTGCGCACCTCGCCGGCGGCCACCGAGAACCCTGCATTGGCCGGGTCGCTGGTCAGCACGTTGCGCTTGCGGATGTCAAAGAGGGCGGCGGTTGCGCCGATGCGCTTGTCGCTGCTCTCCCACTTGGCGCCCAGCTCCAGCGCGCGGGCTTTTTCAGGGTCGAAGCCATTGCCTGCGACGTCGGAGCCAGTGTTGGGGCGGAACGAACGGCCCGCGTTGGCGTACACCGTCCAGGCGTCGGTGGGCAGCCAGCTCACGCCCAGGCGGGGCGACACGGCCGAGGGGCTCTGCGCGGTGGTGCGCTGCGTGAGGCGGTTGTTGAGCGACTGGTCGTAATTGTCGGCGCGCAGGCCGGCCATCACGCGCCACTGGGCACCCAGCTTGATGGTGTCCTGCAGATAGAGTGCGGTGTTGCGCTGCTTTTCCAGCGTGTCGGTATTGCGGCCGGGTGTGGGCTGGGGCTGGCCGTACACCGGGTTCAGGATGTCGATGGCATAGGGCGCGGCGGTGCTGGGGTTGGCCCGCAGCATCAGCGAATCCATGCTGAAGCGAAAGCTCTCCACGCCCGCCAGCACCTCGTGCTCCAGCGCACCGGCACGCACCGTGCCCTGCAGCTCGGCCTGCAGCGCGATGTCGTCGGACTGGAAGTCACGGTAGCGGCGCTGGCGCGTGAGCGTGCGGTTGTCCGGTCGCAGCGCGGTGGCCTCCGTCGAAAAGCCCTCCAGGCCCGTCTCGCGGTACGACAGCCCGGCGCGGCTGCGCCAGTCGGGGTTCCATTCGTGGGACAGCACCAGCTGGTGCGTCTGGTTGCGCACGGTGACGTTGCCATCGGCCGGCTCGCCCAGAAAGCGGCTCACGGGGATGGCGCCCAGCCGGTTGTTGACCGCCACCACACCCCGGTCGAGCGGCGTGGCGTGGCGCAGAAACTCGGCCGTGTACTCCAGCACCGTGTCGGGCGTGAGCTTCCAGGTCAGCGCCGGGGCCACCACCTGGCGCTGCGCATCCACATGGTCGCGAAAGCTGCCCCGGTCTTCCACCGCCACGTTAAGGAGGTACGCCAGCCGATCGTTGATGGGCCCGGTGGTATCGAGCGCCGCGCGGCCCAGGCGGTTGCTGCCAGCGTAGGCCTCCACCGAGTGGGCGGCCTTCCACAGCGGCTTCTTGCTCACGATGTTGAGCGTGCCGCCCGGCTCGCTGCTGCCATACAGCGCAGCGGCCGGGCCCTTGAGGAACTCGATGCGCTCCACACCCGCCAGATCGCGCGGCGCGTTGAAGCCCCGGTTGGACGAAAAGCCGTTCAGCAAGGTCGCCATGCCCGTGTTCTCGTTGCCCGACAGGCCCCTGATGGCGATGTTGTCCCACAGCCCGCCAAAGCTGTTCTGCCGCGAAACGCCGCCCACGTAGTCGAGCACATCGTCCAGGCGCGTGGCGCCCAGGTCGTCGAGCGTCTGGCGCGACATCACGCGCACGGATTGCGGCAGCTCGCGCAGCGGCAGGGTGGTCTTGGCGCCCTCGGCCTCGTCGGCGTAGTAGGCGCCGGAGGCGCTGCGGCCAACGACGTCGACGGCGGAGAGGGTGGGTGTAGTGATCCCATCGCCGTCTGCGGCGAAGGCGGGGTTGATGGAGGCAAAGAGCGACGCAACCGCTACGGCCGACAACGTGGGGCGTGGCAACGCCGCTGGGCGTGAAGACGAAAGAGAAGATGACAAAGACGAAGAGCGCATGGCAAACCAGTCCAGAAGCGATGAATGCAAAGCCAGGAGCAGCGTGGCCCACTCCCGCCTGGTTCAAGTGGTCAAGGCGGGCGCACAAAGCCGCGTGCCCGTACCCACCCCGGTGGGGTGAATACATGGCTGAAAAAAGAGGGGGTGCGCTTGAGAGCGCGAGCTGGCTAGGGCCTGACGCGTGTCAGGCCCGCTGGGCTGGCGGAGGATCGCGTGCAGCAAACGGCCAGCGTACTTGCTGGACCGTGAAGGGGTCTGCGCTTTGCGGCCTGAGCGTGCTGGGTGTTCCGGGAAGCGGTAGCTGGCCGGCCGCCGGTGCATGTACCAGGCCCGCCTCCAGCGCGTGGGTTAGGCACCAGGCGCAGGTGGTGGGTGTGCTTTCGCTGTGCTCGCCGCTGGCTGGGGTGTCTGTGGCATACGCATAAGCATCCACATCGCCTGCGGCTGTCGAAGCCGTGGCGCTGGCTACTACCTCCTGGATGTGCCGTGCCTCATGCAGCGGCACACCCGCCAGGGCGTTGAACAGCGCCACCAGCAGAAGCACGAGGTGGAGACGCAGGGCGGGGATGGTGCGGCGCAGCATGAGGGTTGCGAATCATACTCAACCGCGGTCATCGGATTGGCGGGAAAGTCGTTCCGCCATGAAGCGCCTTCTACAGAGGGCTGGGTCGAAAATTGACCAGTTCGTCAAGTCATCGATCCGGACCAGGAACCGCTGTTCGAATTTGCCTTCGACGGCGAGCCTCCAGAACGTTCCATCGTCCTTGCGGTTGTAGAGCTCGCACCAATCTGCTTGGTCGACCAGATCAAGCTCTGCCATCCGCTGACGTGCCGATGCGGTTCCGCTGTTGAAGTAGCTCACCTGAGGCCGGAGCGTAGCCATGTGACTTTTAACGCCTGAGTTAAGCCGCGCCGCGAAGCGGCGTCGGCTTGGGCGAATCGTTAGGCTCAACCCGCACTACCAAATGTCTACGGTGGCCGTAAAGTCACCCGGCTCATGAGCACGCACTGTAATGGCAGACGGCACGAAGCTATTTCCCTTGTACTTCGGCTCGGCTGCATACTTAGTGAATGTGCCTTGCTGCGCTAGCGGTATTACGGTGCCTAAATCTATCTGCCGCTTCTGCTCAGCTGCCCAGGCTGGAACGTAAACAACGTTCATTCCCTCGCGAGGGCCACCAAATTCTTCAGGCATAAGTAGCATTGGGACCAGTTGGCCAGCAGCGGCAGCAGCCTTCACTTTCTCGTTAGAGTCAAGTGCAGAGAAGTCCGGGCCAGCAGAGTTTTTCTTCTTGAGCCAGTTGAACACCAAAGCCTCCTGTTGGACCTAACGTTTGACATGAGAGGCGCTTGTAGGCCGAAGGCCGGATGCGCGCTCGAGCTCTGCCGCAAGCAATTCGAATTGCCTTTGAAACCTTGGGCCACAGGATGAGCCAACTTTGCGGACTCGGCTTGCTAGCCCCGAGGTTGCTTTAGCGAGTGCGTGCGTCGATGACACGCGAATCTTGGGATCAATGAATGGGCCATTCATCGAATCGTTGATGCCGCAATAGAAGGCGATTCCTCGAACTGCGAGAAAAGCAACCTCAAGGTCTTGATCGGATGCAAGAGTTAGTAGTAGGTGTTCTGCCTGTTCACCTTGCCGAGGGTTGAGGCTTGATGCTAGGCAGGCCCGCCAGTTCCTGTCGCGGTTTAGAGAAATGGACTTCAGCTTTAACCAATCTTGCTCGGAAAGTATTGCCATCATTTCAGCTGCATCTTCTGCGCCACCGCCATCGGCCCACTCCATCGAGTCGGCGTCGGAGTTTTGGAGAAGCGCATCAAGGCTGTTTACTGAAGCTTGCATAGCGGATGGCCCCTTGAGCCGCCTAAGGTTTGACTTAAGCGGCGCCGTGAGGCGTCCGCTTGAAGGATGGGTAGGTCTCACAAGACCTCCGCCCGAAAATCAACGAAGTGCGGCGACGAACCGTCAAATTCTTTCATCCGATCGTCGAGATGAATGTGTCCATAGTCATCACCCATGCGGTCCATCTCGGCCGCGCAGAAAACGAGAAACTCACTCATCCGACGCAGTTCTCCGGGCGTCGCACACAGTGTGATCTCCGCCGGCGCGCCACAAGTCGACTCAATGAGGTGGGCGAAATTTGAGTCAACGAACATCTTTGCAAACTGAACAGGATGCAGGCTTACCTTCTTCTGCGTCGCAATGAGCTGATTCTTTGCCCAGACTCCCCGAATGGCTTCGTCAATGGTTTCCGGCAGCTCGAGTTGTTCGCGGACTGTTAGCTTCCAGTCTTGCCCGCCGCCCCAAACCTTCTGGACGATAGCCACCATCGTTGCCTCATCGTCGTTCTGGTCGATGCATGACAGTACGTAGCGCTCAAGGATGATCAGTAATGGCCGCCCTTGATATCTCTCCGGCTCTGCGTCAACACTCGGAAGCTGATTGGCCGGCTTCTTGGGCTTGAGGAATCCGAACATTTCGACGGCTTCTCCCTATGGTGCCCAACGTTCGCCATGAGCGGTGCCGTTAGGCGTCCTCTCGATGGATGGGTTAGGCCGCTGCCCGTCCAACTGCATAAGAATGGACTCGTCCAGTTCACAGATGTCGAAATTTTCTTCTCCACGCTCATAGACCTCGGCCGACAAGAATCGCACTATTTTATTGCCCATCCGGAGGGCGAACTCAACAATTTGATCTTCGCCATGCCGGCGCAACACCTCAACTTTTGTTGAGCCGGTCGGAAGCTCATTCAGTTCACGATTTCGATAACCGGCTCCCAGCGGCACGTCGGTCTTTGGTTGATCGGCAAGCTCTATGAGGTAGAGGCCAAAAAAGTCAGTCTCGTCTTCGTGCTGCGACAGCAACCGATAAGCCGTACCGCCATTGACAAAGAGATCAATGCTGACGAACTGAGCAAACGGGATGGTCTCGTGTTCCCAAACAGTCGGAGTTTCGACCCAGCATCCAGTGTCTGGGGTGCTTTCGTCCATTACCAGATGGCCTCCACCTAACGCCATTTCGGTTCCAAACCAACGCAGTACGACTTGGCCTTCGAGGGATGTGACAGGATGCACCTTTTACTCGCCGCCGGCTGGTCAAACCTAAAAATTCCCGGTCAAGCAATGAACACGAGCTCTGTATCGGCATGCTACAGCGCCCGTGTTGCGTTTAGCTTGCTGGAAAACCTAGCCTACCCCTGCTTCTTCTGCAACATCTTGATCACACTCGAAAAATCCTCTCCTCCAAACCCCGCAATGCTGTGGGCTGCGTAAATCGCACGCGCCATGCCGCCCAGCGGGGTGCTAGCCTTCACCGCAATGGCGTTCTCTTGCGCCAAGCCCAGATCCTTGAGCATCAGATCCGTCCCAAAACCACCCGCATAGCCCTTGCTCGCTGGCGCAGTCTCCATCACGCCGGGGAAAGGGTTGTACTTCTCCAGCGCCCAGTTGCCGCCCGAGCTGCGGCGCATGATTTCGCTCAGCACCTTGGGGTCCAGGCCGTTGGCCACGCCCAGGGCGATGGCTTCGCTGGTGCCGGCCATCAGGATGCCCAGCAGCATGTTGTTGCAGATCTTGGCGGTCTGCCCGGCGCCCACGTCACCCGCGTGGAAGATGTTGGCGCCCATTTTTTCGAGGATGGGGCGGGCGCGCTCCAGCGCTGCGGTGTCGCCGCCGACCATGAAGGTCAGGGTGCCGGCAATGGCGCCGCCGGTGCCGCCCGAGACGGGTGCGTCGATGAAGGCCAGGCCCCGGGCCTTGGCCGCATCGGCCACCTTGCGCGATGTGGCGGCGGCTATTGTTGAGCAGTCGATCACCAGCGCGCCCTCGGCCAACTGGGGCAGCAGGCCGGGCTGCTTGTCGTTGCCCAGGTAGAGCGATTCCACGTGCTGGCTGGCGGGCAGCATGCTGATGATGACTTCGGCGCCTAGCACGCAGGTGGCGGCGTCGGCGGCAATGCGCACGCCGTCAGCGGCCAACTTGTCGCAGGCGGGTTTGGAGAGGTCGAAGGCGCCCACGTCGTGGCCCGCCTTGTGCAGGTTCAGGGCCATGGGGCCGCCCATGTTGCCCAGGCCGATGAATGCGATCTTCATGCTGTGTTGCTCCTTGATGTCGTTGTGATGAGGGGGTGAGGGTGATGCCTGCAACGCCTGGGATGGGGTGGCCTTGCAGAACGGTGTGATCGGTTAAAAAAGGTTTGCTATTGAATTTGTAGCTGGTGGCGCTTGCCTATCCAGCGGTAGGGGCCAAAAAGGCTTCAAACTCAGCCCTCCACACTGGCGCCGCGCGCCAGCAGCTCGGCCCGCAGCACCGAGCGGTGGCAGCGCGACTCGTGCTCGCAGTAGCAGCCCACCGACATCGCGCTGTGTTGCGACAGCGCGGCCAGCAGGTCCAGGGTGCGGCTGGCCTCGGGCTGAGCCAGCTCCTTGCGGAAATGTTGGACGAACGCCTGCCAGCCCTTGTCGCCCTCGGGGCCTGCGGGGACCTGCTGGCCCTGGGTCATCAGCTCCTGCGTGGGGGCGAGCAGCGGGTACCACACGTCGTAGTAGTCGCGGCTGGCGAACTCGGCCTTGGGCACGCCGCGCGGCGGGCGGCGCACAGTGCCGATGCGGGTGCCTTCCCCGGTGGCGCGCGGGGTGCCGAGGCGGACGATGCGGATGGGCATGGTGGTGGCTCCGGGGTGGGCTGAAGGGATGGCGTGTGCGTGTACGGGGCGAGGGCGGTTCAGTCGTCGGCTTCGAAGATGCTGTGCTTCCTGACCGCCGCTGTTTTCGCCGCCGTTTTCTTTACGCCTGCACTCTTCGCGGACGCTTTGGCTGCAGGCGTTGTCTTGCCCGTGGCGGCTGGTGTTTTGCTGGCTGCTGCTGCGCCGGGCGCGCGTTTCTTGCGTGGGCTGGCCTTGGCCAGCGGGTTGTACGCCAGGGCTTCGTCGACCCAGAAGCTCCACTGCGCGCGGGTCGAAAACCCGTTGGGCTCCACCCAGAAGTAGCCCATCATCCCGCCGCCGGGCGACAGCTCCCGCGTGTTCTGCATCTCCTGCACCTCGCCATGGCGCTCGGGAGGCAGGCGCACCAGCAGTTCTTCGCCCTTGACCGCGATGCACATCTTGCCGTCCACGAAGAACGCATGGGTGCCGAACAGCGGGCGTTCTTCCACATCGCTGCGGTGGTCCAGCGCGGTGCGCACTGCGTCGATCAGGTGCAGGGTTTCGTCGGAGAGGGGGCGGGCGGGCATGGTTTTGATAAAAATGGGCGGCTACCGCTTGTTGGACAAGCGCAGGCAGCTATCAAAAATATAGTGTCAGCGAATCGCCTCCGTCGCATCCCCATCCAGCATGCGCCGGGCAATGATCACCCGCATGATCTCGTTCGTGCCTTCCAGGATCTGGTGCACGCGGGCGTCGCGCAGCAGGCGCTCCAGCGGGTATTCGCGGATGTAGCCGTAGCCGCCGTGCAGCTGCAGGGCGTCGTTGATGACGGTAAAACCCGCGTCCGTGGCAAAGCGCTTGGCCATGGCGCAATAGGTGGATGCGTCGCGCGCACCGGCGTCCAGCTTGGCTGCAGCCAGGCGCACCATCTGGCGCGCGGCGACGAGTTCGGTGGCCATGTCGGCCAGCTTGAATTGCAGCGCCTGAAAGCTTGCGATGGGCTTGCCGAACTGCTTGCGGTCCTGCATGTACTGCTGGGCGGCGTTCAGCGCGCCTTGCGCGGCGCCCACCGAGCAGGTGGCGATGTTGATGCGGCCGCCGTCCAGGCCCTTCATCGCGATCTTGAAGCCTTCGCCCTCGCGGCCCAGCAGGTGGTCGGCGGGGATGCGCACGTTGTCGAAGCTGATGGTGCGCGTGGGCTGGCTGTTCCAGCCCATCTTCTGTTCCTTCTTGCCGTAACTGATGCCCGGCGCGTCGGCCGGCACCACAAAGGCGCTGATGCCGCCTGCGCCCGATGCCGCATCGCCCGTGCGGGCCATGAGCACCAGCACGTCGGTGGCGCCCGCGCCGCTGATGAAGGCCTTGCTGCCGTTGATGACGTAGTCGTGGCCCACCAGCTCGGCGCGGGTCTTGAGCGAGGCCGCGTCGGAGCCCGCGCCGGGTTCGGTCAGGCAGTACGACGCGAGCTTTTCGCCGGTGGTCAGCAGCGGGCCCCAGTGGTCGCGCACCGCAGGGGTAGCCCAGGTGCCCAGCATCCAGGTGGCCATGTTGTGGATGGTGATGAAGGCGGTGGTCGATGGGTCTACCGCCGCCATTTCTTCGAAGACCAGGGTAGCGTCCAGCCGGGGCAGGGCCAGGCCTCCTGCAGCCTCGGGCGCGTACAGGCCGCAAAAGCCGAGTTCGCCGGCCTTGGCGATGGCCTCGCGCGGGAAGATGCCTTCCTCGTCCCAGTGCGCGGCGTGGGGTGCCAGCTCCGCCTGGGCGAAGTCGCGTGCGGTCTGGGCAAAGGCGCGCTGCTCTTCGGTGAGTTCAAAGTCCATGGTGTGTCTCGGGGTCGCTGGTTGTCGTTGTGTTTTTCTGGGGGGCAGGGTTTGCGCAAACGCACTGCTCACGCGGAGCTTGCCTGTCCTGAGCTTCGTCGAAGGGACGGTGCGCCGCGCGAGGCTTCGACAGGCTCAGCCCGAACGGGTATGTCGAGTTCAAAGGCTCTGAATCCATGGTGCGCATGGCTTTCATGGCTTGGCGGAAGGGTGGTCCAGCGTCAGCCAGCGCATCAACGCCTTGCGCCGCGCCTGGGTCTCGGCGGTCAGGCACTCGTGGTAAACGCGCGGCCCTGTGGGCTCTGACTCGGCACTGCGCGTGGACTGCTTGCAGCGCGTGGTGCGCTCGCGCAGCCAGGCAGAATGTTCCTGCCGTAGCTGGGGCCGCTCGTGGGCCGACAGGGCGCGCATCACGTCGCCGTAGAGGATGGCGATCTCGGTGTCCGCCGCCTGGAAGGCTTGCACGGCGCAGGCATTGGTTTCTGGCACTGTGCCGGCGGGGTTGCAGGCAGCGCCGGCCTGGGCGTGGGCTTGCGGCATGGTCAAGAGCACCGAGCAGGGCAGCACAACAGCGATGGCCCAGGCAGGCACTTTGATCTTTGGCAGGTGGAGTTGCATGGCCTGGTTTTAACACCGTCGTTGCGCAGCATGGGGGCCTTCGACAAGCTCAGGCTGAACGGTCGCGGTTGGGTTGGGGTTGGTCCGGGTGTTGTCACACCGGCCGCCATCTCACATCCGTTCGGGCTGAGCCTGTCGAAGCCCTGCGCAGCGCTTCGACCCCCACTCAGCATGAACGGGTGTCTGGGTCGCGGCCAGCATGGCACGTGGCACGTACCAACCCCCGGCAGCACTTACTTCAAGCTGATCGTGGTATTCACACCGTGCGACACGGTGCTGTCGTCAAACCAGCGTGCGGTCACCGTCTTGGTCTGCGTGTAGAACAGCACGACCTGCTTGCCGTACGGGCCCAGATCGCCCAGCTTGGACGCGCGCGAGCCCGAGAACGAGAACAGCGGCACCGGCACGGGGATCGGCACGTTGATGCCGACCTGGCCCACGTCGATCTCTTCCTGGAACTTGCGCGCCGCGGCGCCCGACTGGGTGAAGATGGCGGTGCCGTTGCCATTGGGGTTGTCGTTGATGAAGGCGATGGCTTCGTCGATGTCTGCCGCGGCCGACAGGCACAGCACGGGGCCGAAGACTTCCTGCTCGTAGATGCTCATGCCGGGCTTGACGCCGCTGAACACCGTGGGGCCCACGAAGTTGCCCTTCTCAAAGCCAGCCACCACGGGGTTGCGGCCATCGAGCTCCAGCTTCGCGCCATCGGCCACGCCGCGCGCGATCAGGCCTTCGACGCGGTCCTTGGCGGCGCAAGACACCACGGGGCCCACGTCCGTGCCCTTTTCGGTGCCGGCGCTGATCTTCAGCGTCTTGGCCTTGGCCACCAGGTCGGGGATCCAGTTTTGCGCCTCGCCCACCAGCACCACCACCGACAGGGCCATGCAGCGCTGGCCTGCAGCGCCGAAGGCCGCACCGGCCAGGGCGTTCAGGGTCTGCTCCTTGTTCGCATCGGGCAGCACGATGGCGTGGTTCTTGGCGCCCATCATGCATTGCACGCGCTTGCCGGCCAGGCTGGCGCGGTTGTAGACGTGGGTGCCGACCTTGGTGGAGCCCACGAAGCTGATCGCCTTGATGTCCTGGTGGTCGCAGATCGCGTTCACGGCCATCTCGCCGCCGTGGATCACGTTGAGCACGCCCGCAGGCACGCCGGCTTCGAGCGCCAGCTCCACCAGGCGCATGGTGACCATCGGGTCCTGCTCGGAGGGCTTGAGCACGAAGGTGTTGCCGGTGGCGATCGCCATCGGGAACATCCACAGCGGGATCATGGCCGGGAAGTTGAAGGGCGTGATGCCCGCACACACGCCCAGCGGCTGCATCAGCGTGTAGGTGTCGACACCGTTGGCCACGTTGTTGGCCAGCTCGCCCAGCTGCAGGTTGCCGATGCTGGCGGCATGCTCCACCACTTCCAGGCCGCGGAACACGTCGCCTTCGGCGTCCGGCAGGGTCTTGCCTTGCTCGGCCGTCAGGATGGCGGCCAGCTCGGCCATGTTCTCGCGGATCAGTTGCTGGTACTTGAGGAAGATGCGGGCGCGCGCGCCGATGGGCGTCTTCTTCCAGGTCTTGAAGGCTTCCTTGGCCGAGGCGACTGCGGCATCGATCTCGTCGGCCGTGGCAAACGGCACGCGGGCCAGCACCTCTTGCGTGGCGGGGTTGACCACATCGCGCCACTCGGTGGTCTTGGACTCGACGAACTGGCCGCCGATCAGCAGCTTGACGGTGGGGGCCAGCACGGCCTGCGAGGTGGGTGCGTTCATGGGTGTTGTCTCCTGAATGGAATAGGGCGCCGCAGCGGGTAACCAGCGCATGGTAGCTGTGCAAATTTGTGAAGACAATAGACAATACTGCGCACAAGGTTTGCAAAAATGCAGTTCGATCGCGAGCGATGGGCTCGCGAGACGCCGTACAGAGAGGGCTTATGGACTGGGACAACCTGCGCTACTTCCTGGAGTTGGCCCGCGCCGGCACGCTGGTGGCCGCTGCGCGCCGCCTGGCGGTGGACCACACCACCGTGGCGCGCCGCATCCAGGCGCTGGAAAAGCAGGTCGGCTCGGCCTTGTTCGCGCGCGAGGCCGGGGGCCACCGGCTGACTGAAGCCGGCCGCGCACTGCAGCCCCAGGTCGAGGCCATGGAGGCCGCCTTTTTGGCGGTGGAGAACGCGGCACCCGGCGCGCGCCAGGGCCTGCAGGGGCTGGTGCGCATCGGTACGACGGAAGGCTTCGGCAACCTGGTGCTGGCGCCGCAACTGGCGCACTTTGCGCTGGAGCACCCGGGCCTGGTGCTGGACCTGCTGGCCCTGCCGCGCCTGGTGCACCTGTCGCGCCGTGAGGCGGACATCGTGATCTCGCTGGAGCGGCCCGCCCGCGGAGCGGTGCTGGTGGTCAAGCTCACCGACTACGTGCTGCAGCTGTACGGCACACGCAGCTACCTGGCCCGCCATGCGCCCATCCGCACGGCGGACGACCTGCGCGGCCACAGCTTCATCAGCTATGTGGACGACCTGCTGTTCACCAAGGAGCTGCAGATATTGGACGAGCTGCACCGCCCCGCGCGGTTTGCGCTGCGCAGCACCAGCATCCTGGCGCAGTACGAGGCGGTGCGCGCCGGTGCCGGGCTGGCGGTGCTGCCGGCGTTCGTCGCGGCGCAAGACCCGGCGCTCACGGCCGTGCTGCCTGGCACGGCGCGTTTCACCCGCACGTTCTGGATGTCGATGCCTGAAGAGAACAAGCACGTGGCGCGCATGCAGGCCACCTGGGCCTTTTTGCGCGAGACGGTGACTGCGCAGCAGGGGGTGTTGCTGCCGGGGGCGGTCGAATCCGGCTCCATGGACTGACTTAACGCCCAAGCAAGCCCGCAACCGCGGGTGGGTGGGTTCAGGTCGGCGCCATGCGGTGCTTGTTGTGCAGATGCTGGGTCATTCGTGCAGGCACTGGGTGCTCTTGCAGATGATTGCTATCAAAAAATGAGCTGCTAGCGCTTATTGGGCAAGCGCCAAGGCCATTTTTTCACAAGCAGCGGTAAATTCCTGCACTGTGCTGCCCTGTGCTGTCCGGTCGTCCCGCGCTGTCGCGCCAGCGGTTGCGCCGTGCACTCACCGATGCGCTCCAGCACCGGTCAACGTGGCGGGGCACGCCATTCCGGTGGCACCAGGTCGTACAGCGGTGTGGGGTCGCGCTGCCAGCCCTGGGGCACCGCGGGCTTTGCGGGTGTGGAGGGCAAACCGCTGGGGCCTGTGTAGACGGTGGCGAGTTGCTGCATCCAGGCGATGTCCACCGTGCCGTCCGGTGCGGGGCGGGAGAAGATCAGCGCGAGCATGCGGCGCGCCGGGGCGCCGCCGCTGCTGGCGGCGATCTGGTACAGCCGCACGGCTTCGGCGTAGTTGGCGGGCACGCCGTCGCCGCGGTGGTAGCGCTGGGCCTGGGCGTACCAGTCCGCCGCAGTGTGGGGCGCAGCCCGTGTGCGGTCTGCTGCGCTGACTTGAAGGCGGTTGGCCAGCAGGCTGGCGTTGGCAGCCGCCGCCGAAGACCGCGCCGATGCGGCCTGGAACTGCGCCGCCGCCTTGTCCAGGTCGCCTGCGGCGAGGTACTCGAGCCCCAGTTCGTTGCCGGCCTGCGCACTGCCCGCCCGGCTGGCCTCGGCCAGAAGCTGCAGCAAAGCGCCAGCGTCCCGGCCGGCACCGGGGCCTGCAATGCGGCCCAAGTCACGTTCCATCTCAGGGCCCGCATGGCGACCCGCATCCCGCCCCAGGGTGCCAGGTTGTGCGGGCCTGGCTTCGGCCAGGGGCGCCAGTGCCTTGGCCGCATGCCATTCGAGGTACTTGGCCAGGGCGGCGTGGTTTCGGCGTATCACCGCAATCCACGGCAGCGCCGCAGCAGGGTTGGGCGGCGCAACGCAGCCGCTGATGTGGCACCAGGCCAGGCCTGCGGGCGCCAGGGGGTGGCTGAGCATGTGCGCGCGCTCGAACCAATGCTGCGCCTGCGCCGGGTCGGCGGGCATGGCCAGGCCGTGCAGCGCCAGCAGGCCCAGCAGCCACGCCGCGTCGGCGGGCGCCAGGTCCGACGCCGTGCGGGCCGGTGCAGCCGCTGAATGGGCCGGGGCCCGCGGCTTTCGCGGCGGTGCGGCGTCGCCTTGTGCGGTGCTGCGCAGGGTGTTCAAGATTTTCTCCCGGACTGGGTTGTCGGGCCCCGGGGCGCCGGGGGGTGACGCGTTGATGGACGAGCGGTCGATGGGCGCGAGCGCTGGGGCAGGAAGGGGGTGCACCGATGCCACCGCGTGCACCGGGCCGCCCAGCCATGCCAAACACGCAGCAGCCAATGGGGCTGCGAGACGGCGGCGCGCAAAGTGCGGCCACGCAGTCCCTGCCCACATTGACGACGAACCGCGCTCGGGTGTGTCCCCGGACCCAGGACCATCAGAGGGAGACAGCGCACGTGCAGTCATGGTGGGTGCTGGGGTGCTGGGGTGCTGGGGTGCTGGGGTGCTGTGGCGGTGGGCCTGGGGGTGCGCAGCAGGTGGGCTACTTGTGTGCTGCCGGTGGTGCACCCGTTGCACCCACTGCGCCACCGACCACACCACTCGCGGCGCCTGCCGCCACAGCCGCTCTGCGCGGCACCACATTCCAGTACACCGCGTTGCCCGTGTACCCCTCGGTGCCCAGGGCCGTCGCGATGGCCTCATTCAACTGCTCCAGGGCCCGGTAGTTCTTGATGGGCTTGAGCGACGGGCCGCGCAGCGCTTCGGGCAGCAGCGGCATGCTGTCTTCGTCGGTGGCGAAGCAGGCGATGCCTTCGGTGCCGGGGCTGGCCGCGTCCATGATGAAACCAGGGTTGGGGCTCATCCAGTCGGGGATGCGGATGGCATGGTTGGCCGACACCCAGCCCGTAGGGTTGGCCCGGTTCGGAATCAGGCGGATGACGGTGCCCGTGGCGTCGGCCAGATAGCACTGCAGAAAGGAGGCCCGCGACACCGTGGCCGACAGAAAGATCTGCTCGCCCACTTCGAACGCGGTGCGTTCCAGCAGCACGTTCTCGATCTGCAGGTCGATGGTGCGCGGTGGGGGCGTGGCGCCGTACTGAAGGGTGTCCCGGGGCCTGGTGGTGACTTTGACGCCGCGGTCGGGCAGGCCGGCGGCGGCGGGCGGCGGTGCGGCGTCTGCCACCCTTGCCACCTCTGCGGTCTCTACCAGGGGCTCTGCGTGGGTGCTGGCCCAGCCGATGCGGGCCAGCGTGCCCTGGGCAGACAGCCCGACGAAGTTGCGCAGCGCCCGTTCGTAGGTGGGGAAGTCCACCACGCCCGTCACCACCATGCCGCTGTCGGCCTGAAAACGTGCCAGCGCCCGGCGCAACACCGCGCTGTTGTCGGGCACCGGTTGGGCTTGGGCCGGCAGGTAGCCCTGGCTGGCCAGCGACCGCGCCACCAGCTGGGTGCGCACGGCGGGCGAGCCTTCGTCGAACCAGTCGCGCAGTTGCCGCTGGAAGTCGGGGTGGTTTTGCTCCAGCGTCAGGCACTGCCAGTAGGGGACCCGGGCCCATTTGCCGATGAGCTCGATGGTGGCCAGGTCGACCAGCGTGCGCACCGCGCCGCCAGAGCCCTGCGCGTAGTCGCGCCCCACGTTGAACTGCACGCCGTAGGTGCCGATGCGGCCCGCCAGATCGATGCCCTGGCCGCCGGTGCCGATGATGACTTCGTTGGCCGAGTCGAGGCCGGGGATCAGCGTGCGCGTGCGGAAGTCGCCCAGGTGCATCTCCAGGCCGATGATGGTGGCGTTGCGGCTCTGGCTGTAGCCCAGGTCGACGCGCGGGCCCGATATGCCCGCGTCGAACCGGTTGTTGATGACGTTCTGGTCCACGAACGATAT
Organism: Acidovorax sp. NPDC077693; assembly: GCF_044542805.1. Classification (NCBI taxonomy): domain Bacteria; kingdom Pseudomonadati; phylum Pseudomonadota; class Betaproteobacteria; order Burkholderiales; family Comamonadaceae; genus Acidovorax; species Acidovorax sp. NPDC077693. The sequence goes on along the minus strand of NZ_JBITVD010000008.1, from coordinate 192,991 downwards.
CGAGCCCGACAGGTACAGCGCAGGCCGCTGCAACTGCATCTGGTTGTTGTTGAGCAAGATGGTGGTGAGGTTCTGCACCGTGTCCTGGCGCGCGATGTCCACCTCGTAGTCGACGAAGCGAAATGCATTGCTCAGGCGCGACATCTGCGACAGCGCGGTGATCACCATGTCCTTGGTGGCCACCGTCACGCGGGTCGAGTAGTCGGGGATCTGCTTGCTCGTGATGAGCGTGGTGGGCAGCTGTGCGTCGCGCAGCAGGTGGTCCATGCACATCAGCGAGTCTGAAAAGCTGGAGATGGAGCGGGCAGGGCGCACCACCGGGCGGTTGGTGATGGAGGCCAGGCTTTGAAACTCCTGGTCCTTGCGCGGGTCCCGTGGGGCGGCGCAGCCGCTCAGGGCTGCCGCGAGCAGCAGGACCAGCAACAGCACCAGCGGCCTTTGCGGCGACGACGACAACTGCCTGCGCGCCGGGTGCTTTGCACCTGCCGTGGCGTGGCAGCCGGGGCGCACCCGGGCCAGAGGAATGAGCAGCATGTTCTTGTCTCCTCGCAGCAGCAGGCACTGCAGTACAGGGCGGGTCACTTGCAGATGTTCACGAGGTCGCCGCGCAGCACGACCACCTGGGGCGCCTGGCTCGGGCCGTACTTGCCGGCGCCGGTGGTGTTGGCCGAGAACGTGTTGCTGCCCACCTCTTGCACGCAGGTCTTTTGCATGCCTTGGGCCGTGGCGGTGCTGACCACGTCGTTGTGGGTCAGAACACCAGTGGTGTCTTCCGAGAAAGCCTTGGCTTCGTAGCGCGCAACCCGGGCGCGCAGCCACGAAGGCATCGCATTGGCCGTGTCCAGGCCCGTGGAGGCCGCGGGTGCGCCGGTGGGCAGCATCTGCACGGTGAGCTTTTGGTTCAGGATGACCGGGTCTTCTCCGGGCGCCTGCGCCCAGGCGGTGTTCCCCGCCACCGACAGGGCTGCCAAGCCCGCGGCCCAGGTGGCCCACAACGCCCACAGGGCCCAGGTGACCCAGTTCGCAAAGATACGTGTGTTCATGGAGCAACTCCTGAAAAGGGGAACGGGGGACCGCAGCCGGGCTGCCTGTGACGCCGCCTGTGGGGCTGCCTGGCAGCCGGTGCGGTCCATCGCAAAAGCACCGGGCTCCCGCGGGCAGCCCGGACCGGGGCCCCTGAGTGCACTTGCGCTCAGGGGCTCCGGCAGACTTTTCAGTGGGACGAGCCGCTCGTCTTGGTGGGCTGGCAGGTGAAGCAGGCGTTGTTCGATGCAATGTTCTGCACGGCCTTGCTGTTGGCGCCACTCGACAGGTTGTTGACCGACGAATTCAACAGGGTCGTGTACTGGCCGGAGGTGCCGCCGATGGTCACGTTGCCGATGTTGGCCGACAGGTTCTGGCTGGCATAGGCCTCGCTGCCGCTGGCGGTGTTGGTCACGTTACCGCCGATGCCGGTGACAGACTGGATCGAGGTTCCGCCGATGGTCACGTTGCCGGTGTTGGACGCCATGTTCTGGAACGCTTCACTCTTGCCACCGGTCGAGTTGTTGTTGGCGGACACGGAGGACAGTGACACGACCTGGGTAGAAGTGCCGGTGATGGTGATGTCCGGGCTGGAGGCGACCGGGCCGGTGGCCATGGCGGCCGAGGTGGCAATGCTGAGCGCGATGAAAGCAAAGGTTTTCATGACAGATCTTTCGATGGTGACTGCTACACATTCCTGCACCACGAAGGTGTGATGCGGGCGGTTGGACAGTGCTTTGCGGCTGGCACCTTGCGGTATTGCCAGGCGTTTGGCGCTGTCTGGGTCCAGTGTGGGTGGGTAGCAGCCCCCTGCGAATACAGCAATCTGGCTACCTAGATCTGTGGAGCGATCGTGGCGGCGGATTGGCGGTGGAGCCTTGGTGGGCCCAGTTGTGCGGATGGCACAAACCCCAAAAAGGGCGCAGAATCCAAGGTAGTAACAAATTGTGAAGATTGTTAGCGCCACATTTAGTGGTGGATTTCAACTTTTGTTTGCCTCATCTTGATGAACCGCCGAGGAATTGCGGCGGTGTGTGCATGCAAAGGTTCAAGCCCCGAGGCTTGGGAACTGTGTTCGTGCAGCAGTACAACTGTCCAGGGTCGCAACGGACTCAGTCCGAGGAGATTTCCAGTGATGAACACCATGCAGTCGGATGTTGTGGGCGGGCGCGAAGCCTCATCGGGGGGGATTTCAGGCATCGTTGTGGATTCCCCCATTTCCACGTGGCCGTCATCGGGCCCACCCGGCTCATCGGGTTCATCGGGCTCCTCGGGCCAGTTCGACGTGTTCGGCAATGCCCCGTCGGTGTGGCCGGCCTTCCTCATGGGGCAAAAGGAAACCCCGGTCCGCGTGCTTCTGGTCGACGACGACCCGCACATCCGCCTTGTCATCGCCCAGGAGTTGATGGCCGATGTGCGCACTCTGCTGGTGGCCCAGGCTGGCGGCGTGCGGGAGGGGCGCAGAGCCGTCAAGCAGCACGATTTCGATGTGCTGCTGGTCGACCTGAATCTGGGCGACGGCGATGCGTTCGACCTGCTGGAGTACGTGCGCACCGAGCGGCCGTCCGCGCAGGCGGTGGTCATCTCGATCATGGAAGACGACGACCAGGTGATCCGCGCCTTCGAGCTGGGCGCCACGGGCTATCTCAGCAAGAACTCCTGGTTTCGCAACTATTCGCAGGCCGTGCTGCAGGTGGCCAACGGCGGTGCGTCCATCACGCCCAACCTGGCGCGCAGGCTGCTGCAGCGCTTTGACCACGCGAACGCTGCCGAGACCAAGCGCCGGCAACCCGACGAGGCAGACCGCCTGTCGACGCGCGAAAAAGAGGTGCTGCGCATGGTGGCCAGCGGCTACACCAGCGCCGAGGCCGGCTCGCGCCTGCTGATCAGCAGCATGACGGTGAACACCCACCTGCGAAACATCTACCGCAAGCTGCAGGTGCGCACCCGCGCGCAGGCGGTGCGGTTTGCGTCGCTGCGGGGGCTGTTTTAGCAGGCAGCCCGCTTGGGGGTCCCGTGCGCCACAGATGCCTTAGCCACTGCACTACCGCTCCATGTTCCGCACCCGCCCGCCATGGTTTGCTGTCGTCTGTGTCAGCATTTGGATGCTGCAACTCGGGCTGATCGTGGTCGCGTTCCACTGGGTGAAGCCGCTGGCCGGCATCCCCCAAGGGTGGCGCCAGGGCGCGGTGCTCGCGGCGACTCTGGCGCTGGGCTCCATGCTGTTGGTGCAACTGCCCCGGGCCCTGCAGTGGCGCCCCCGGCGCACTGCGCGCGTGAGCCCCGAGGTTGCCGCCGAGCGGCGGCGCATCGCCCGCGACCTGCACGACAACCTGGGTGCGCAACTGGTCTGTGCTCTGGTCCTGCTCGACCCTGAAAGGCCCCGAGAGCGCGAGATCCATGCAGCGCTGCAGAAATGCCTGCTGGACATGCGCCTCGTCGTGGACTCGATCGACGGTGGCAATGCACCGTTTGCCGACCGCCTGGCCCAGCTGAGATACCGCATCGAACCGGTGCTTTCGCGGCGCGGCATTCGCATGGAGTGGGAGGTTGAGCCTCCTCATTGCGCTGTTTTTCCCAACGCGGACAGCGCAATCCATCTGGTGGCGATAGCCCAGGAGGCCCTGAGCAATGCGCTGCAGTACGCCGATGCCACCGTGATCCGGGTGAGCACCCAGTTCATCGAGGACGCGCAGACCTGGTGCATGGAAGTGTGCGACAACGGCCGCGGCATCCAGACTCCCAAGTGCCCCGACACCCTGGCAGCCGCAGGCCGGGGACTGACCGGCATGACCCAGCGGGCGCGCCTGGCCGGGGGCGAGCTGTTTGTGCTGCAGGGCGAAGGCGGCGGTACCTGCATACGTGCCGTGGTGCCCTGCATCACGTCGGTGTAGGCAAGGCGAGGGTGTGCGTGGTGTAGGGTTTGGGGCCGGTGCTTGCGCGCTGATCGTTTCCGGCGCGGATGCCAGATTGCTGAGTGGACAGGAGGGCTGGGGGCTAAGCGTTGGTCGGTGATCGTTGATCGCGGGGCAGGTCGGGGGCGGGGTCGGTTTCCTTGAGAATCGCGCGGTGAGCGCCAAGCCCCACTGCCACCTCCACGCCCCCCATCTCTCCACCCCTCTTTTCACCTATCAAAGCCTCACCGTGAACCCTGCCGAACTTCAGGACTACCTGTACCAGCACATTCCCTTGTCCCGCGCCATGGAGGTGGCGGTGCTCAAGGCATCGCCCCGCCACGTGGTGCTGACCGCGCCGCTGGGCCCCAACATCAATCACCGCGACACCGTGTTTGGCGGGAGCGCCTCGGCCGTGGCCATCTTGGCCGCGTGGTCGATGCTGCACCTGTGTTTGTCCGCCGAAGGGCTTGGCAGCCGCCTGGTGATTCAGCGCAACACGATGGACTATGTCGCGCCGATGGACGGTAGCTTCACGGCCGTGGCGCACGCACCGGCGCCGCAGGTGTGGCAACCCTTTACCCGCATGCTGCAGCGCAAGGGGCTGGGGCGCATCGTGCAAACATCTGCGCTGCACTACCAGGGCGAGGTGGCTGGCCAGTTGCAAGGCGAGTTCGTGGCCTTTGGGGCGGGGTATGTGTCGAAGGCGTGAGGGAGGGGCTGGCCCAGGGGGCGCCGCCGCAACGGACATGCCGCGGCAAGTCAGGCTGCGTTCAGCCATCGGTGAAAGTGGCATCGGAAACGCTGGTTGATCGGGGCATGCTGCAGCGCCGGCCGGGCGTACCCTTTGCACAAGGCGAAGCGGTGCACGGTGGAGAACGGTTTTCACGGCACCCAGCTTGTCGCCACACAGGAGTTCATGGCGATGTCACCACTCATTTCAGGCCTGGCGTCCGTAGCGTCAATGCTTTTCAACGCAGCCTCGGGTGCGTCATCCAAGGCCGCGGTTGCGCGCCGAAGCAGCGGCGATGACGCACCGGCGCAACCGTCTGCCGTGGTCACCCTCAGCCCCCAGGCCGAGGCGCTGGCAGGCTTTGCCGGCAAGGGCATTCTGGTGTCGCAGGGCAAGCTCGACGGCGCGCTGGGCGCCATTCAGCGCGGTACCGGGCAGGGTGCGGGTGGCGGTTCGGCTGCTACGGCTGGCTCGGTCTCCACGCAGGACTTTCAGGAGCTGCTGACCCGCTTTGGCGCCGACGATGCTCAAAAGCAGCAAATCACGGCGGGGTTTGATACCAACAACGACGGCAGCATCTCGCACGACGAATTTTTGAAGGGTCTGGCCAGCACGTCGGCCAAGAAACCCGGCACCGACTTCTCGCAGGCGGTGCTTCAGCTGATGGACCGCGGTGGCAACCAAGACGGGGTGGTGCACCAGAACGAATTCGCAGCTTTCACCACGGCGTTTGCCCAGGCGGAGAAGCGGGTGGGCACTGTGTAGCAAACCGGATGCGCTGCGGGACGGCAGAGCGGGGGGCGCAGGTGCGCACCATGCAGCCACAGCGCAAAAAGCAAAGCGGCCCGAGGGCCGCTTTGCTTTTGGGGGTGCTGACGCTGTGGTCAATGGGGCGTTGCCACCCACATCACTTCAGCGCCTGGGCGTCATATCCGGCCCATGAGCAGCAAGATCACCAGGATCAAGACCACCAGGCCGATACCGCCGCTGGGTCCGTAGCCCCACGAGCGGCTGTGGCCCCAGGTTGGCAGTGCGCCAACGAGGATGAGGATCAGGACAATCAGCAGAATCAGCGAGAGCGACATGGCAGTTCCTTGTTATGGGTTACGGTGAATGCATTGTTGGGCCCGTACCCTGTAGGTGACCGAAGGTGCTGCGCCTGCTCCCGGGTCAGGAATTTCCGACAGGGAGTGTGGGATTGCAGGGGCGCGTGGCGGCCCGCGGGCGAGGATGGCATCTGCCGTTGCTCGCTGGGCGACCGCCCGTGTGATTGCTATCAATGGGATAGCTGCTGGCGCAATCCAGGCAAGCGGTAGCGATCATTTTGGAGTTGGGTCGTCAGCGTGGCGTGCGGCGAGCCCTGCAGTTGCCGCGCGATGCGTGGCCCCAAAAAAAAGAACCGGCCTGAGGGCCGGTTCTTCGCGCTGTGGCGCTGCGGGCGCAGGCCCCGCTGTCAGTGCGCCCCGCCGGCGTCGGCCGCGCCGCCGCCCGCGGCCCGTGGCGGCCGCTTGGTCAGCCAGATCAGCCCGATGAGCAGCAGGAACAAAAACGCCGACCCGAGGAAGATGTCGTTGGCAGCCCGCGTGAAGGCCTGCTGGTCGATCAGCCGGTTGATCTGCGCCAGCGCCTGCATCTGCGTGAGGCCCGATGCGGTGAGATTGTCCAGCGTCTGCCCGAACACCCCCTGGCCTTGCACCAGCCCTTCGGTCAGGTGCGCGTGGTGCATGGCGGCGCGGCTCTCCCAGAGCGTGGTGGCGATCGACGTGCCCATGGCGCCGGCGGTGATCCGCACGAAGTTCGACAACCCCGCAGCCGCCGGTATGCGCTCGGGCGGGATGCCTGCCAAGGTCAGCGTCGTCAACGGAATGAAGAAGAACGCCATGGCCGCGCCCTGCAGCAGGGTGGGGATCAGGATGTGGATGAAGTCCGTCTGCACCGTGAACTGCGAACGCATCCACAGCACCGTGCTGAACACGATGAACGCGCCCGTGGCCATGCGGCGCGGGTCCCACTGGCCGACCTTCTTGCCCACCAGCGGCGTGAGCAGGATGGCGAACACGCCCACCGGCGCCAGCGCCATGCCGGCCGAGGTGGCGGTGTAGCCCATCCACTGCTGCAGCCACAGCGGCAGCAGCACCACGTTGCCGAAGAAGAGGGCATACGCCACCGACAGCGCGAGTGCACCGAAGGTGAAGTTGCGGCCCTTGAAGAGCTTCAAGTCCACCACCGGGTGCTTCTCGGTCAGCTCCCACACCAGGAACACCGCAAACGCGACCACGGCCACCACGGCCATGATGACGATCTCGCCGGAGGCGAACCAGTCGAGCTCCTTGCCCTTGTCGAGCATGAGCTGCAGCGCACCGACCCACAGCACCAGCAGGGACAGCCCCACCGTGTCGATGGGCAGCTTGCGGATCGGCGTCTCGCGCTTGCGGTAGATGCCCCAGGTGAGCAGGCCGGCCAGCAGGCCCACGGGCACGTTGATGTAGAAGATCCACGGCCAGGAGATGTTGTCCGTGATCCATCCGCCCAGCAGCGGCCCCACCACCGGCGCGACCAGCGTGGTGACCCCCCACAGGGCAAGGGCGGTGCCCGCCAGCGCCTTGGGGTAGCTGGCGAGCAGCAGCGTCTGGCTCAGCGGGATCATCGGCCCGGCCACCAGGCCCTGCAGCACGCGGAAGAACACCAGCATCTCCAGCGACGAGGCGAACCCGCACAGCCAGGAGGTGAGCACGAACAGCAGCACGCTCATGGTGAACAGGCGCACGGCGCCAAAGCGCTGCGTGAGCCAGCCGGTGAGCGGCACCGAGATGGCATTGGCCACGCCAAAGCTGGTGATGACCCAGGTGCCCTGGCCGGGGCTCACGCCCAGGTCGCCGGCAATGGCGGGGATGGAGACGTTGGCGATGGACGAGTCCAGCACGTTCATGAACGTGGCCAGCGACAGCGACAGCGTGCCCAGCAGCAGGGCGGTGCCCTGCAGTGGCGGGTACGCGGCCGGTGGGCCCGAGGGGGCCGAAGGCGGCGGTGCAGCAGGGGCCGCTGGCGCGGCGGGGGCCTGGCCTGCGGTGTCTGCAGTGGGGTTGGCGGCAGTCATGCGAACCCCGGCTTACTGCACCGCTGGCGACTGCAGTGGCTGTGACGACGCTGCGGGGGCTGACGCATGTTTTTCGACACGGGGCGCAGGGAGCGTCGTGGCGAGTGCTGGAGCCTTGCTGGTGCCAGCCGCGCTCACCCTGGGCGACGCCGCGGCCACGGCGGCCTTGCTGCTGCGGCCCAGGTTGGCGGCGATGATCTGCGCGACTTCATCGTCGGCTGCCTTGAACTGCTCGTCGAATACGGCGGTGGCGGCCACGGGGGTGGAGCGCTGCGTGTCGGCCAGGGTCTTGCCGCTCTGGTCGGCCGTGTCCACCTTGACTTCCATCGACAGGCCCACACGCAGCGGGTGCTCGGCCACCTGCTTGGCGTCCAGCGCAATGCGAACGGGCACGCGCTGCACCACCTTGATCCAGTTGCCCGTGGCGTTCTGCGCGGGCAGCAGCGCAAACGCTGCGCCGGTGCCGGCACCCAGGCCGGTCACGGTGCCGTGGTACTTGACCTTGGTGCCGTACACGTCGGCTTCCAGCTCGGCGGGTTGGCCGATGCGCAGGCTCTGCAGCTGGCTTTCCTTGAAGTTCGCGTCCACCCACAAATCGTTCAGAGCCACCAGTGTCATCAGTGGCGCGCCGGCCTGCACGCGCTGGCCCACCTGCACGCCGCGCTTGGCGACGTGGCCGTCCAGCGGCGCGACCAGTTGGGCACGTTGCACGGCCAGGTAGGCCTCGCGCACGCGGGCCGAGGCGCGCTGCACGTTGGGGTGCTGCTCGATGGACGTGCCTTCGGTCTGCGTCTGGCTGGCGGCCAGTTGCTCTTGCGCGGCCACCACGGCCGACTGCGCAGCGGCCACGGTGCTCTTGGCGGCCGTGACCTGGGCCGTGGCGTGCTGGAACTCTTCCTTGCCCACGGCGCCGCTGGCCATCAGCGGGGCACGGCGGGTCACGTCGTCCTGCAGGCGTGCGGCTTCAGCCTGGGCGCGGGCCAGGTCGGCGCTGCGCAGGCTGACCTGGGCCTTCAGCGTGGAGTTGTTGGCGAACAGCGTGCGCACTTCGCGCACGGCCTGCGCCAGCTGGGCTTCGGCCTGTTCCAGCGCCACGCGGGTGTCGGCAGGGTCGAGCTTGACCAGCAACTGGCCGGCCTTCACGTAGTCGGTGTCGTCCGCGCCGATGGAGACGACGGTACCGCCCACCTGGGGCGTGATCTGCACCACGTTGCCGGCCACGTAGGCGTTGTCGGTGGTCTCCACATGGCGGCCGTTGGCCCAGTGCCATCCGCCCCAGGCGATGGCAGCGATCGCCACGGCAGCGGCGATCACGGTCAGGCCGCGGCGGCGGGCGGGGTTGGTGGCTTTGGGGGTGGCAAGGGGTTCGCTCATGGCAGTGGTCTTTCAGGAATGCGTTGTTATGTGGTTTTTGTAGGGGGCAGGCTCGGGGCTGTTGCGCGGGTCAGCGTTCGGGTGTCACCCCGACCGTTCGGGCTGAGCCTGTCGAAGCCTTGCGCGGCGCGTCGACAAGCTCAGCGTGAACGGTTGGGGGACCGGCATGCATGCAGCCTCAGTGGATGTCTATCGCGCCGCGGTCTGCAGCACTGCCGTGTCATCCGTCCAGCCGCCGCCCAGTGCCTTCATCAGCTGCAGGCGGGTATCGATCTGGCGGGCGCGCAGGTCCACGGCCAGACGGCGCTGTGCCAGCACCTGGCTTTCGGTGGACAGCACCACCAGGTAGTTGCCCAGGCCCGCGCGGTAGCGCTCTTGCGCAAAGCGGTAGGCCTTCTCGGCGCTGGCCACGGCGTCGTCCTGCAGCGTTTGCTGGCGGGTGAGCGACTGGATGGAGGCCATGGCGTCGCCGGCTTCCTTCACGGCATCGAGCACCGCGCCGTTGTACTGGGCGATGGCGGCGTCCAGTTCGGCCTGGCGGCCGCCCAGCTGCGCGCGCAGACGGCCGCCGTCGAAGATGGGCAGGCGCAGCGCCGGGGTCACGCCCATCTGGCGCGAGCCGGCGTTGAACAGATTGTCCAGGCCCAGCGAGTTCAGGCCGATGAACGCTGCGATGTTGATGTTGGGGTAGAACTCGCTGCGCGCGCTGTTCACGCCCTGCGTGGCGGCTTCGACGCGCCAGCGTGCGGCCACCACGTCGGGGCGGCGGCCCAGCAGGTCGGCGCCCAGCACGTCCGGCACCGTGTTGCGCTGCAGCTGGGACAACTGCGGGGCCAGCGTCGGCAGCGCATCGGGCGCCTGTCCGCTCAGCACCGCGATCTGGCGGCGGGCCAGGGTGATCTGCTCTTCCAGCGCTTCGATCTGGGTGCGGGCGTCGGGCACGGCGGCCTGGGCCTGCGTCAGCTCGACCTGGCTGTCCAGGCCGGCGGACACGCGTTCCTGCGTCAGGCGCTGCTGCTCTTCGCGCTGTGCCAGGGCGCGGGCGGCCACATCGCGTTGCGATACCAGCCGTGCCAGCGCCACATAGCTGCGGCCCACCTGCGCGGCCAGCGTGTTGGCGGCGGCGGCCGCATCGGCCTGTGCAGCGCGGGCTTGGCCCAGCGCGGCCTGCAGCTCGGCCGCATGCTGGCCGAAGAAGTCCGGCGACCACGACAGGGTGGCCTGCACCGTGCCGCTGTTGTAGGTGTTGCCGGCGATGGGCGCAGGCACCAGGCCGTTGGCGGTGTAGCGCTGGCGGGTCACGTCCACACCCAGGTTGGCCTGCGGGCCGTTGGCCGCTTCACGCACCTGGCTCAGGGCAACCGCCTGCTCCAGCCGGGCGCGGCTGACGGCCAGGCTGGGGCTGCCTTGCAGGGCTTGTTCGATCAGCGTGTTGAGCTGTGCATCGCCCAGCGCGGTCCACCACTGGCTGGGTGCGGCGGTGGCGCTGGCGGTGGATGCATTCAGGCCCACGGCGGCGGGCGTGGTCTGCGCCAGCGGGGTGTGCGGCGCGCCGGGGCTGGCGCAGCCGACCAGTAGGATGGCGGCGGCCAGGGCCAGTGCCGACACGGCGAAATGGGCGGCAAAGGCAGAGCGGACCGAGGGCAGGGGAGTGGTGGCGGTGGTGGTCACGGGGTTCTCCAGAATGGTTTTGGTGTGTTGTATGGAGGAGGACGAAGGCGGTTGCATCGGTGGGGTCAAGGCCCCGGGCGTTCCTTCATGCTGACGGCGCCGAAGATGCAGCCGGCGTTGAAGGCGGCTTGCCGTTCACCAGCATGCGGCGCAGCAGGCTCAGCAGCAGTTGCCACTCCGCGTGGCTGAAGTCGCTGAGGTGGACGTTGAGCACGTCGGCCAGCACCGCCGGCACGCGCGATGCGACCTGGTCGCCATCGGGCGTGAGCGTCAGGCGGACGACGCGGCGGTCGGTGGTGGACCGCTCGCGCACCACCAGGCCCTTGGCCTCCAGGCGGTCCATCGCGCGGGTCATCGAGGCCGGGTCGGTCTCCAGGTCCCGCGCCAGGCTGGCCACGGTGGTCTGGTCGCAGCGCGAGATCTTGAACAATGGCAGCCACTGCGCATACGTGAGGTCGTGCGTAGACAGCTGCGCGTCGGCCTGCGTGCGGATCGACGACATCACCTTGCGCATCAGGTAGCCCACGCTTTCCTCAGGCTCCAGGTGGCTGGGGCTGTAGAAACCTTGGGCGGACGAATCGGAAGGCTGAGATGTCATGGGTAGGGAATTTAATTGACTAGACAATGATTGTCTTGGCAATGAGAAACACCCACAACGGCACCAGGGATTTTTTGTGCAGCTGATTTGCTATGAAATGGATAGCTGCTAGCGCAATGTGGTCAAGCGGTAGGGGCAGATTTTTAGCCTGATGTTGGCCTCCCACGCTCGGCGCAGTCCGCCGTTGACGCCCCCAGAGGCCGGCGCCTCAAGCAGCTAGTGGCCGACCAGGCGCCGGGCCCATGCGGGCAGCGGTGGGACCAGCGGCGTGGTCTGCGTGGGGGAACACATCGCCACCAGTCGTGGCCCGGTGTCCATGGCTTCGGCAGCGTCATACAGGTACGACACGTCGGCCCGGCGCACGGCCAGGGCCAGGTTGTCCATGGTGCGGGGGTAGCGCGCCAGGATGCGGTCTGGCGGCACGGCGTGCCCGCCTTCGCGCACGCGCTGCGCCACGCGGGGCAGCAGCCGCGCCGGGTCGTCCAGCGCCACGATGTACAGGGCCACTGTGTAGCCGCATCGCTGGGCGTCTTCAATCAGCGTGAGCTTGGAGGGGTGCGAGAACACGGTCTCGCTGGCGAAATCAGCACCTTCGCGCAGCAGCGTAGCCCGGCGCGCATCGGCCCATTGCCGGGCGGCTTCGGACCGGGTCTCGGGGTCGGCGATGTGCTGCAGGTGGGCCTGTTCATGCAGGTCGGCGTTCACGAATTCCAGCGGCGGGCCCAGGATGCCTTCGCGCACCAGCGCGCGGTACAGCGTGGATTTGCCTGCGCCGTTGGGGCCGGCCAGCAGGTGGAACCAGCGGGGTGGGGTGGCGATGCCGGGTGGTGAAGAGCGAGACTGCGAAGAAGTCATCAAGCCATCACGCCATCCGGCTGTCAAGCGGCGGTGGCGCCGGCCTTGGCCTGGTTTTCCTGAACCACCTCACGCACCCGCTGGGCCAGCGTGCCGCGTGTTTGGGCTGCCAGCAGGCGGGCGGTGAGGGCGTCCACCGACGCCGGGGCCGCCAGGGTGTTGTGCCGCAAGGCTGCCGCCTCGTACTGTTCGATGGCGCTGCGGGCTTCCGACACGCTCAAACCCGTGTGTTCCACGATCTGCCCCAGCGTGGCCCAGTATTCGATCTGGCTAGCCACCGAGCGGCGCATGGGCTGCGCGGCCTGGCGGGCCTGCTCCACCAGGTGCGCGGGGAGTTTGACGGAAGAAAAGGCGGTGGCGGACATGGTGGTCTCCTGATTGGCGCATTTTGCGCCAATCAGGCTAAATCCGCAACGCCGCCCAGCACGCCGCGCGCGGTGCGCAGCGTCCACCGCCCAAGCTTGGGCCCAAGCGCGCGCATCAGTCCGGCGCGTACTTGTCGCCCACCTCTTCGCGCAGGGGGTGGGTGTCGTAGACGATGTTCATGTCGCGGATGAGCGCGCTGCCCGCGCCGAAGGTGAACACGTCCACGCAAGTGAAGGTCACCTCGCGTCCGTCGTTCAGCGTCCAGTCATAGCGGAAGTAGGCGGCAACGCGCACGGCGCCCCCGTCAGCGGCAGGCAGCACGGAGCCAAACAGGTCCAGCACGGTGATCACGCTGCCGCTGGAGGCCTGGGCCAGCTTCTTGAAGAAGTCGCTGGCGCGCATGGTGCCGAGAAAGGGTGAGTGCACCACGCCATCGGGCTCGAAGCAGGCGATCAGCCCCTCGGTGTTGCTCGCATGCAGGTGGCCGAGGTAGGTGCGTACGGTGTCAATCGGTTGCTGGGTCACGGGGTGTATCTCGCTGGGGTGGGATGGATGCCTGAGCTTCGCGCCGTCTGCGCCGTCCGGCAAGCGACAATGGCGCTCCATACATAAATGCGGCTTATGTATCTTCGCCACCTTGAGTACCTGCGCTCGATCATCGAACACGGCAGCTTTGCACGGGCCGCGCTGGCCTGCGGCGTGTCGCAACCGGCCATCAGCCAGGGCATGAAGTCGCTGCAGGCGCACTTTGCCGCCCCGCTGCTTGTGCGGCAGGGGCGCCGCTACCTGCCCACCGACCTGGCCCGAGCGGTGTCGGCGGAGGCGGCGTCCGTCGGAGAGCGCATCGACGAGCTGCGTCGGCTGGGCACAGGCACGGCGGAACGCCACCAGCTGCGCGTGGGGCTCACCTCGTCTGCAGCCCTGGTGTGCGGGCCGGTGCTGTACCGGGGCTGGTGCGTGCCGCAAGGCAGGCGGTCCCTGGCCATGGCGACGGCAGATGAGGGCAGCTTGCTGGCCGGATTGCTGCATGGGCGGTTCGACGCGGTCATTGCGCCCCGGCCGCGCAAGTTCGACCATGCGGACGTGTCCGCCCGGCGGCTGTACGACCTGCAGCCGCTGGTCTACGCGCGCCGCCGCCACCCATTGGTGCAAGCCCGGTCGCTCGCGCAGCTCCAGGGCGCGGCCTGGGCCTGCGTGGGGCCGAGCGTCAGCGGGCCGGTGGATGTGCTGACCGAGGCACACCGCGTGCGGCGCATGCCCGCGCCACGCATGGCAGTGCGCTGCCCTGATTTCGCCAGCCTGCTGAACCTGGTGGCAATGTCGGACCTGCTGGCCGTGGTGCCGCACCCCGCATTGCTGGGCGCCGCCGCGCCGCAGGTGGCAGCGCTTCGGCTGGCCGAAGCCTTGCCGCTGTATGCCATGTGGCTGTTCGAGTTGCGCCACCATGCGCCGCGCATCGGCCCGCAGCTGTGGGCCGACCTTGTCGCGGCTGGCGAACCGGTGGTGTGATACAGGCGTTGCAAGCGGCCGAAATGTTTGAAACAGGCGTTGCAACGCTCCATAATGGCTTTTCCCTTTTTACAGGCCCCGCCGCACCATGCAACACCCGCACTCCGCTCCGTCCTTCGTCCGTCCGTTGATCGCATCGATCGCACTGGCCTTGTGCGCCAGCGCAGCCCAGGCCGCGCCTGTGGCGGATGTGCATGCCCTGGCCCAGAAGGAGCAGCAGCCGCTGCTGGACACGCTGCGCGACCTGGTTCACATCGAATCGGGCAGCAAGGACATCGAGGGCCTGAACCAGATCGCCGAGCGCATCGCCAGCCAGCTCAAGCAACTGGGCGGCATGGTGGACGTGCTGCAGACCAGCGACATCTACCGCCTGGACGACACGCCCGAGAAGGTGGGGCCCGCCGTGCAGGCCGTGTTCAAAGGCACCGGCACCCGGAAGATCATGCTCATCGCCCACATGGACACGGTGTACCTCAAGGGCATGCTCAAGGCCCAGCCGTTTCGCATCGAGGGCGACAAGGCCTACGGCCTGGGCATCTCGGACGACAAGCAGGGCGTGGCGCTGATCATCCACACCGTGGCCCTGCTGCAAAAGCTCAACTTCAAGGACTACGGCACCCTCACGGTGCTGATCAATGGCGACGAGGAAATCAGCTCGCCCGGCTGGCGCAGCACCATCACCCGCGTGGCGGCCGAGCACGATGCGGTGTTTTCTTTTGAAGGCGGCGGCACCGATGGCTCGCTGCGCCTGGCGACCAGCGGTATCGGCGCGGCCTACCTCACGGTGCAGGGCAAGGCATCGCACGCGGGGGCCAAGCCCGAAGACGGCGTGAACGCGCTGTACGAGCTGTCGCACCAGTTGCTGCAGATGAAGGACCTGTCGAAGAACGACGAAGGCCTCAAGCTCAACTGGACGGTGTCCAAGTCCGGCACCAACCGCAACGTGATCCCGGCCGAGGCCACCGCCCAGGCCGATGCGCGTGCCCTGAAGGTGTCCGACTTCGACGGCCTGGAAAAGACGCTGCAGGAGAAGGTCAAGGCCAAGCTGCTGCCGGCCTCCAAGGTGGACGTGAAGTTCGAGGTGCGCCGCCCGCCGCTCGAAGCGAGCGAGGCATCGCGCCGAGTGGCTGGCTACGGCAAGGTCATCTACCAGGAGCTGGGCCTGCCGCTCAACGTGGTTGAAAAGGCCACGGGCGGCGGTACCGATGCCGCCTTTGCGGCGCTGAAGACCAAGGGCGCGGTGGTGGAGGGCATGGGCCTGTCGGGCTACGGCGCACACTCCAATGACGCCGAGTACGTGCAGGTCAACACCATCGTGCCGCGCCTGTACCTGGCCACCCGCATGATCATGGACATCTCCCGCGGTGCCGTGAAGTAACGCCGCGGCCGCTCTGCCGGCCTGTCGGCGTGTCGGCCTGCCGCTGAAAACCCCGCAGTCGTCGCGACTTGCGGGGTTTTATTTTTTGTTGGGTGCACCAAAAGCGCTTTGTAGTCCATCGAAGAAGCGCGGGGACGGGCGCGCGCCCCGGCAGCCCTCTGCAGGCGTGGGTTTCAGCTGCACATGACACCCGTTTGACCGTCCAGCAGCCGTCACGCAAGTGTCATGGGCCGTTTCTACAGTGCGACGCAGCCGGCCCGCGTGGGCCTGCACCGGCGCTGTTTGCAGCGACCGCCTTTGCCCGTCCAACCCGTGTCCTCCGCCATGTTGCAGCTTCCCACCTACCGCCCCCTTGTCATTGCCCTTGCCGCCGCCCTAACCCTGTCCGCCTGTGGAGGGGGAGGCGACGCAGAACCGGCCGCCCCGCAAGCACCCGTCGGCCTGGGGCGTGCCGATACGGCCCCCGTGCCCAACGAGGCCAGCACCCCGCCGTTCGTCGACTTCGCATTCACCAACCAGCGCGGCGACGCGCGCTACGCCACGCTGGCCACCAACGCGGGGGTGCGCGTGCTGGGCGGGTTCCTCGACATCTGGAAGCCGAGCACCCAGCTGGTGGACGCCGGCGTGACTGCCCCGGCCAACGGCACCTTCCCGGCCATTGCCCCATCGAGCTGGAGCGGCATCCCGGGCGACGCCACGGACGGCACGGTGCTGAACCGGGACGTGCATGCCCGCAACATCCAGTACGTGGTGGATGCCACCACGCGCCGCACCGCCGCGCAGGAACAACTGGCCTACCTGGATGACCGCCGTGGCAAGGGCTACAGCGTGACCGATGGCCTGGGCCCGCTCACCAGCGCGTGGCGCACCGCCGCGCAGCAGACCACCTCCATCAACAACGTTCCGACCGACGCGACCAGCGTCGTGTATAACGACAGCGGCAACAACGTGGGCGTGGGCGGCAGTGCCAACACCAGCTTCGGCACGGTGGTGGACTTTTTGGGGGGCATCGGCGACAACGGCTCCACCGAACCTGCCAAGCGGTTCTACAAATACGCACGCCCCTGGCGCTGGAGCGCCAGCGTGATGGTGCTGCCGACGCTGGTGCCCGCCAAGAGCACCACCCCCGCCACCGATGGCGGCTTCACCAGCGGCCACACGGCCGAGGGCGTGCGCGACGCCATCGCCATGGCGTACGTGGTGCCCGAACGCTTCCAGGAAATGCTCGCCCGTGGGCTGGAGCTGGGTGAAAGCCGCATCCTGGCCGGCATGCATTCGCCCCTGGACGTGATCAGCGGCCGCATCCACGGCCAGGCCGTGGCTGCCGCCAGCATCGCCACCGGCGTGAACGCCCCGCGCAAGGCCGCCGCGCTGGCGCAGGCCCGCGGCACGCTGATGGCCGCCGTCGGCGCGAAAACGCCCGCCGAGTTCCAGCAGTTCGCACATTCGCAGCCCGTGGGCACTGACCGGTTTGCCGACCGCGCCACGAACAAGGCCGAGTACCTGCGCCGCATGACCTTCGGCTTCGCAACGATCGGCGACACCACGCGCGCTGCCGTGGTGCCCAAGGGCGCAGAAGTGCTGCTCGAAACCCGCTTTCCGTACCTGGATGTCAGCCAGCGCCGCGTGGTGCTCAAGACGACGGCCATCGCCTCGGGCTACCCGGTGATGGACGACGCCGAAGGCTGGGGGCGCCTGAACCTGTTTGCGGCAGGCGACGGCTACGGCAACTTCAACGGCGATGTGGCGGTGGCGATGGACGCCGCGCAAGGCGGCTTCCACGCCCTGGACACCTGGCGCAACGACATTGCCGGCGCCGGCAAGCTGACCAAGCGCGGCAGCGGCACGCTGGCGCTGTCAGGGGCCAACACCTACACCGGTGGCACCGAGGTCGCGGCTGGCGCCTTGCAGGCGGACTCCGCCAATGCAGCAGGCAAGGGCGACGTGTACCTGAGCGGCGGCACCTTCATCAGCAACGCAGCCTCCGCGGTGGTCATTGGCGGTGCGTACACCCAAGGCGGCAGCAGCACGCTGGACCTGCGACTGGGCGCCAACGGCGCGGGCCAGCTGAACGCCAGCGGCCCCGCGACGCTTGCAGGTTCGCTGGTGGTCAGCTTCCGGGCGGGCTACGCCCCCGCAGTGGGCTCCACCATCACCATCGTGCGGGGCACCATGGTGCGTGGCACGTTCGGCTCGGTCACGGTCAAGGGCTTCAAGGTGACGCCGGTGTACCTGAATGATTCGGTGCAGCTGCACATAGACGCCATATCCTGAGTTTTTCGCTATCACCATCTCGCGCGCAGCCCGATCGGCGGGATGGTTGTAGTTTGAAATTGAATTGGCTGCAGGGCACACGCACAGTGGGACGAATCCGTTGGTAGGTGGGTGGTAACCTGCTATGGACCCGCTGTGCAGCGCAGCGCATTGCGATGCGGGACCTATGGTTAATGTAGCTGTCGTCGGGCTTGAAAAGAGTATTTAATGGTATGAGTAGGTTGATCTTGAATATTAAATATTGATGTATTGCTTATAAGATTTGGATGGTTTTTATCCGGGATGCTTGAGCCCTGAATTTTCCTACACCACTTCATTTGGAGGCGGATCATGGTCAACAATCGCAATTTTACCCAAATTATATTTTCTGCATGTATCGCGGCGATGTCTTGTGGAGCCGCGCACGCGCAAAGTGGATTGGACGAAGCCGACGAATTTTTTGAAGACGGTGGAGCATCGGTCTATTTTCATAGCCTGCCCCATAACCAAATTGTGAACTTCCCGGAGAGCGTGGATGAGTTTGAAGCCACTTTCAAGCCCAGGCTTTTTGTGGATGGAGGCTGTGTACCGTACCCTGCCGTGGATGCCTACGGCAATGTAGGCCGGGGTTTGCGTCCTACCTATCCTGTCAATGGAGGGTGTTCACAAAGCATTGGCCAAGTATATGTTCGGGCGGAGCCTTACCACAATGAATGTGCTGTCATGTATGCATGGTATTTTCCCAAGGATATCGTTGTTCTCGGTCAGGGACATACCCATGATTGGGAGGCCGTCGTCGTTTGGCTGAGCCAATGTTCTTCGCAAGCCCAAATTAATGCAGTTTCTTACTCGGCACATGGCGGGTATCAAACGCTTTTCCGTCCACCTCTTTACGGGTCGAGGCCATTGGTGAAATACACAGAGACAGATTTCCCTTTCAACCACAGCTTGACCTATACGGACCATCTGGGCGGCTCTCAACCCGCCATTGCGTGGTCTCGACTGACACCAGCTGCTCGCCAGGCCCTCTCCGATGCTGATTTCGGGGCGGCGATTGTTCCGTTCAAAGATAGTACCTTTCAACACAGTCTTGACAAGGCGTGGGAAAGTCGATTTCAACCGCTCGATGTCAATTAGTCGTGATAATAAATTCATATTAATGAATATTTAATATCAGCCAAATTTTGATTTGGTTGCGACCATTTGCGTTGGCTGGCAGGCCGCTGTGGCGTGGCTTCGGCGATTGCTGCCAGTTATTTTCTAGTATGCGGTCGGTTGGAGCTGCGCCGAGTTTGAACTCGGCGACGATGCCGTTGAATGTCCTATGCAATATCTTTGATGTGGCAATCCCTACTGAGGCCGAGTGGTCCCAGGCACGGGCACGCTCACCGCGCCCTGTGTGTAAAACGCGTCAAGATTCTCCAGCACCAGGTCGGCCATGGCTCGGCGGGTTTCGTGCGTGGCGCTGGCGGTGTGGGGCGTGAGCACCACGTTGTCGAGCACCATCAATGCCTCGGGCACGCGGGGTTCGTCCTCGAAGACGTCCAAGCCGGCGCCGGCGATGCGGCGGTGTGTCAGCGCATCGATCAATGCCGCTTCATCCACCACGCTGCCGCGGGCCACATTGATGAGGAAGCCTTGCGGGCCCAGCGCTTCCAGCACGGTGCTGTCCACCAGATGGCGCGTGGCCGGTCCACCGGCGACGGTGAGCACCAGGTAGTCGGCCCAGCGCGCCAGCTCGACCAGCGACTCGAAGTACTGCTGCGCGATGCCGGAGTCGCGGCGGCGGTTGTGGTAGCCCACTTCCATGCGGAACCCACTGGCGCGCTCGGCCACGGCCTGGCCGATGCGGCCCATGCCGACGATGCCCAGGCGCTTGCCCGAGACGCGGCTGCCCAGGGCGAAGCGGCTCTGCGTCCATGCGCCGCGCCGCACGAAGCGGTCGCTGGCGGCGATGCCGCGCGACACATCCAGCATTAGCGCGAAGGCCATGTCGGCCACGCAGTCGTTGAGCACGCCGGGCGTGTAGCCCACCTGCACGCCGCGCGCTTTGGCGGCGTCGATGTCCAGCGCGTCGAAGCCCACGCCGAAGCTGCTGATGACCTGCAGGTGGGGCAGGGCGGCAATCACCTCGCCCTGAAGCCCGATGGACGCGGTGGTGACCAAGCCCGAAAACTCCGCCCCATGCAACGCCAAGTAGCCGGCCGGGTCGGCCTGGTCCGCCAGGCAGGTGACGTGGTAGCGGGCGGCCAGTTCTGCCTCCAGCGCAGGAAGGGGCAGGCGGCCGATTTGCAGGATGCGGGGCAGGGCGGTGGTGGTCATGGGTGCGGGAAAGAATGGTGGGCGCAAACGGCCCTCAAAAAAAAAAGGGCCGCATCGGCGGCCCTTGGTCGGGTCTGGGCTTCAAGCCGCGACGCGCACGGCCTGGCGGGCCAGCAGCTTCCAGGTGCCGCCTTGATCCTGCCACACGCCCAGAATCTTGATCTGCACCTTGCCGGGCTTGCCTGAGTCGTTGGTGTCGGCCGTCAGCGTGTGGCGCACGATGGCGGTGTTGCCCACGACCTTGATGGTCTGCTCGGTGATGGCGATGGTCACGAAGTCCGACTTGCCGGCGACGAGGTCACCGATAAAGCTGTCCTTGGTGTCCACGCGGCCGCCAGAGTGACCGTAGCTCAGGTCATCAGCCACCAGCTGGGCCAGGGCCGCAGGCGTCGGGTCGATCATGGCCACGCGCAGGCGCTCGGCCGCAGCGGCCACGGCCTGCTCGGCCGATGCCGACGACGTGGCGGGTGCGTGGTTGGCGCAGCCCGCGAGGGCCGCGACAGCCACGATGGTGGCCGTGGCGAGAATGAGCTTTCTGAACATCTTGTCTGTCTCCGTTGTTATGTGTGATGGATGAAGAGTGCAAAGGCGTGCCGCTGCAGAACCCCGCGTCCGTGCACGGCCGGACGCGGGGGATTTCCTGTTTCTGGGGGGGGGCGTGGGTATTACTGCGGGCCGAGCTTGTCGATGAGCGCCTTGAGCTCTTCCATCTCGCTGGGCTTCAAGTCCGTCAGCGGCGCGCGCACCGGCCCGCCGTCGTGGCCCACGATCTTGGCGCCCGCCTTGATGATGGAGACGCCATAGCCTTCCACCCGGTTGCGGATGGCCAGGTAGGGCATGAAGAACTCCTTGAGCAGCTTGTGCTGCGTGGCGGTGTCGTCCGCCGCCACGGCCTTGTAGAACTCCATCGCCGTCTTGGGGATGAAGTTGAAGACGGCGGACGAATACACCGGCGTGCCCAGCGCCTTGTAGGCAGCCGCATAGACCTCGGCCGTGGGCAGCCCGCCCAGGTAGGAGAAGCGGTCGCCCATCTTCATGAAGATCGAAGACATGGTCTCGATGTTGCCCACGCCGTCCTTGAAGCCGATCAGGTTGGGGCAACGGTCGGCCAGGATGGCCAGGGAGTTGGCCGTGAGCTTGGTGCGGTCGCGGTTGTAGACGATGACGCCGAACTTCACGCTGTTGCACACCTGGGCCACATGCTCGATCAGGCCTTCCTGGCCGGCTTCGGTCAGGTAGTGGGGCAAGAGCAGGATGCCGTGGGCGCCCAGGCGCTCGGCTTCCTGGGCATGGGCGATGGCGGTGCGGGTGGGGCCGCCGGCGCCGGCAATGATCGGCACCTTGCCGCGGCAGGTGTCCACCGCGGTCTTGACCACCTGGCCGTACTCGGGGCCCGACAGCGAGAAGTACTCACCCGTGCCGCCGGCGGCAAAGAGAGCGCTGGCGCCGTAGGGAGCCAGCCACTCCAGGCGCTCGATGTAAGTCTTGGGGCGGAATTCACCCTGCTCGTCGAAGTCGGTGATGGGGAACGACAGCAGGCCGGAGCCCATGATGGATTTGAGTTCTTGCGGGTTCATGGTCATTGCAACGAGGGGAGAAAGGTGGATGAAACAGGTGTGTCAGGGGCTCAGTCGAGCTTGATGTTGGCGGCCTTGACCACGCTGGCCCAGCGCGCGCGCTCCTTGGCGAAGAACTGGTCTTGCTCGGTAGGGGTCATCGTGACGACTTCAGCACCCTGGCCGGCCAGGCGCGAACGGATTTCCGGAGCGCGGATGGCGGTGATGAGGGCCTTGTTGAGCTTTTGCACCACGGCCTCGGGCGTGCCGCGCGGCACCAGGATGCCTTGCCATGTGCCCGACTCGTAGCCCGCCACGCCCTGCTCGGCGATGGTGGGCACGTCGCCGATCAGCGGCATGCGCGTGGCCTTGGACACGCCCAGCACCTTGAGCTTGCCGTTCTGCACCTGGGGCAGGGTGGCCAGCATGCCGTTCATCAGCACCTGGGTCTGGCCGGCGACGGTGTCCTGGATGGCGGTCACGCCGCCCTTGTAGGGGATGTACTGCCAGCGCGCGCCGCTGGCGCGCTCCAGCGCCACACCCGCCAGGTGGGGGGCGCTGCCGGTGGCCGTGACGGCAAAGTTCAGGTCGTTCTTCTTGGAGTAGGCGACCAGCTCCTTGAGGTTGCTCACCGGCACGGAGGGATGCACTACCAGCAGGTGGGGCGAGTAGGCCAGCATGGTCACGCCACGCAGGTCCTTCGAGGGGTCGAACGACAGCTTGGTGTAAACCGAGGGGCTGATGGCCAGCGCGCCCACGTCGCACAGCAGCACGGTGTAGCCGTCCGGTTCTGCCTTGGCGACGAAGTCGGCACCCAGGTTGCCATTGGCGCCGGGCTTGTTCTCCACGATCACGCTTTGCTTGAGCGCTTCGGACAGCGACTGGCTGATGGAGCGCGCAATGATGTCCGAGCTGCCGCCTGGAGGGTAGGGCACCACGATGCGCAGTGTCTTGGCAGGCCATTCAGCGGTCTGGGCCGTGGCGGATGCTGCGGCCAGGGCGGCAGTGCAGGCAAGAAGGATGGCGCGACGCTTCAAAGTCATGGAATGTCTCCGTTCGTTAGGTTGTTGTTAGTCATCGTACAACTAAGCCCAGCAAAGCGCAATGATCAATCCCTCAAACCACGGGTTTACCCGTAAAAAATCAGGGTAATCACTGATATTTCAGGGACGAATTTCCCTGTGCTGTCGAGGGAAAAGGCGCTGGATGGATCGCTGAAAACCTCGGGTAATCCCTTTGTCATGCCCAGCATGTGTGGGGCCACAATGGCGCCCATGTTGTATGACGACATATAACAAACCGACGCCGCATGGCAACGAACCGCGGCCGAACAACGCCTGGCCACGCCGGGACGCAAGCAACAACCAAAGGGGATAGGAATGATCGCAGCACTTCGTACCCACCGCCGTCCGGGACGGCTGGCGCAGCTGGCCTTTGCCGTGGGCGCCGCACTGGCCACCCCCGGTGCCTGGGCCGCCACCTGGGTCTATGTGTCCAATGCCGACAGCCAGGACGTGTCGGTCTATGAGCTGGACCGCAGCGCCGCGGCGCTCAAGCCCGTGGACACCACGGCGGTCGGCGGTATGGCCATGCCCATGGCGGTGAGCCCCGACAAGAAGGTGTTGTACGTGGCATTGCGCTCGCAGCCGTTTCGCGTGGTGAGCCTGGCGATCGATCCCGCCAGCGGCAAGCTGCGCAAGTTGGGCGAGGCCCCGCTGGCCGACAGCATGGCCAATATTGACACCGATGCCACGGGGCGCTGGCTGTTTGCGGCGTCTTACCCCGGTCACAAGATCACGGTCAACAGCATTGGCAAGGACGGGGCGGTGGGGGCGGTGCAGCAGCTCATCCCGACGGCACCGAACGCCCACGCCATTCACGCCGACGCGACCAACCGCTTTGTGTTTGCCACCAGCCTGGGCGGCGACAACCTGTCGGCCTGGCGCTTCGATGCCGAAACCGGCAAGCTTTCTGCGAACGAGCCCGCCCTCACCACGGTGGCGCCTGAGAAATCGGGCCCGCGCCACTTCGTGTGGGACAAGGGCCAGCGCTTCATGTACGTGCTCAACGAACTGGACGCCGCCGTGCACGTGATGGCCTACGACGCTGCGCGCGGTGGCCTGCGCTCGGTGCAGCGCGCCAGTGCGCTGCCCGCCGGCTTTACCGGCAAGCCGTGGGCGGCCGACCTGCACCTGTCGCCCGATGGCCGCACGCTGTATGCGTCCGAGCGCACCTCCAGCACGCTCAGCAGCTTCCGGGTCGATGCGGCCACGGGCCAGTTGCAGCCGCTGGGCCAGGTGCCCACCGAAAAATCCCCGCGCGGCTTTGCGGTGGACTCGTCCGGCCGCTTCCTCATCGCCGCAGGGCAGGAGTCGCACCAGGTGTCGCTGCACCCCATCGACCCCGCCACCGGTATCCCCGGTGCGCCCACGCGCGCGCCCGCGGGCAAGAACCCCAACTGGGTCGAGATCGTCGACCTGCCCTGAGCCCGGCGTCCGACAACGCACTGGCACCGAAGCGAACCCGATGACAACCCGAGGAGACACCGCCGCATGAGCCCGCAGCCACCGACCGACCAGGCCTCCAACCCCGCAGCCTTAACGGCCCCCACCGCAGCGCCGGCCTCGCGCCGTGCCTTCATGGCCGGCGCCATCGCCGCCACCGCCGCAGGCACCGGCGGCCTGGCGCAGGCCCAGTCCTTCGACTTCAAGCCCCACCAGCGCTACCCCGATCCGGCCGTGCAGGTGCTGGACCCGTCGTTTGCCAAGTACCGCCTGTTCAGCAGCAGCGTGGAGCAGATCGCCACCGGCTTTCGCTGGGTGGAGGGCCCTGTGTGGGTGGGCGACGGCCGCTACCTGCTGTTCTCGGACATCCCCAACAACCGCATCGTCCGCTGGGACGAGGCCACAGGCCAGACAGGCGTGTTCCGCCACCCGGCCAATTTCTCGAACGGCCTGGCGCGCGACCGGCAGGGCCGCCTGCTGGTGTGCGAGCACCTCACGCGCCGCGTGACCCGCACCGAATACGACGGCAGCATCACCGTGCTGTCCGACGGCTTCAACGGCAAGCGCCTGAACTCGCCCAACGACATCGTGTGCAAAAGCGACGGCTCGATCTGGTTCACCGACCCGCCGTTCGGCATCGGCGGCCATTGGGAGGGCGACAAGGCCGCGTCCGAGCTGCCGCATTCCGTCTACCGCATCGACCCGAGCAGCGGCAAGACCGAGCTGGTGCTGAATGACCTGGCCGGCCCCAACGGCCTGTGCTTCTCGCCCGACGAAAAACGCCTGTACATCGTCGAAGGCCGCGCGCAACCGAACCGCCTGGTCTGGGCGTTTGATGTGGGCACCGGCGCACGCCTTGCCAACAAGCGCGTGCACATCGACGCCGGTGGCCCGGGCGCGCTCGACGGCATCAAGTGCGACGAGGACGGCAACCTGTGGTGCGGCTGGGGCAGCAATGGCTCGCCCAGCGCCAGTGCGGCCGACCTTGACGGCGTGATGGTGTTCAACCCCGCGGGCAAGCCCATCGGCCACATCCGCCTGCCCGAGCGCTGCGCCAACCTGGTGTTCGGCGGGCCCAAGAAGAACCGCCTGTTCATGGCCAGCAGCCATTCCGTCTACGCGCTGTACGTGGAGACGCGGGGCGCCGTCTAGGCGCCATCGCGCGCCTGCCTGGCCCTGGGCCCAGCCCCTCATTCCACCCGTTTCATCCCATCATCCACAAACCAGGAGACTTTCCATGCAACGCAGAACCCTCATCCACACGGCCGCTCTAGCCGCCGCTGTGGGCCTCGCCGCCCTGCCGGCTGCGGCCCAGGGCACCTGGCCCACCGGCAAGACCATCAGCTACGTCGTGCCGTTTGCCGCAGGCGGCACCACCGACACGCTGGGCCGCCTGATCGGCCAGCAACTGGGCACGGCCCTCGGGACCACCGTCGTGGTCGAGAACAAGGGCGGCGCGGCCGGCAGCATCGGCTCGGAAGCCGCGGCACGTGCCGCACCCGACGGCTACACGCTGCTGGGCGGCACCGTGAGCTCGCACGCCATCAACGTGAGCCTGTACCCCAAGCTGGGCTACGACCCCATCAAGTCGTTCAGCCCGGTCACGCTGATCGGCACCAACCCGGTGGTGCTGGTGGTGTCGGCCAACAGCCCGCACAAGACGCTCAAGGACGTGCTCGCCGCGGCCAAGGGCAAGGAAGGCGGCCTGTCGTCCGCGTCTGCAGGCACCGGCAGCTCGCAGCATCTGGCCGTGGAACTGCTGGCCTACAAGTCGGGCGTGAAGTTCACGCACATCCCGTACAAGGGCAGCGGTCCGGCCATCCAGGACGTGATCAGCGGCCAGGTCGACATGATGTTCGACACCACCGTGGTCGCCGCCCCGCACATCCAGAGCGGCAAGCTGCGCGCCATCGCGGTGACCTCGCCCAAGCGCCTGGCGTCGATGCCCGACGTGCCCACGGTGGCAGAGTCGGGCGTGAACGGCCTGGCGGACTTTCAGGTGCAATCGTGGCAGGCGATCTTCGCGCCGGCCAACACCCCAGCGCCCATCGTCACGCGCCTGCATGACGAGATCCGCAAGATCCTGGCCCAGCCCGACATGCAGACCCGCCTGAAGGGCTTCGGCATGGAGCCTGCCGACATGACCACCGCCCAGATCGCCACGTTCCAGAAGGCCGAGGTAGACAAGTGGGCCCAGGTGATCAAGGCCGCCAACATCAAGGTGGACTGAGCCACCAGCACTTTTCAGCGATCTCCCTGTAAGTAGGTTGCGGAATGGTCTTCGGGCCATTCCGCTTTTTTTATGGCGCGTCGGCAGGGTGGGCCGCGCCGGAGCGCCGGGCCAGCACGTAGTCGGGGTGCTGCCCCGTGAGCAGCAGGAACATCGCGTACGCGGGCCCCTGCATGTTGCGCTCGTCGGTCGCGCTTTCGAGCGCCTGCCAGGTGCGCGACTGCACGCCGCCCCGGCTGCCGGTCTGCAGCGGGTAACCCATCAGTTCCGCGGCCTGCGCCTGGCTGAGTCCGGCGGCGGTGCGGCTGGCCTTGAGCTGGTCGCCGGTGGGGATGGGCATAGGCATGGCAAGGGGGATGATGGGACGTGAAGACTCGGGCATGGTTTTGCTATGAAAATGAGAGCTTTTTACGCTGCAGGAGGGCGCGTCAGAGGCCATTCTTAGTCAAAATCGCATGCCGACATATAAGTGTGGCGCAGGCGCGTCATTGGAGAAGATGAGGAACGGCCGCGATGCCTGTCGACGTGGGCAGCTTCTAGAATTTATTCTTACTTGACGAGCGTCAACACCGACAACAAGCCGCGCCAGCGGCATCCGAGGAGGGATTCGTGAGTTACACCATCCAGATCTGGGAAAAGCCCGCGGATTGGCCTTGGCCCACCACCAAGGCAGAAGCGGACGCGCAGTACGAGCGTGCGGAGGCTGCTCCCCAGGTGCCCATGAACCCCAAGTTCGCAGCCTGGGCCCAAGCCGTCGAGCAGCGGTTTCCGGGGTTCTGGGACGTCTACCTCGGTGGCCCGGAGTTGACCGATCCCACCTGGGGTGTGGGTATCAACACCCGCTCTTCGGATTGGGGCCAGCCGTTTGACGATGGCTGGGAGCAGGCAGTCCGGTTGGGTTTGAACCTGTATGACCCGCAAAGCGGTGTGCATTACCTGGCCAACGGCGATGCGCCAGAAGAGCCGGACCTGCCGGTGCGGCGCGCGGCGCGCGCTCGCGAGGCTGGCGACGATGCCGGAGCCTGGGCGCAGTACCGCCGCTGGGCTGCGCGTGGCAACCCCCACGCCGTCTACGCGCTGGGCCGGGCCTTGCGCTTTGGCACCATGGGCCAGCGCAGGCACTTTGACTTGGCAGCCGCGCTGCAGCTCATGGGCGCACACGATGCAGAGACCCGTCAGGATGCCCAGACGTTTTTCCAGCGGTTTCCCGACGAAGCCAAGGCGCGCATACAGGTGTTGATGGCGCGCCTGAAGTCGGCGCCAGGCGAGCAACTGCTGCAAATCATCGACAACGACCGCAAAGCGGTGGACGACGCCGTGGCACGCAGCGAGCAATTGGCCCTGTACTCGCGCAAACACATCGAAGCCACTGATGCCCTGCAGCCTGCTGCGGCCCAGGGCCACGAGGTCGCAGCCTTCCTGCATGCGCTGGATACCGTGATCGGCTGGGAGCAGCCCAACTACGAAAGCGCCCGCTACTGGTGCCAGCGCGCGGCCGAGTGGGACCACGAGCCCGCCAAGCGCCTGCTGGCCGTGATGCACGAGCGGGGCTGGGGCGGCACGGTGGACACGCAGCAAGCCATGAAGTGGAGCGCCGCCGCGCAAGAGCAACGGCAACGGGCGCAGACAAAGCAGCGGGCAATGGAGGAGGCCGAATCGCCCGGCGGCCTGAGCCTCGTGCCCATGGCGCCCGCCTCACCTGCGCCTGGCGCAGCAGCACCTGTAGCCTGGACCGGCAACGTGCTGCGCGACCTGCCAGGCTGGTATGCGCGCGAAGGCAACCCCCATGCCGCCTTTCACCTGGGGACGAGTGACGAGCACGGCCGCTATGGCGCACCTGTCAACCTGGCCCAGGCCCGTGCCTGGTACGCCCATGCGGCAGAGGCGGGCCATGCCGATGCCACCTACAACCTGGGGAACTTCATCGAGAGCGGAAAGGGAGGCGCCAAGGACGTGCTGATGTCCAAGGCGCTGTTCATGCTGGCCAACACGCGCGGCACCACCATGCAGGTAGCCGACCTGCGTATCCGGCGTGAAGAGCAGAGCCCCGTGCGCGCCCTGGTGGCCGCGCTGCGCGAGCCGGGACGCCTCTGCGCAGTGCTGAAGGAGCGGAGCCTTTTGGCACCAGTGGCGGTTGTTGCACCTGTGGCGCCTCTGCCGTCAGCCGGCAAGCCCCTGGCGGCCACTGCGGCAGCAGGCCTGTCTGCTACGGAGTGGGGCCGCACGGGCGAGGCCGCGCCACAGCCCGCCGGGAGTCCGCGCAATACACCCGCTGCACCTGCTACCTCTACCGCCAGGCCGCGCCCTCCAGCCACGTTGGACGACGGCGATAGCGAAGCGCTGCCGGGGAGCGCAGGCCGCCGAGGGCGAAACAGCCCGGCCGCCACTTCGGGTTTTTCGTTGCACTTGGGCCATGTGGCGCTGGCCATCGGTGTGGCCAATGTGGTGTTGCTCATTGCGTTCGTGAAGCCTGGCGCGAGTTTTCGGATGGCGATGGCAGCGCTGGGGTTGGTCGCAGCCTTCGGTGCCTGGCGCACCGCGCGCGATTTCGACTGGTCGGTGCCTGCGCGCGCTGTGGCGGCGGTGTTGGCGGCCGTGCCCATCTTGGGCATGGCCGTGTGCCTGAGTTTGCTCTTCAAGGCCGTGCGAGAGCGCGGGTGATCCGGCACCATGACCGCGGCGGAACCCCTCCCGGTGCCTGCCGAAGCCAACCGGGCAGACCACGCATTGCAGTCAAACGGCCGACACCTCGTGCTGCAGCATCTGCGCAAAGTAGGACTCGGGCGTGATGTTGGTGTAGTTCGGGATGTCCGCCGTCAGCTCCGCGGCCGTCTGGCGCGCTGCTGCTTGCGCCTGTGCGAGGTCGCTGAAGAAGGCGTTGGTCAGTGCCACCACCTGCCCGGGGCGGGGCTCGCCGGGGTAGAGCACGCGATCGCTCTCCAGCCGCACCAGGCCTAGCGGCTGCAGGGCCGCACGGGCAATGAGCATATGCTCGCTGTGGTAGTAGTCGTGGTCGAAGCTGGCGCCCTCGCGCCAGCGGTACAGGGCTGTGATCTTGATCATGCAGCGTGTCTCCCGTCAAAGGCCGCCGCCATGGCCGCCTGCGGCTTGAACGGTAAGGGCGCGCAGCCCGTGTCTGCAGCCGCTTGCGCGACAGTGCACGGCTACGGGGCCGATGATGGGCGTCATGGGAGTGCATTGCTCGGTGCCGCCAAACCTTCTTGGTGCGTGCACCCAGCCTCTTTCGAAGGAAAAGCGCGGCGTTGGAGAGGCGCTACAACAGCACCCGACCCTCTGCAGGAAGGGCGCCTGACTGCAGTTCCGCGCGGGTCAAAGGGCGGCCCTGCCACACGGTGGCGTGCGCGGCGCCCGCCGCAACGGCCAGCTCGCGCAAGGCACGAATCTCCACCTGGGTGTAGCCGCCTTCGGGGTCTCCGAGGGGGTGGATCACCATGCGTGGCGACGGCGCCACCAGGCGCTTCCAGCCAGCGGGAGCGGCCTGGATGACGAAGTGCTTGAGCACCGCTTCCGCCAGCACGAAGTCGGACACCAAAGACCGCGGATGCCCGAACGGGTTGGCCCACGACCCGCCCGACTGCGCCGCAGCCTGCCTGGCTGCGCGGCCTACCGCCAGGACGCTCGGCGTCGCGCCCGGAGACAACGCCACCTCCGGCAGGTCGCGGACCCGCACGTTGGACTTCACATTGAGCACGCTGACCTCGGCCGGCGAGAGCTGCACGTAGTACACGGGAAGCAGGGATTGGAGCATGGCGTCTTGGCAAGGGGAAGCCGCGAGCCTAGCACTGCGCCGCCATGTGACGCCACGCGCCGAAGCCTGGCGCCACGCTGCTGCACGAGGGCCGTGAAGCCTGAATGGCCCGGTCACCGCGCCAACCAGCGCGCGGCAACCTCAACAGCCCCCACCGCGAGCGCACCCTTGGATCGCACTTTTCCGCGCCACAGGTGCGACCCCCAGGTGGGGAGGGCGCTCAGCGCCTTGAGGGGCCTACTCCTCCTCGCCCAGGAACCCGCCGCTCTGGTGACCCCACAGCCGCGCGTACACGCCGCCTTGCGCCAGCAGTTGCGCGTGGGTGCCTTCCTCCACGATGCGGCCGGCATCCAGCACGATGAGCCGGTCCATGGCCGCGATGGTGGACAGGCGGTGTGCAATGGCGATCACGGTCTTGCCTTGCATCAGGCCGTCCAGGCTTTGCTGGATGGCGGCTTCGACCTCGGAGTCGAGCGCGCTGGTGGCTTCGTCCAGCAGCAGGATGGGCGCGTCCTTGAGCATCACGCGCGCAATGGCCACGCGCTGGCGCTGCCCGCCCGACAGTTTCACGCCGCGCTCGCCCACCTGGGCGTCGTAGCCGGAGCGCCCGTGCAGGTCGCTCAGGTTCTCGATGAACTCGGCGGCCTCGGCGCGTTGCGCTGCGGCATGCATGTCTTCTTCCGTCGCATCAGGACGGCCGTACAGGATGTTGTCGCGCATCGAGCGGTGCAGCAGGGACGTGTCCTGTGTGACCATGCCGATGTTGCGGCGCAGGCTGTCCTGCGTCACATGGGCGATGTCCTGGCCGTCGATCAGCACCCGGCCGGCGCGCACGTCATGAAAGCGCAGCAGCAGGTTCACCAGCGTGGACTTGCCCGCGCCGGACCGGCCGATGAGGCCGATCTTCTCGCCGGGCCGGATCGTGAGTTGCAGCTGGTCGATGACGGGGCGGCCGTTGCCGTAGGCAAAGCTCACATTGTCGAAGTGCACCTGGCCTTGGGTCACCTGCAGGGGCTGCGCGTCGGGTGCATCCACCACGGTGCGCGGCTTGGTCAGCGTGTTGATGCCGTCCTGGATGGTGCCGACGCTCTCGAACAGCGTGGTCATCTCCCACATCACCCAGTGGGCATGGCCGGAGACGCGCAGCGTCATGGCGATGACGGCGGCCACCGCGCCTGCGCCCACCTGGCCCTGCGTCCACAGCCACAATGCCGTGCCGCAGGCGCCCAGGATCATGGCCACCACCAGGGCCTGGTTCACGATCTCGAACCGGCTCACCAGGCGCATCTGCGCGTAGCCCGTGAGCTTGAAGGCATCCATGGCCGCGCGTGCAAACTCCGACTCGCGCCGCGTGTGCGAGAAGAGCTTGACGGTGGCGATGTTGGTGTAGGCATCGGTGATGCGCCCGGTCATCACCGATCGCGCATCGGCCTGCGCCTTGCCGACCTTGCCCAGGCGGGGCACGAAGTACCAGCAGGCCAGGCCGTAGGCCACGATCCACACCGCGAAGGGCACGATCAGGCGCGCATCGAAACCTGCCAGCAGGATGAGGATGGTGGCCAGGTAGATGCCCATGCCGATCACCACATCGGTCGTGGTGAAGATCATGTCGCGCACCGCCAGCGCGGTCTGCATGATCTTGGTGGTGATGCGGCCTGCGAACTCATCGGCATAGAAGGCCATGCTCTGGCCCAGCATCAGGCGGTGGAAGTTCCAGCGCAGGCGCAGCGGGAAGTTGATGGCCAGCGCCTGGTGCTTGAGGCTAGTCTGCAGCGACACCAGCACCAGCGTGCCCATCAGCAGTGCGACGATGCCCAGGATGGCACCCTTGCGCTCGTCCCACAGCGCGGCCGGCGCCACGGTGGACAGCCAGTCGACCACGTGCCCGAGCACGGCGAACAGCAGCGCCTCGAACACGGCGATCGCCGCAGAGAGGGCCGCCATCGCCACGACGTAGCCGCGCACGCCGCGCGTGCCGTCCCACACGAAGGCCATGAAGTCCTTCGGTGGCAAATGGGGTTCAGCGGGAGGGTAGGGGGAAATTCGGCTTTCGAAATACTTGAACACGTAGCAGGGCTCCTTGGCACCCGTCGCGTGTCTTTTTGGCGATATCAGTCCGAACGTCGGGTCTGTGCGCTACGGGGCTGTGCGGCTTGCGGCACCGTGTGCTGCATACCTGCGCGCCAGCGTGCATGCCACCGGGGCCGGTGTCCGTGCGGCTTCAAAAAGACAGGGATCAGGTTTGTGAATCCCCGATGGTAGAGGACCCGCAAGGCCGGGGTATGTCAGCAGAGAGCTTGTCCGCCACTTGTGTGGGTGAACCTTGGGGCCGCCTGGCAGAGCCCGCGTTTTTGTGCGCGCAGCCCCATGCCGCCCGCAGCGGAAATGATGCCCTGTGGTGCGCTACAGCAGCACGGTGACCACCACGATCACCACGCCCAGCGCCAGGTTCACCCCCACCCACTGGCGGATGCTGGCCATGGCCTGGCCGCCCGCGGGCCAGTCGGACGCTGCCACCGCGCGTTGCAGGCGCTTGAACAGTGCGAAGCGGATGTGGCCGAAGATGGCCATCATCACGATGCCCAGCGTGGCCATGATCGTCCAGTCGAGCGGCATCGCAAAGGCGCCGCCGGACTGCACCGTCTGCTTGGCCACCCGGCCGATCATCCAGAGCCCGCTGGCGAGCACCACCACGACCGCCACCGTCACGGCCGCCAGAAAGCGCTGCAGCACGTCGTGCATCAAGCGCAGTCGTTGCGGCGGCTCCAGCGATTGGGCAGCGGGGCGCAGGAAGAAATGGGCGAAGACCATGCCGCCGATCCACACGATGATGGACAGGATGTGAGCGAGCTTGAGGGCGTTGTAGAGCATGGTCGTGCGTGGTTGTGGGAGCTTGTGGGGATGCGCCGGCCCGGAGCCGGGGAGGGTGTGCGGACTTTCAGCCCTCTGCCGATTGTGCCGTGGGAGTGCCTTGCAGCCACCCTAGGCAGCGCAGGGCCATATGGATTCGGATGTCGACACCGGGAGGCGGCGGGCAACGTGGCGTGGCGGGGCCGGTAGTGCCAAGGGCTGGACCCCGTTTGAAGGCGGCGTCAATCGGCGCGCCACTGCGGGCGAGCCGGTGATTCACGCGGGTCACGGCGCGGCCATATGGTGCTGTACCGCGACGCACACCTGGTTGCCCCCGTTTTTCTTGGCCAGGTACATGGCCTCGTCCGCATGGATCAGCAGCAGGTGGGCGTCCGTGCCGTGCTCGGGGTAGACGGCTATGCCGATGCTCGGCTGCATGGCCACGCTGTGGCCGTCCAGGTCGAAGGCGTCACCAAACGCCGCCAGAATCTTGCCTGCCACGGCACTGGCGTGGTCGCTCGCGTGGCCGGACTCCAGCAGCACCACGAACTCGTCGCCGCCCAGGCGTGCCACGGTGTCGGAGCCGCGCACGCAGCCTTGCAGGCGCTGCGCCACCCGCTGCAGCAACAGGTCCCCCATCGCATGGCCCAGGGTGTCGTTGACGTCCTTGAAGCGGTCCAGGTCGATGAACAGCAGCGACAGCAGGCGGTCGTCCCGCCGCGCGCGCGCCAGTGCCGTGCCCAGGCGGTCCAGAAACAGCTGCCGGTTGGGCAACTGGGTGAGCTGGTCGTACTGCGCCATGCGTTCGAGACGCTCGTGCATCTGCTTGCGCTCGATGGCTGCCGCCACCTGGGTCGACACGAACTGCAGCAGCTCCTTGTCCTTGTGGGTGTACCGCCCTTGGTCGCTGTAGCTTTGCAACACGAGCGCGCCCAGCACGCCGTTCTGGGTGGACAGCGGCACGGCCAGCCAGTAGAGCGGGGCGCCCGGCGCGGGTTGCGGCGTGGGGAGGACGCGGTGGGTATCGGGGGTGATGAGCAGGGTGGTGCCGGTGTGGATGACCTCGCGGCACAGCCGGATCTGCTCTTCGGACACGGGCGCCGGCGCCGCAGATGCGGGTGCGTCGCCGGGATGCACGTGGTATGGAAAGCTCAGCGTATCGCTGCCTGCGTCGTACAGTGCCACCGAAAAGTGTGCTGCATGCAGCAGCACGCCCACGATCTCGTGGATGCGCTGGAACAGCGACTCCAGCGTGCGCGCGGCATGCGCGGCTTCGGAGATTTCATAGATCGCCGATTGCATGGACTCGGTGAACTTGCGCTCCGTGATGTCGTGCGCCACCGCCAGGCGCACCTGCCGGTCGGGCAACCAGCGGGCCGTCCAGCGGATGTGGGCCACGCTGCCGTCCTTGCGCACGTAGCGGTTTTCGAACTGCAGCTGCAATTGGCCGTCCATCACACGCTGCGCCTGCTGGCTGGTGGTGGGCAGGTCCTCGGGGTGCACCAGGTCGAGCATGCGCAGCCCGACCGCTTCCTGCGGGGTGTAGCCAAAGATGCGCTCGAACGCCGGGCTCACGAAAACGATGGTGCTGTCCGGCTGGACGATGCAGACCGCGTCCAGCAACAGATCGACGACATTCACGGAGGAGATGCTTTGCATGCGCTGGGCGTTACTGGGTGTGCGAAGGGAGAACGCCCATTGTGCAGTGCTGCGCGGCGATTGCTGTCCCCTGTGTGCGCACAGCCCCCATGCGCTCCGGGCTGGACACTTGTTGAACAACACAAGGTGGTGCCAGATTGCGTGCGCCAGGACGGCTGCGTGCCATCCACTGCTGACGTTGTCCACGCCCTCGCGTGGGATGGCGCTGCCCTGCGCGCCGGCAGCAGTTCAACCGAGTTCCATCAGTGCTGGCACGGCTTGTTGGCGGAACGCTGCAATCACTCCTGCCGTGTGCGTGCATTTGGTAGAAGCTGCGGCGGCAGGGTGTTACGAACAACTGAAATCCTGTTGCGCGGTATTGCAAAACAATATGCCGTTGCACTTGGTTTTTTCAGCTAAAAGTGTTTTTTCAAAAAAAATGCCTGTTGCAATCGTTCTCATCAGCACATTGTTGTGTTGATGGCGTCTTTTTGGAATTTGCGGCATCCGGTCCACAAAGATAATTCACTTTCTTGTTGAATCACGGTTGTTGAATCGCTCCATCCTTGACCGCCTCGTTGAATGTTCTGAACCTGCACGGCATGCAGTCATGGCCCATCCTGTCCGGGTGGCCTTGGCCATGTTGGAACGGCTCGCGCTTCATGATTTCGACCATTGCTTTCAGTCCCACGGGTGTGGCAAGTCGCCGTCAGTCACGTGCGGCGCGCCAGGCAGTTGGGTGGTTGATGGCCAGAGCAGATTCATCGTGCCATAACGATAGCCCCCCCAAATCAGGGCAGGCTCCAACAATAACTGCAGTGCAAAGCCGTGGGGCTCCATGCATCGTGAAATCAGCGTTCATGCAGTTTATTTTCAATGCTTCAAACCTCGATTCAACGGCTTTGACCATCTCTTGCGCAATGCCTGCCGCCAGCGATTTGCAAATGCTTGGCAACTCTGGCGCATGGGGGTTTTGGCTATTTGGGCTGGTTTGTAATCGCGCGTACGAATGGAATGCCAAATAACAAGAACGATCCGTGTGGATCGTTTCATTTGATTTTCATTTTTGCGGCTTCATCAAATTTGTAGTATTGATTTATTTTCCTGCCGCTGCTTATGTCGGTTGGGCAATACTTTGTGCTTATTATATTACCTGATTGAAAAAAATGAACGCTGAAGTCTATGCATCCGTAGTAAAAATAGATAAATCCTCTGCATCTGGCGGGGTCAGCATCGAAAGATCACTGGCGCCGAAAACAGTGGCGACCCCAGGCCAAGGCGTGGCCAGAATCAGCGCACGGGGAGGCGTCACCATCGAACTCATGCAGGCGGACACCCAGAGAGCCCCTCAAGTAGTCAAGGTCCGCCGGGTCGGCACTGATCTGCAAGTGGACTTCCTGGAAGACGGCACCGGCAGTTCCGACCTGATCATCGAGGACTTTTATGACCAGGATGGGTCGCGGTTGGTGGGCTATGGCAAGGACGGTGTCGTCTATGACTACATGCCCCAGGCCGGCGGTGCCGACCAAGGGGTGGCTGGACTGATCGACGGTGGCGAAGGCGCCGTGCAGGTTCTGGGCGATTCGGCTGCGCTAGCCGGTGCGGGCGAGGGGTTCGCCGCCCTGCCGATGCTGCTGGTGGGTGGGGCAGCGCTGTCGACCGTGGCCATTGCCACGCAAAATACCAACCCGCCTCCGGCTGCGGCACCCGTACCCCCCAAGCCCGGCGCGCCCACCAGCTACAACGACAATTCCGCGCCCGTCGTCAATGCCCGCAGCACTTCGGCGGCCACCAACGACACCACGCCTGGGTTGAACATCGGCGCCGGCTTGATCAATCCAAAGCTGTATGTGAATGGCAAGGAGGTCGCAGCTACCTACGATGCGACCACCGGCACACTCACGCCCAACGTGCCCTTGCCTGAAGGCTCCTACAAGCTCACTTACACCTACGCCAACAGCGACGGCGTCTACAGCGAGCAAAGTCCCCCGCTGGAGTTCGTGGTGGACACCACGGCACCGGCCAAGCCTGCCGCGGCCACGGGCTACAACGACAACGTCGGCACAGTGCAAAACGCCAGCAGCACCGCCGCAACGACCGACGACAGCACCCCGGGGCTGAACATCGGCCTGGGCCATGCCGGGGCCAGACTGTACGTGGATGGCGTACAGGTGCCTGCAACCTACGATGCAGAAACAGGCACCCTGACGCCCAGCACCCCGCTGGCGGACGGCGCGCACAAAATCACGTACACCGTCAGCGATGAGGCTGGCAATGAGAGCGTCCAGAGCGATCCGATATCGGTCTCTGTCAACACCGTCACGGTGCCCAAGCCGGCCACGCCCACGGGCTACGACGACAATGCCGCACCCATCATCAATACCCAAAGCGCGGCACCCACCACCAACGACACCACGCCAGGGCTGAAAGTGGGCACGGGCCTGAGCAACCCGAAGCTGTATGTGGACGGCGCCGAGGTCTCCGCCACCTACGACGCAGCGACGGGCACGCTCACACCAACGTCGCCGTTGTCCGAAGGACGGCACAGCCTGACCTATGCCACCACCAACGCCTCGGGCACGTTGAGCGAGCGCAGCGACCCCCTGGTGCTGACGGTGGACACGACGCCCCCGGCCACGCCGACCGCGGCGCCTGGGGGCTACAAGGACGACGTGGGGTCCGTGCAAAGCGCCAGCAGCACCGCTGCCGCGACCGACGACACCAGGCCAGGCGTTCTGGTGGGCCAGAACCTGACGGATGCGCCCAAACTGTATGTGGACGGCGTGCAGGTCACCGCAGTCTACGATGCTGCCACAGGCACGCTCACGCCCAGCACCGCGCTGGCCGAGGGTGCGCACAGCATCACCTACACGCTGACCGACGCGGCCGGCAACGAAAGCGGCAAGAGCCCGGCGCTCAGCCTCACCGTCGACACCAGTGCGCCGGTGGCAGGCAGCGAAGGCACCTTGACGGTGACGGACGACGTGGGCGCTGTCCGGGGCGAAATTGCCCGCGGCGGAGTCACCGATGACGCAAAACCCACCTTCAAGGGCACGGGGACAGGGGCCGACGTGTTCAAGGTCAATGTGTATGACGGCAACACGCTGGTCGGCAGCGCCACGGGCAGCAATGGCAACTGGAGTTTCGAGCCCACGGTGCCGATGAGCAGCGGCGACCACACCCTGATGGCGCGCCCGGTGGACGCGGCAGGCAACGAAGGCCCTGCCAGCACCGGATGGAACTTCAAGGTGCAAGGGGACACGCCCCAGGCACCGTCCATCACGGGCGTGACCGACAACACAGGCAGCGTGACGGGGAGCCTCGCCAGAAACGCAACGACAGATGACACCACCCCCACGGTCACCGGCACCGCGACGGCAGGTGCCACCGTCAAGCTGTATGCCAACGGCCAGGAAGTAGGCTCCACCACGGTGGCGGCCGACGGCAGCTGGACAGTGACAAGCAGCGCGCTCACCGGCGACGGCACCAAGCTGCTGACGGCCAAGACCATCGATGGCGCCGGCCAGTCGAGTGCCGAGGCGGTCGCCTACCCGATCGTGCTGGACACGACCGCCCCGACCAAGCCAGTTGTGGCGGCTGCGACCGACGACCAGGGCGCAGTCGTCGGTACCATCGCCAACGGCGGTTCGACCGATGACACCACCCCGGCGTTGAGCGGCTCGGGCACGCCCGGCGACACCATCAAGGTGTACGACAACGGCACCTTGCTCGGCAGCACGCAGGTGCAGGGCAACGGCACCTGGAGCTTTGCGCCAGCCGCGCCGCTGAGTAGCGGCGCGCACGCCATCACCAGCACGGCGACGGATGCCGCCGGCAATACCAGTGCTGCCAGCGACCCCCTGAACATCACGGTGGATACGACCGCGCCTGGGGCAGGCAGCGAGGGGAGCCTCACGCTGCTGGACGACGTCGGTGCCGTCAAGGGCGAGATCGCCCGCGGCAGCATGACCGACGACGCACGCCCCACCTTCAAGGGCATGGGGGCCGGTGCCGACGTGGCCAAGGTGAACGTGTATGACGGCGCCACGCTGCTGGGCAGCGCCACGGTGAGCAACGGCAGCTGGGCGTTCGAGCCCGCAACCCCGCTGGCCAGTGGAGACCACACCCTGACTGCGCGACCCGTGGACGCTGCGGGCAACGAAGGCCCGGCGAGCGCCGGGTGGAACTTCAAACTGCTGGGCGATGCACCGGCGCAGCCGGCCATCACCGGCGTGGGCGACAACGCGGGCGGTGTGCAGGGCAATATCGCCAAGGGCGCGACGACCGACGACGCGACCCCCACGGTCAGCGGGACCGGCACGGCCGGAACCACCGTCAAGCTGTACGCAGACGGCGTGGAAGTGGGCTCGACCACGGTGGCGCAGGACGGCACCTGGAGGGTGACCAGCAACACCCTGTCCGGCGACGGCACCAAGCTGCTCACGGCCAAGGCCATCGACGGTGCGGGCCAGTCCAGCGCCGAGACCGGTGCCTACCCCATCGTGCTCGACACCACGGCGCCCGCCAAGCCGGGCGTGGCCGCAGCGACCGATGACCAGGGAGCGGTGCAGGGCCCCGTGACGAGTGGCAGCACCACCGACGACGCCACCCCGACGCTCAGTGGCTCCGGCACGCCGGGCGACACCGTCAAGATCTACGACAACGGCACGCTGCTGGGCAGCGCCGCCGTGCAGGGCAACGGCAGCTGGAGCTTCACGCCGACGGCGCCACTGGGCAGTGGCGCACACGCCATCACCACCACGGCCACCGACGCAGCAGGCAATACCGGCACGGCCAGCGACCCGCTGAACTTCACGGTCGACACCAGCAACGTCACCGTATCGGTGGGCAAGGCGGTTGACGATGCGGGCAGCAAGCGGGGCGATCTGGCCAACGGCGCCAGCACGGACGACACCACCCCCACGCTGGTGGGTACCGCAGCTGCCGGCGCCACCGTCACCGTCAAGGAAGGCGGTGCCACGCTGGGCACGGCCACCGCCGACGCCAGCGGTGCATGGAGCTTCACGCTGCCAGTGCAGACGCAGGGCCAGCACAACTACACCATCGAGGCACGCAACGCGGCGGGCACCACCGGCAGCACCAGCTTCGCGCTCGCGGTCGACACCACACCCCCTTCGGCACCAGCCATCGGTGGTGCCACGGACGACGTGGGCACGGTGCAGGGCCCGGTGGCCAACGGTGCCAGCACCGACGACACCACGCCCACGCTGTCGGGCTCGGGCGGAACGGCCGGCGACACCATCAAGGTCTACGACAACGGCTCGCTGCTGGGCACCACCACCGTGCAGGCCAACGGCAGCTGGAGCTTCACGCCGCTCACGCCGCTGACCGACGGCAGCCACCCGCTGACGGTGACTGCCACCGACTCTCAGGGCAACGAAAGCACGCCGAGCGCAGCCTACACGCTGAAGGTGGACACGGCGGCTCCGACAACCCCCACGGCCGCACCCGCAGGCTACAAGGACGATGTGGGCGCGGTGCAAAGCGCCAACAGCACGGCGCCCGCCACGGATGACACGCGCCCCGGCATCCTGGTGGGCCAGAACCTCACCGATACGCCCAAGCTGTACGTGGACGGCGTGGCCGTGGCGGCCGCGTACGACCCCGCGACAGGCACCCTCACGCCCAGCACCGCACTGGCGGACGGCGCGCACACCTTCAGCTACACGCTGACCGATGCAGCCGGCAACGAAAGCGGCAAGAGCCCCGCGCTGAGCCTCACGGTGGACACCAGTGCTCCTGCGGTGGGCAGCGAAGGCACCCTGACCCTCCTCGACGACGTGGGCGCGGTCCGGGGCGAAATCACGCGCGGCAGCGTCACCGACGACGCACGCCCCACCTTCAAGGGCACGGGCGCCGGTGCCGATGTGGCCAAGGTCAACGTGTACGACGGCAGCACCCTGCTGGGCAGTGCCGTGGTCAGCAACGGCAACTGGATCTTCGAGCCGGCGACACCGCTGGCCAGCGGCGACCACACCCTGACCGCCCGTCCGGTGGATGCGGCCGGCAACGAGGGCCCGGCCAGCGCCGGGTGGAACTTCAGGCTGCTGGGCGACGCGCCGGCAGCGCCAGCGATCACGGGGGTGAGCGACGACGCGGGCAGCGCCACCGGCAGCATCGCCAAGGGGGCGACGACCGATGACACCACCCCCACGGTCAGCGGCACGGGCACGGCGGGCACCACCGTCAAGCTGTACGCAGACGGCGTGGAAGTCGGCTCGACCACGGTGGCGCAGGACGGCACCTGGCGGGTCACGAGCACTGCGCTCGCAGGCGACGGCGCCAAGCAGCTGACGGCCAAGGCCATCGACGGCGCGGGCCAGGCCAGCCCGGAGACCGGCACCTACACGATCGTGCTGGACACCACGGCACCCGCCAAGCCGGGCGTGGCGGTGGCGACGGATGACCAGGGCTCGGTGCAGGGGCCGGTCACCAACGGCGGCACCACCGACGACGCCTACCCGACGCTGAACGGCTCCGGCACGCCGGGCGACACGGTCAAGGTCTACGACAACAACGGCAGCGGCGCCACCTTGCTGGGCACTGCGCAGGTGCAGCCCAACGGCAGCTGGAGCTTCACCCCCACGGCTCCGCTGGGCGGCGGTGCGCATGCCATCACCACCACGGCGACCGACGCGGCAGGCAACACCAGCGCCACCAGCGACCCGCTGAATTTCACCGTGGACACCAGCAACGTGAGCGTGTCGGTCGGCAAGGCCACGGACAACGCGGGCAGCAAGCAGGGCGACCTGGCCAACGGCGCCAGCACCGACGACACCACGCCCACCCTGGTGGGCACCGCTGCGGCCAACGCCACAATCACCGTCAAGGAAGGCGCCACCACGCTGGGTACCGCCACGGCCGACGCGAACGGAGCCTGGAGCTTTACCCTGCCCACACAGGCGCAGGGTTTGCACAACTACACCGTCGAGGCGCGCAACGCCGCTGGCACCACCGGCAGCACCAGCTTCGGCTTGACGATCGACAACACGGCGCCCGCGGTGGCGCCCATCGGGGACGTTGCGGACGACGTGGGCACGGTGCAAGGTCCGGTCGCGAACGGCGCCAGCACCGACGACACCACGCCCACGCTGTCGGGTACCGGTGCCACGGCGGGCGACACCATCAAGGTCTATGACAATGGCGTGCTGCTGGGCAGCACACAAGTCAGGCCGGGTGGCGGCTGGAGCTTCACGCCGCAGACACCCTTGACCGACGGCAGCCACCCGCT
The DNA here is from genome assembly GCF_044542805.1 of Acidovorax sp. NPDC077693. Classification (NCBI taxonomy): domain Bacteria; kingdom Pseudomonadati; phylum Pseudomonadota; class Betaproteobacteria; order Burkholderiales; family Comamonadaceae; genus Acidovorax; species Acidovorax sp. NPDC077693. The sequence goes on along the minus strand of NZ_JBITVD010000008.1, from coordinate 151,119 downwards.
GACGGTGACTGCCACAGACCCGCAGGGCAACGAAAGCACGCCGAGCGCGGCCTATACGGTCCGGGTGGATACGGCGGCTCCGACCACCCCGGCGGCCGCACCCGCTGGCTACAAGGACGACGTGGGAGCAGTGCAAAGTGCCAACAGCACGGCGCCCGCCACCGACGACACCCGCCCGGGCATCCTGGTGGGCCAGAACCTCACCGACACGCCCAGGCTGTACGTGGACGGCGTGCAGGTGGCCGCTGCCTACGACCCCGCCACGGGCACTCTCACCCCCAGCACAGCGCTGGCCGAAGGTGCGCACACCGTCAGCTACACGCTGACCGACGCGGCGGGCAACGAGAGCGGCAAGAGCCCGGCGCTGAGCCTGACGGTCGACACCAGTGCACCGACCGCAGGCAGCGAAGGCACCTTGACCCTGCTGGACGACGTGGGCGCCGTCAAGGGCGAGATCACCCCGGGCAGCATGACCGACGACGCGAAGCCCACCTTCAAGGGCATGAACGCCGGCGCCGACGTGGCGAAGGTCAACATCTACGACGGCGCCACGTTGCTGGGCAGCGCGGTGGTGACCAACCGCAGCTGGAGCTTCGAGCCTTCCACCCCCCTGGCCAGTGGCGACCACAACTTCACCGCGCGCCCTGTCGACGCTGCAGGCAACGAAGGCCCCGCCAGCACCGCGTGGAACTTCAAGCTGCTGGGCGACGCCCCGCGGGAGCCCGCCATCACCGGCGTGACCGACAACGCGGGCGGCGTGCAAGGCAATGTCGCCAAGGGCGCTGCCACCGACGACACGACGCCCACCGTCAGCGGAACGGGCGCCGCCGGCACCACCGTCAGGCTCTATGCCGACGGTGTGCAGGTGGGTTCGACCACCGTGGCGCAGGACGGCACCTGGCAGGTGACGAGCAGCGCGCTGGCAGGCGACGGCACCAAGCTGCTGACGGCCAAGGCCTTCGACGGCGCAGGCCAGTCGAGCACCGAAACCGGTGCCTACGCGATCGTGCTGGACACCACGGCACCGGCCAAGCCGGGCGTGCCCACGGCCAACGACGACCAGGGCGCTGTCCAGGGCCCCGTGGCCAGCGGCGGTACCACCGACGACGCCACCCCCACGCTGAGCGGATCGGGCACCCCTGGCGATACCGTCAAGGTGTTCGACAACGGCATCCTGCTGGGCAGCGCATCGGTGCAGGCCAACGGCAGCTGGAGCTTCACGCCCACATCGCAACTGGCCAGCGGCACGCACGCCATCACCACCACCGCCACCGATGCGGCGGGCAACACCAGTGCGGCCAGCGACCCGCTGAACTTCACGGTGGACACTGGCAATGTGAACGTTTCGGTCGGCAAGGCCACGGACAACGCAGGTACCAAGCAGGGTGATCTGGCCAACGGCGCGAGCACCGACGACACCACGCCCACGCTGGTGGGCACCGCGGCGGCCGGCGCCACGATCACCGTCAAGGAAGGCGGGACCACGCTGGGTACCGCCACCGCGGACGGCAGCGGGGCATGGTCGTTCACGCTGCCGCAGCAGGCGCAAGGCCTGCACAACTACACCGTGGAGGCGCGCAATGCGGCAGGCACCACCGGCAGTACCACCTTCGGCTTGACGATCGACACCACCCCCCCCACGGTGCCGTCCATCGGCGGCGTCACGGACGACGTGGGCACGGTGCAGGGCCCGGTGGCGAGCGGCGCCAGCACGGACGACACCACGCCGACGCTCACCGGCACGGCAGCCACGGCGGGAGACATCATCAAGGTCTACGACAACGGCGCACTCTTGGGCAGCACCACGGTGCAGTCCAACGGCAGCTGGAGCTTCACGCCCACCGCACCGCTGACCGAAGGCAGCCACCCGCTGACGGTGACCGCCACCGACCCGCAGGGCAACGAAAGCACCCCAAGCGCCGCCTACACGGTCCGGGTCGACACGACCGCACCGGCCGCGCCGGCCGCACCCGCGGCCTACAAGGACGACGTGGGCGCACTACAAAGCGCCAACAGCACGGCACCGACCTCGGACGACACCCGCCCGGGCATCCAGGTCGGCGCCAACCTCACGGAGACGCCCAAGCTGTACGTGGACGGTGTGCAGGTGGCCGCGGCCTACGACCCGGCCACGGGTACGCTCACACCGTCAGCAGGGCTGGCGGACGGCGCACACACCTTCAGCTACACGCTGACCGATGCAGCCGGCAACGAAAGCGCCAAGAGCCCGGTGCTGAACATCACGGTGGACACGAGCGGCCCGGCCGCCGGCAGCGAAGGCACGCTCACGCTGCTGGACGACGTGGGCGCGGTCAAGGGCGAGATCGCCCGTGGCAGCATGACGGACGACGCGCGCCCCACCTTCAAGGGCACGGGTGTGGGTGCGGACGTGGCCAAGGTCAACGTCTACGACGGCTCCACGCTGCTGGGCAGCGCCGTGGTGACCAACGGCGCATGGAGCTTCGAGCCCGCCACCCCGCTGGCCAGCGGTGACCACAACCTGACCGCGCGTCCCGTGGACGCTGCGGGCAACGAAGGCCCCTCCAGTGCAGGCTGGAACTTCAAGCTGCTGGGCGACGCGCCAGCTCAGCCGGCCATCACCGGCGTGAGCGACAACGCAGGCAGCGTGACGGGACCGATCGCCAAGGGCGAAACGACGGACGACACCACGCCGACCGTCAGCGGTACGGGCACGGCCGGCACCACCATCAAGCTGTATGCGGATGGCCAGGAAGTAGGCTCCACCACCGTGGCGGCCAATGGCACCTGGACGGTGACGAGCAATGCCCTGGCCGGCGACGGCACCAAGCTGCTGACGGCCAAGGCCATCGACGGCGCGGGCCAGTCCAGTGCCGAGACGGGTGCCTATGCCATCGTGCTGGATACCACTGGTCCGGCCAAGCCGGGCGCGCCCACAGCCACGGACGACCAGGGCGCCGTGCAAGGCACCGTCGCCAACGGCAGCACAACCGACGACGCCACCCCGACCTTCAGCGGCTCGGGCACGCCAGGGGACACCGTCAAGGTCTACAACAACGGCACGCTGCTGGGCAGCGCCGCCGTGCAAAGCAACGGCAGCTGGAGCTTCACCCCCACCACGCAGTTGGCCAGCGGCGCGCACGCCATCACCGCCACGGCGACCGATGCGGCGGGCAACACCAGCGCCACGAGCGACCCGCTGAACTTCACGGTGGACACGAGCAACGTCACCGTGTCGGTGGGCAAGGCCACGGACAACGCCGGCAGCAAGCAGGGCGACCTGGCCAACGGCGCGAGCACCGACGACACCACGCCCACGCTGGTGGGCACGGCGGCGGCCAATGCGACCATCACCATCAAGGAAGGAGCGACCACCCTCGGTACGGCCACGGCCGACGCCAACGGTGCGTGGAACTTCACCCTGCCGGCGCAGGCGCAAGGCCCCCATAACTACACCGTGGAGGCGCGCAACGCCGCGGGCACGACCGGCAGCACGACCTTTGGCTTGACCATTGACACCACGGCTCCAGCGGTGCCGTCCATCGCCAGCGTCTCGGACGACGTGGGCACGGTGCAGGGCCCGGTGGCCAACGGTGCCAGCACCGACGACACCACGCCCACGCTGTCGGGCTCGGGCGGAACGGCCGGCGACACCATCAAGGTCTACGACAACGGCTCGCTGCTGGGCACCACTACCGTGCAGGCCAACGGCAGCTGGAGCTTCACGCCCACGGCACCGCTGACCGAAGGCAGCCACCCGCTGACGGTGACTGCCACCGACCCGCAGGGCAACGAAAGCACGCCCAGTGCGGCCTACACGGTCCGGGTCGACACGGCGGCACCGGCCACGCCCGCGTCCGCACCTGTGGGCTACAAGGACGATGTGGGCGCGGTGCAGAGCGCCAACAGCACGGCGCCGACCACGGACGACACCCGCCCCGGCATCCTGGTGGGCCAGAACCTGACGGACACCCCCAAGCTGTATGTCGACGGCGTGGCGGTGGCCGCAGCCTACGATCCGGCCACCGGCACGCTCACGCCCACGGCCGGGCTGGCGGACGGCGCACACACCTTCAGCTACACGCTGACCGATGCGGCGGGCAACGAAAGCGGCAAGAGCCCGGCACTGAGCATCACGGTGGACACCGGTGCCCCAGCGGCCGGAGCAGCGCCGACGAGCTACGACGACAATTCCGCGCCGGTCACCAATGCCAACAGCACGGCACCGGCCACCAACGACACCACTCCCGGCATCAACATCGGCACCGGCCTGACCAACCCCAAGCTGTACGTGAATGGCACGGCGGTGGCCGCGACCTACAACGCGGCGACAGGCACACTCACGCCCAACGTCGCGCTGGCCGACGGGACCTACAACCTGACCTACACGTCCGCCAACAGCGCCGGCACGGACAGTGCCCAGAGCGGCCCCCTGGTGCTCAAGGTGGACACTACGCCACCGGCGGCGCCCACGATTGCCTTGGACCAGGACACTGCAGGCACTCAGACGGGTTCGTCGAGCGACGCCTACACGAGGAACGGGAGCTTCACCGCAAGCGGTGTGGAGCAAGGCGCGGTCGTCCAGTACAGCCAGGACGGTACCAACTGGAGTGCGAGCAAACCCACCGCGGTAGAGGGGGCCAACACGATCAGCGTTCGCCAGATCGATGCAGCGGGCAATGTGAGCGGCAGCAACTCGGTGTCATTCACTCTGGACACGAGCACCGCTGCGCCCAGTCAGACAACGGCGCAGAACGTCTTCGTTGGTACCACGCCGTCCTTTGTGCTGACTGGACAGCAGGTCAACACCACCACGGCGGGCGACCAGTCCGGTCCCGTCACGGTGAAGACCAGCAACGGCGGCTATTTCACAGCCTGGTACGACAACGCACTGAACGACCCTGCAGGCGCGGTGCACGGGCAGTATTACACCGCCAATGGCATCAAGATCGGCAATGAGCTGACTTTTGGTGGCGGCAACTGGCAGGTCAACGGCAATGGCTATGCCAACATGCCGATGCTGAGCGCCGTGGCGCTGGACAATGGCAAGGTGGTACTGTCGTGGCAGACCGAGGACTCCAACGGCGGTGTGGGTGGCGGCGGCTCCAACGCCACCAGCGAAGTGGCCTATGCAACGGCCACCCTGACAGGCAGCACGGCCTCGGCAGGTGCGCCTACGTTGGCGAACACGACACTGGCTGGAAACCAGTCCGGCCCGGCCATGGTGGCTACCAAGGACGGCGGATTCTTCATGGCCTGGTACAACGCGGACGACGCGGACCCTCAAGGCGTAGTGCGTGGGCAGTTCTTTGACGCCAATGGAAGCAAGACCGGTGGGGAGCTCCAACTGGGTAGCTGGCAGGTCAATGGTGATTCCTGGGCTGTGGGTCAGCCACCGCTGAGCGCCGTGACACTCAGCAATGGCAGCATCGCTGTGGCATGGACGGCCGAAGGCGGCACAGCAGGCCCCAACACGGGATCGACCGAAGTAGCCCAGGTCGTGGTGTCCAGCTCGGGCACCGTGGGCCCGCAATCCGTGGCCAACACCACGACAGCAGGCAACCAGGGCGCGCCGGTGATGGTGGCGACCAGCGATGGCGGTTACTTCCTCGCCTGGTTCAACGACGACAGCAGCGTCAAAGGCGGCCAAGGCCAGATCAGCGGCCAGTACTTCAATGCCAGTGGCAGCAAGGTGGGTGGTGAAGTGCCCCTGGGCACCTGGGTGGTCAATGAAAACACCCAGGTCGACATGCCCTTCCTGACGGCCACCGCGCTCAAAGGTGGCAAGGTCGCTGTGGGCTGGCAAACCGAAGACAGTACCAACAACACCGGCCCCACGGATACCAACGAGGCAGCGATGGTGGTGGTGAGCAACAACGCTGGAGCGGTGACGGTGAGTGCCCAAACCATGATCAATACGACCACGGCAGGCAACCAGTCCCCACCGACCGTGGTGGGACTGGACACCGGCGGATTCTTTGCTGCCTGGTATGACGATTCCTGGGCTGACCCCGGAAATTCCGTGATCCGCGGTCAGTATTTCGATGCCCAGGGCGCGAAGGTCGGTAGCGAAATACTGGTGAGCAACTACCGGGCGGAACTCAGCGACGCTGGAGAGCAGCCACCGCTGCACGTCACCGCGTTGGTCGGTGGCAAGGTGGTGGTGTCCTGGAACACCGAGGCTGACGATGCCAGGGACGGCAGCGGTGCCGCTGTCTATCAGGCCATCATCGACATGCCAGCCACGACAGTGGTCAATGGCACGGCGGAACTGAACAGTACGGTGACGCTGAAGGACGGTGCCGGCACGGTCCTGGGTACGACGGTGACCGATGCGCAAGGACAGTGGCAGATCACGACGAGCGATGTGCAGGACAGCACCAAGCCCCTGTACGCGACCGTGGTCGACAAGGCTGGCAACAGCGTGACCAAGCCCATCAACTTCACGCCGCCCGTGGTGCTGGACCTGAACCACGATGGCCGCATCGAATACGGCCATGTGGTGATGGACGTGACCGGCGACGGCGTGGCCGAGCGCACCACCTGGACGGGCGCCCATGATGGCGTGCTGGTGTGGGACAAGCATGGCGACGGCCTGGTGCACGACGCCAGCCAGTACGCCTTCACCCAGTACGGCGGCAGCACCGACCTGCAGGGGCTGGCGGTGGGCTTCGACACCAACCAGGACGGCGTGTTCGATGCCCACGACCGGCAGTTCTCGCAGTTTGCGGTGTGGCGCGACGCCAACCAGAACGGCGTGAGCGATGCGGGCGAGGTCCGGTCGCTGGCCGACTGGGGCATCACCTCCATCGGCCTGACCAGCGATGGCCAGGTGCGGCACAGCGACGGTGTGATCGAGCTGGGCCGCACCTCCGCCACGATGGCGGACGGTTCGTCCATGTTGGTCGCGGATGCGATGTTCGCCCACGAAACGCTGGACTCCCTGCTGCACAACGCCATGGGCACCCAGGGCGCGGATGCGAGCAAGGGCGGGGCGGCGGCCAGCGCGACGGCGGTCACACCTTCGGAGGTCAATGCCTATGCCCTCAAGCCGCTGCTGGTGACGGTGGACGGCCACGATGCAGGGCGACTGGATGACGCTGGCGCGAAGAGCGGGGGTGCGACGGCCTCTGTGGACAACCCCACCCATGAGGCGTGGAACGGCACGTTGGCGCAACTGCTGGTCGACCAGCACGCCACGCTGCACCCGGTCCTCTGACGCTGGGTGCGACCGAAGCCACGGGCCATGAGGCCCGTGGCTGTTTCTCCTCTGTGCATCGAATGCCCGCCAACCCTGCTGTGGGCGCGGACGGGCGCGGCAGGCCAGCATGCAGGCATGTCAGTGAGCAATTGAGCCAGTAAGCAAGCAAGCAAGCAAGTGAGTGCGGATTGAAAAAGAGTAGTGCCTTGGTGGCCGTGGCCGCGGCCGCGCTGCGCGGATGCAGGGGCGTGGGCCTGGCCCTGTGCCTTCAGGTGGGCGGGGCGGCGCTCGCGCAGCCCACCGTCTCCCCGGTGTTGATGAACCTGATCCGGCAGACGGTGGAGTCGCATCCATCGGTGCGGATGGAGTCCGCCTTCGTGCGGGCCGCCAAGGAGGATGTGTCGGCCGCGGATTGGCAGCGTTTCCCCACGCTGGCCGCCCAGACGTCGTCCAACACCCCGCGGCTGTCCACCCAGCTCAGCCTGGAGCAGCCGCTTTGGACGGGCGGGCGCCTGGATGCGCAGCGGGACATGGCCCGGGCGCAAGAGGCTCTGCAGGTGGCCCAGAAGAAGGAGGTGCAGTACCAGCTTGCCTCCAAGGTCGTCGACTCCTGGGTCGCCATGGTGCAGGCGGATGAGCGCATTCGGGAGACCACCCGCACCATCGAGCAGCTCGACCGGTACAAGGCGCTGATACGCCGACGGGTGGAAGCCCAGGTGTCGCCGCAGATCGAGTTCACACTGCTCGAATGGCGCACCTTCCAGGCGCGGGTGGACCTGCAGCAGACGCGCACGGCGCGCACGCTGTCCCGCAACCGCCTGCGCCAGCTGGTGGGGCGCGAGCCCGAGAGCGACACCGAGTGGGATGCCGAGCAGCCCCTGGCGGCGCTCGCGCTGGCTGCCTCCGACACCCGGCAGGCGCTGGGCTTGCAGATCGACGACGCCATCGACGTGCACCCCTCGGTGCGCAAGGCCCGGGAGCGGGCGCGGGTGGTGCAGTACCAGGCGGATATTCAGCGCGCCGGGCTCGGCCCCGAGGTGTACCTCAGGGCCCAGTACCGGGCCGGTGGCGCAGCGGTGCCGGGTGAGCGCAGCGTTTTCGTGGGCGTGCGCTACCAGCCGGGTGCGGGCTTGTCCTCGCTCGCGTTGAGCCGGGCAGCGTCGGAACGCGCCCAGGGGCAGGCCTTCGCGGCAGAGACAGTGCAGCGCGAGCTCAACGAGCAGATGCGCACCGATCTGGAGAACATGGCCAGCGCCCAGATGCGTGCCGAGGCCCTGGCCACGGCGGTGGAGTCGTCTGCGGCGGTGCTTGGCTCCAACGAAAAGCTGTTCGTCGCGGGCAAGCGCAGTTGGCAGGAAGTCCTCAACACCGTGCGGGAGGGCGGCGACAACCGCCTGGCGCTGGTCGATGCGCGTGCGGCGCTGCTGGCGGCGTCCTATCGGCTGCAGGTGGTGCGTGGCGACATGGATTGGCAGCGCAATGCCCCGTGATATCGCCATCGTCATCGCGGGTCCGGCGGGTCCGGCGGGCCCCGCGGGCCCTGCAGACGCTCTGGGCCGATCTGGCCCTTCAAGTGCGACGGCACCCGCGCACCCGTCGCTGCTGCGTCTTCTTCGCCGACCTGTGTGGCCGCTTGTCAACCCCCTGGCTGCGCGCGCGATGCGTGTGAGGCCGTGTCCGGCTTGGTGCCTCTGCCATGAATAACAACAAGACCCAGGATTCCCTGGCGTGGGCGCTGGAGCGGCTGGCCCAACTGCAGGGCGTGAGCATCAATGTGATGCGCCTGCGCTCCGCCGTGGAGCGCCCGGCGCGCCTGGGTTCGGCGCCGGACGTGGCGGCGGTGTGCGCCAGCCTCGACCTGTCGGCACCCGTGGCGATGGACCACCCCGACCGCGTGATGCTGCCGCTGCTGTGCAAGACGCACAGCGATGGCTGGGGCGTGGTCGTGGACCGCGACCCGCAGCAGCGGTGGGTGGTGGAATTTGCCCACGGCACCCGCCCGGTGGACGAGGCCGCGCTGAGCCACACCGCCATGGTGGCGATGCGCCAGCGGGGCGCTGCCGCGCAGTCCGATACCTTCGAGGCGGTGCTCCAGCATGCGCTGCGCCAGTACCGGGGCGTGCTGGTCGAGGCCGCCCTCGCGTCGGTGTTCATGGGCCTGCTGGCGCTGGCGATCTCGCTGTTCTCGATGCAGGTCTACGACCGGGTGATCCCCACGCGCAGCGAGTACACCCTGATCATCCTGGGCCTGGGCGTGCTGCTGGCCATCCTGCTGGAGACGGCCATGAAGTTCGCGCGCTCCCGGGTCATGGATTCGCTCACGGCGGGCCTGGACAGCCGGTTGTCGCGGGACATCTTCCAGCGCCTGCTCAGCATCCGGGTCGACCAGTTGCCTGGGTCGGTCGGCAGCCTGGCAGGGCAGATCCGCGGGTACGAGCAGGTGCGGGGGTTCTACACCGGCAGCACGCTGTTCGCGCTGGTGGACTTTCCGATGGCGCTGCTGTTCCTGGCCGTGCTTATGGTGATCGGGCACCCGCTGGTGGCCCTGGTGCCCCTGGTCTGCGGACTGCTGGCCTTGCTGGTCGGCGTGAGCCGGCACCGGCGGGTAAACGCCCTGGCCCAGCAGGGGCTGTCGGCCGCCAGCCGCAAGACCGGCCTGCTGGTCGAGGTGGTGGAGGGCGCCGAGACCATCAAGGCGGGCGTCGGTGGCTGGAAGTTCCTCTCGCGCTGGATCGGGGTGAACAGCGACACCATCCGGCAGGACCTGGACATGCGCCATGTGAGCGAGGGCGCGGGGTACTTGGCGGCCATGCTGCAGCAGTTCAGCTATGTGGGCATCGTGATGCTCGGCTCCTGGGTCATCATCAATGGGGGCATGACGATGGGCGCCCTGATCGCCTGCTCCATCATTGGTGGCCGCATCATGGCGCCGCTGGTGGCGCTGCCGGGCCTGATCGTGCAGCACGCCCACGCGCAGGCAGCGACGCGCTCGCTCGAGAAGCTCTATGCGCTGCAGGCCGACAACCACGGCGTGCCGCGCCCCTTGCTGCCCCACAAGCTGCACGGCCAGTATGTGCTGCAGGAGGTGGCGTTCGCCTACGGCCAGAATGCCGGCCCGGCCGTCTCCATCCAGAGCCTGACGATCCAGCCCGGCGAGAAAGTCGCGGTGATCGGGCCCATCGGCTCCGGCAAGTCCTCGCTGCTCAAGCTGCTGGCGGGGCTGTACCGGCCCACCGCGGGACGGGTGCTGATCGACAGCCTGGACATGGCCCAGGTGAGCCAGCAGGTCATCAGCCAGCACATCGGCTACCTGCAGCAGGAGCACCGCCTTTTCCAGGGTACCTTGCGCGAGAACCTGCTCATCGGCATGCCCGATCCGGGCGACGACGCCATGCAGGCGGCCTTGCAGCGCTCGGGCTTGATCCAGCTGGTGGCGGGCCACCCCCGTGGGCTGGACTTGCCCATCCACGAAGGCGGCAAAGGGCTGTCGGGCGGCCAGCGGCAGCTGGTGGCCTTCACCCGCCTGCTGCTGACGCGCCCGGCGGTGCTGCTGCTCGACGAACCCACGGCCAACATGGATTCGGCGCAGGAAAAGCGCTGCCTGTCGGTGCTGGCCGAGGAAGTGGGCCCGGACAAGACGCTGGTGGTCGTGACCCACAAGCCCAGCGTGCTGCCGCTGGTGGACCGCATCGTGGTCGTGTCCGGCCACAAGGTGGTGATGGATGGACCGCGTGATGCCGTGCTGATGCGCTTGAAGAAAGCCTCGGAGCCCGTACCGGTGCCGCGGCACGATGCAGTGCCACCCGGCGTGGAGACAGTGACCGCATGAGGATCGAACCCAGGATGGACTCCGAAGCAACCGCCCGCGGCCTGGCGGTGCAGCCGCACCGCCACGCTGCCCATGCCAGCGCCCATGCCGACATCGCCGACCTGCTCGCGCCGCAGCGCCGCTCCCGCTGGACGCTGCGCGTGGCCATGGTGGGCATCGTCGCCCTGGTCGCATGGGCCGCGTTTTCCAAGATCGACCAGGTCACGCGCGCACAGGCGCAGGTGATCGCCAGTGCCCGCACGCAGGTCATCCAGGCCGTGGACCAGGGTGTGGTGAGCCGCCTGCACGTGCGCGAGGGCGATGACGTGAAGGCAGGCCAGTTGCTGGTGACCCTGGAAAAGGCCCGGGCCGAAGCCGCGGTGGACGACGCGCAGTCCAAGGTCGCCGCCCTGCGGTCCGCGCTGGTGCGCCTGCGCGCCGAGGTGTATGGCGAGCCCCTGAAGTTCGACGCGGAACTGCTGGCCTATCCCGAATATGTGCGCAACCAGCGCGCCCTGTACGAGCGGCGCAAGCAGGCCATCGACGAGGACGTGGCCTCGCTGCGCGGCGCCATGGACCTGGCCAAGCAGGAGCTCGACATGAACCAGAAGCTCGTGGCCACCGGCGACGTGAGCCTGGCGGACGTGCTGCGGCTCAAGCGCACGGTCGCCGAGATTCAGGCGCAGATCGCCAACAAGCGGAACAAGTATTTCCAGGACTCCCAGGCGGAGATGACCAAGGCCCAGGAGGACCTGAACACCCAGATCGAAACCGTGCGGGACCGCAAGCAGGTGATGGAGCACACCGAGCTGTTTGCGCCGCTGAACGGCCAGGTCAAGAGCATCCAGCTCACCACCGTGGGCGCGGTGGTCAAGCCCGGCGACGTGATCATGGAAATCGTGCCGACGGGTGAGGACCTGATCGTGGAGGCCAAGATCAGCACGGCCGACATCGCGTTCGTCGAGGTCGGCCAGGTCGCCAGCGTCAAGCTCGATGCCTACGACTACTCGATCTTCGGCACCATGAAGGGCGAGGTCTTCTACGTGAGCCCCGACACGCTGGAGGAAAACCGCCAGGGCAAGATGGAGCCCTACTACCGGGTGCAGATCCGCATCCGGGGCAAGGAGTTCACCAAGGGCAGCGACGTCAAGATCAGGCCGGGCATGACGGCCTCCGTCGACATCAAGGCGATGGAGCGGACGGTGTTGAGCTACCTGACCAAGCCCCTGACCAAGACGTTGTCGCAATCGATGGGTGAGCGGTGAAGGTGACGGTGATGGCTCCCGCGGCTCCCGTCACCGGGGCGGGTTGCCGAGCGCTGCCTTTGGTGTGGCGCGCTGGCGCATTCAAGAGGCTGCGGGCATGCGCCGCCACCGCGGCACCGCAGCACCGCGGCACCGCGCGAGAGGGCTTGCAGGCAGCGGCGGGGCAGGGCAGAGTTTGCTATCAAATATGTAGCTGGTTGCGCTTGTTGGACAAGCGATAGCGCCCATTTTTACTCGTACTTCTTCTCCAGCGCATCCCACTGCGGCTTGCACACCAGCCGCTGGCGTTCGGCAAACGGCGCCACTATCGCAGGGTCCTCATCCACACGGCGCTCGTCGCGCAGCACGGTCAGCACCTTCTGCATGCCGGCCACTGCGCCCTGCAATGCCGCGTTGGCGTACAGCACCAGGCCGTAGCCCAGGCCCGCCAGCTCGTCGGCGCTGAAGATGGGCGTCTTGCCGCCGATCACCATGTTCATGAGCTGGGGCCGGTCGGCCAGGCGCCGGGGCAGGGCGCGGATCTCGTCGGCCGTGGTGACGGCTTCCACGAACAGGATGTCGGCCCCCGCCTCGCCAAACCGCTGCGCGCGCTCGACCGCCGCCTCGAAACCCTGGGTGGCGCAGGCGTCGGTGCGCGCCATGATCAGGGTGCCCGGGTCGCGGCGCGCGTCCACGGCGGCCTTGATCTTGCCCAGCATCTCGTCGGTGGAGATCACCTCCTTGCCGTTGAAATGCCCGCAGCGCTTGGGCGAGACCTGGTCTTCCAGCTGGATGCAGTCTGCACCTGCGCGCTCCAGCGTGCGCACCGCGTGGTACGTGTTGAGCGCGTTGCCGAAGCCCGTGTCGGCATCGACGATGAGCGGCAGCTCCACCGCGTCGCGGATGCGTGCCGTGTGGTCGGCGATGTCGGTGAGGCCCATGAACGCCTGGTCGGGCAGGCCGAACCACATGTTGGTGACGCCTGCGCCAGTGACGTAGAGCGCCTCGAACCCCAGGTCGGCCACCACACGGGCGGACAGGGCATTGAACGCGCCGGGCACGATGACGCCACGGCGGGCTTCGGCCAGGGCCTTGAGTTGTTGTTTGGTGTTCATAAGGGTGTGTCAGAAGCAGTCGGCGGGGATGCGAATGCACCCTTCCATGAGAATGCGGGCGCTGCGGCTCATCAAGGCTTTGGTCACCGTCCATTGGCCACCGTGATGCGTGGCTTCGGCGCCCACGCGCAGCGTGCCCGAGGGGTGCCCGAAGCGCACCGCGCTGCGCGCCCCACCGCCCGCTGCCAGGTTGACCAGCGTGCCAGGGATGGCGGCGGCTGTGCCGATGGCCACCGCGGCGGTCCCCATCATCGCGTGGTGCAGCTTGCCCATGGATAGGGCGCGCACCAGCAGATCGATGTCGTGTGCTTCGATGCGCTTGCCGCTGGAGGCGGTGTACGCCGCGGGCGGCGCCACGAAAGCGATCTTGGGCGTGTGCTGGCGGGTGGCGGCATCCGCCAGTTCGCGGACCAGGCCCATGCGCAGGGCGCCGTGGGCGCGGATGGCTTCGAAGCGTGCGAGAGCCGCGGCGTCGCCGTTGATCGCGTCCTGCAGCTCGGTACCGGCGTAGCCCAGGGTGTGGGCATTGAGAAAAATGGTGGGAATGCCCGCGTTGATCAGCGTGGCGGGAAAGGTGCCGACACCTGGGACCTCCAGCGTGTCCACCACGTTGCCGGTAGGGAACATCGATCCCGCGCCTTCCGCACCGTCGGCGGGGTCCATGAATTCGAGTGGTATTTCGGCCGCTGCAAAGGTCACGCCGTCCAGCTCGAAGTCCCCGGTCTCCTGCACCTGCCCGTTCGCGATCGGCACATGCGCCACGATGGTCTTGCCGATGTTGGCCTGCCAGATGCGCACGGCCAAGGCACCGTTGCTCGGGATGCGCGCTGCATCGATCAATCCCATGTGGATGGCGCAGGGGCCCACGGCGGCCGAGAGGTTGCCACAGTTGCCGCTCCAGTCCACGAACGGCTGGTCGATGGACACCTGGCCGAAGAGGTAGTCCACATCGTGCCCGGGCCGCAGGCTGCGCGACAGGATCACGGCCTTGCTGGTGCTGGACGAGGCATTGCCCAGGCCGTCGATCTGCTTGCCATACGGGTCCGGGCTGCCCAGAGCGCGCAGCAGGATGGCGTCGCGGGCGGCGCCAGGCTGGCGGGCCGGGGCGGGCAGGTCGTCCAGGCGGAAGAAGAGGCCTTTGCTGGTGCCGCCGCGCATGTAGGTAGCGGGGATTTTGAGTTGGGGTGAGGAGGGTGTCATGGGGTGGCGGGTCTACGTTTGCGGGAGGGCGTGTGGGCTTTGCCAATGGGTTGGTGGTTGCGCTGAGGCCCCCTCTCCCCCGGCCCCTCTCCCGCGAGGGGAGAGGGATGATCTGGGTCAGTGACAAACGGCTCGTTGGAATGCTAGACGGCTTTGTGCCTGCGGCGATAACCGAATCACGCGTCAAAACCGAAGTTCGCACGGGGCAGCCCCTCTCCCCTCGCGGGAGAGGGGTTGGGGAGAGGGGGCCGCGGCACCACCGCCACCCCGCTCCAGAAAATCCTGCGCAAACCTCTGCAGCACGCCCCCCGCTTCATACACCGACACCTCCTCCGCCGTGTCCAGCCGGCAGGCCACAGGCACCCGCAGCACCTCGCCGCTTCGGCGCCGCACCACCAGCGTCAAGTCAGCCCGCGCCGTGCACAGCCCCTCCACGCCATAGACCTCGGTGCCATCCAGGCCCAGCGTCAGCCGGTTCGTGCCGGGCTGGAACTCCACGGGCAGCACCCCCATGCCGATCAGGTTGGTGCGGTGGATGCGCTCGAAGCCCTCGGCCACCACCACTTCCACACCCGCCAGGCGCACGCCCTTGGCGGCCCAGTCGCGCGAGGAGCCCTGGCCGTAGTCGGCGCCGGCGATGATGATCAAGGGCTGGCGGCGGTTCAGGTAGGTCTCCATGGCCTCCCACATGCGCAGGATCTGGCCTTCGGGCTCCACCCGGGCCAGCGACCCGGGCTGCACGCTGCCGTCGGGGTTGCGCACCATCTCGTTTCGGAGCGTGGGGTTGGCAAACGTGGCCCGCATGGCCGTCAGGTGGTCGCCGCGGTGCGTGGCGTAGGAGTTGAAATCTTCCTCGGGCACGCCCATGCGGTGCAGGTACTCGCCGGCTGCGCTGTCCCGCAGGATGGCGTTCGACGGCGAGAGGTGGTCGGTGGTGATGTTGTCCGGCAGGATGGCCAGCGGGCGCATGCCCTGGCGCGTGCGCGGGTGGGCCGCCAGGGCCCCCACGCCGTCGGTGTCCCAGTATGGCGGGCGGCGAATGTAGGTGGACTCCGGGCGCCAGCCGTACTGCGGGCTCACCGCGTCGCCAGTGTCGGCGCGGATCGCGAACATGGGCTCGTAGACGGCGCGGTACTGTGCGGGCTTGACGGCGGCTTTCACCACGGCGTCGATCTCTGCATCGCTCGGCCAGATGTCTTGGAGGCGGATCTCCCGGCCGTCCACCACCGCCAGCACGTCGTTTTCGATGTCGAAGCGCACCGTGCCCGCGATCGCATAGGCCACCACCAGCGGCGGCGAGGCCAGGAAGGCCTGGCTGGCGTACGGGTGGATGCGGCCGTCGAAGTTGCGGTTGCCCGACAGCACGGCGGTGGTGTACAGCTGGCGGTCGATGATCTCTTGCCTTATGGCGGGGTCGAGCGCGCCCGACATGCCGTTGCAGGTGGTGCAGGCAAAACCCACGATGCCGAAGCCGAGGTGTTCCAGGTCCTGCAGCAGGCCTGCTTCCTGCAGGTACAGCTCGACGGCCTTGGAGCCGGGGGCGAGCGATGTTTTCACCCAGGGCTTGCGCGCCAGACGCAAGCGGTGGGCGTTGCGCGCCAGCAGCGCCGCCGCGATCACATTGCGCGGGTTGGAGGTGTTGGTGCAGCTTGTGATGGCGGCAATCACCACGGCGCCATCGGGCAGGGTGCCTTCGTGGGCCGCCGGCATCTGCCATGCGCGGGCGATGCCGCGGGCCGCCAGGTCGCTGGTGGCCACGCGCGCGTGCGGGTTGGACGGGCCCGCCATGTTGCGCACGACGCTGGACAGATCGAAACTCAGCGTGCGCTCGTACACCGCATCGCTCAGCGTGTCGGACCACAGGCCTGCGGCCTTGGCATAGGTCTCCACCAGACGGACCTGGCCCTGCGTGCGGCCCGTGAGCGCCAGGTACTCGAGCGTCTGGTCGTCGATGCTGAACAGGGCCGCGGTCGCGCCGTATTCGGGCGCCATGTTCGAGATGGTCGCGCGGTCGCCGATGGTGAGCCTGGCGGCGCCCTCGCCGTAGAACTCCAGGTAGGCGCCGACCACCTTGGACCGGCGCAGGAACTCGGTCAGCGCCAGTACCACGTCGGTGGCGGTGATGCCGCTCTGGCGCTGGCCGGTGAGCTGCACGCCCACGATCTCCGGCAGCCGCATCCACGACGCGCGGCCCAGCATCACGTTCTCGGCCTCCAGGCCGCCGACGCCGATGGCAACGACGCCCAGCGCATCGATGTGCGGCGTGTGGCTGTCGGTGCCCACGCAGGTGTCGGGGTAGGCCACGCCGCTGTCGGCATGGACCACGGGCGACATCTTCTCCAGGTTGATCTGGTGCATGATCCCGTTGCCTGCGGGGATGACCTGCACGTTGGAAAAGGCCTTTTTCGTCCACTCGATGAAGTGAAAGCGGTCTTCGTTGCGGCGGTCTTCGATGGCGCGGTTTCTTGCGAATGCACCGGGGTCGGACCCGCCGCATTCCACGGCCAGCGAATGGTCCACGACCAGCTGCACGGGCACCACGGGGTTCACCTGGGCGGGGTCCCCACCCGCGGCCGCGATGGCGTCGCGCAGGCCCGCCAGGTCCACCAGCGCGGTCTGGCCCAGGATGTCATGGCACACCACACGCGCCGGAAACCACGGAAAGTCGCGCTCGCGCCGGCGCCCGATCAGCTGGCGCAGGCAGTCGTCCACGATGGCCGGGTCGGCCCGGCGCACGATGTTCTCGGCGTGCACACGCGATGTGTAGGGCAGGGTGGCCCACGCGCCGGGCGTGAGGGCATCGACGGCCGCGCGGGCGTCGAAGTAGTCCAGTGCGGTGCCGGGCAAGGGCCGGCGATGTCGGGTGTTCATCATGGTGTTGTGTCGCTCGGCTTCAAATACCTGTCAGTTCGTCACTGTCTTTCGATTCCCCTCTCCCCTCGCGGGAGAGGGAGACGATGCAGCGCTCACGGCTGTCAAACACGGTCCTCGATCCGCACAAACGGCAGATTGTCCGGCCCGGTGTAATGCGCACTGGGGCGGATGATCTTGTTGTCCAGGCGCTGCTCGATGATGTGCGCCGCCCAGCCGCTGGTGCGCGCGATCACGAACAGCGGCGTGAACATGGCGGTGGGCACGCCCATCATGTGGTAGCTCACCGCACTGAACCAGTCGAGGTTGGGGAACATGCTCTTGGCCTCCCACATCACCGACTCGAGCCGCTCGGCGATGTCGAACATCTTGGTGCTGCCCGCCTCTTCGGACAGGGACCGCGCCACGCCCTTGATGACGCCATTGCGCGGGTCGCTCACGGTGTAGACCGGGTGGCCGAAGCCGATCACGACCTCCTTGGCCTGCACGCGCCGGCGGACGTCGGCCTCTGCCTCGTCCGGGCTGTCGTAGCGCTTCTGGATCTCGAAGGCCACCTCGTTGGCCCCGCCGTGCTTGGGGCCGCGCAGTGCTCCGATGGCGCCGGTGATGCACGAATACACGTCGCTGCCCGTGCCCGCCACGACGCGCGCGGTGAAGGTCGATGCGTTGAACTCGTGCTCGGCATACAGGTTGAGCGAGGTGTGCATCGCGCGCTCCCAGGCCGCGCCGGGCCGGGTGCCATGCAGCAGGTGCAGGAAGTGGGCGCCGATGGAGTCGTCGTCGGTCTCGACGTCGATGCGCTTGCCCTGGGTGCTCCAGTGGTACCAGTACAGCAGCATGGAGCCGAGCGAGGCGAGCAGCCGGTCGGCGATGTCCCTGGCGCCGGGCGTGTTGTGGTCGTCCTTTTCGGGCAGCACGCAGCCCAGGGCCGAGACGCCGGTGCGCATCACATCCATCGGGTGGCTGCTGGCAGGCAGCTTTTCCAGCGCGTCCTTCACGCTGGCCGGCAGGCCGCGCAGGGCCTTGAGTTTGGTTTTGTAGGCCTTGAGCTCGGCGCGCGTGGGCAGCTTGCCGTGCACCAGCAGGTGGGCGATCTCTTCGAATTCGCAGACCTGGGCGATATCGAGGATGTCATAGCCCCGGTAGTGCAGGTCGTTGCCCGTGCGGCCCACGGTGCACAGCGCAGTGCTGCCGGCAGTCACGCCCGACAGCGCGACGGATTTCTTGGGCTTGAAGCCTGCGGTAGGGGTCGTTGTTTCCATGGTCATGGGGTCTCCTGGGGTGTCACTGTGGTGCCAGATAGGCATGGGCGATGGGTGCGGGGCGGCCCTTTGCATCCACCGCCACCATCTCGAACACCCCCTGGAGCACCTCTTCGGCGGGCGAGCCCAGCGCCTGCGCGAAGCCGGCCACGCACACGGTGAGCGAGCTGCGCCCGAGCCGCGTCGCCCAGGCGCGCAGGGTGAGCACATGGCCCACGCCCACGGGCGCCACGAATCGCACGTCGCTCACGCCAGCCATCACCACGTTGCTGCCGGCCGCGCTGCGGGCGGCCAGAAACGCCGCCTTGGACATGAGCAGCAGCGCATGCCCGCCGAACAGGGTGCCGTAGTGGTTGGCGTGCTCGGGAAAGATGATTTCCGTGAGCTCCAGGGTGCCGTTGGGGGTTGTCATGCTTCGCAATCTACGCACAATAGCGGCCCTGCAGAAGGGCTGAATTGGCGAATGTTTGCGAATGAAATTCCTGCAGATTGCAAATTTTGCGAAGTTATTTGTTGCCGAGGCCAATCGATGAAAAAGACGTTCATGGGCGTGCGCCTGCGCCGCCTGCGCGAGGAGCGGGGCATGACCCAGGTGGCGCTGGCGCGCGCGCTGGACCTGTCGGCGAGCTACCTCAACCAGCTCGAGCAGAACCAGCGGCCGCTCACCGTGCCGGTGCTGCTCAAGATCAACGCGGTGTTCGGCGTGGATGTGCAGCGCTTTTCGGACGATGACGAGGCGCGCCTGATCACCGGCCTGCGCGAGGTGCTGTCCGACCTGCCCGCGGGCCTGGGCGGCGAGGGCGCGGGCGACGCCGTGTCGCTGGCCGAGATCCGCGAGCTGGCCGCCGGCATGCCGGCAGTGGCCCGCACGCTGCTGGCGCTGCACCAGCGCCACCGCCAGGCCCTGGAGCGGCTGGAGGCGCTGAGCGCCCAGAACGCCCAGTGGGGCCTGGGCGACGAGCGCGGCGCGGCGGCGGCGCCGCCGCTGGCGGGCGGCCACCTGCCCATGGCGTACGAAGAAGTGCGCGACTTCTTCTTCGCGCGCCAGAACCACATCGCAGAGTTGGACGATGCGGCCGAGCGTCGCGCCGCCGAATGGGCCCTGCAGCCGGGCCGCGCGGGCGAGGCGCTGGCCCAGCGGCTGCTGCAGGCCCACGGGGTGCGGGTGGTGAGCGCGATCGATCTGCCGGGCCAGGCCCAGCGGGTGTTCGAGCCCGGATCCGGCGTGTTGCAACTCGCGGCCGGGCTGGAGCCCGGGCAGCGCGCTTTCCAGATGGCAACGCAGCTGGCGTTTCTGGAAATGGGCCCGCCACTGGCGCGGCTCGCGGACGCGGCGGGCTTGTCGAGCGACCAGGCGCGGGCGCTGGCGCGCATCGGCCTGGCCAACTACTTCGCCGGGGCGCTGGTGTTGCCCTACACCGCCTTCTTGCGCGCGGCCGAGGCGGTGCGCTACGACATCGACCGCTTGGGCCACCAGTTCGGCGTGGGTTTCGAGACGGTGTGCCACCGGCTGTCCACCCTGCAACGGCCCGGCGCGCGGGGTGTGCCGTTTTTCTTCATCCGGGTGGACCGGGCGGGCAACATCAGCAAGCGCCAGTCGGCCACCCACTTTCACTTCAGCAAGATCGGCGGCACCTGCCCGCTGTGGAACGTGTACGAGGCGTTCGCTCAGCCGGGCCGCATCGTGCCGCAAATCGCCCGCATGCCCGACGGGCGGGCCTACCTGTGGGTGGCGCGCACCGTGTCGCGCGGCGGCATGGGGTGGGGCTTGCCGGGCAAGGAGTTTTCCGTGGCGCTGGGCTGCGATGTGCGGCACGCGCCGCAGCTGGTCTATTCGCAAGGGCTCGACCTGGCCAACCCCGACGCGGCCGTCCCCATCGGCATGGGCTGCAAGGTGTGCGAGCGGCCGGCCTGCCCGCAGCGCGCGTTTCCGCCCATCGGCCGGGCGCTGGATGTGAACGAGAACCGCAGCCGGTTCGCCCCCTACCCGGTGGCTGCCATCGCGGGGGCAGGGTAGACCCTCGGGCTGGCGATGTACTGATGCGGGATCTATGCAGTTTGCTCATGAATTCATAGCGCCTTGCGCATGACCGTATTGCGGTGGACGCGCTTTTGTCTCAATAATGGGTGGTAACCAGTTGTTATCGCGCACCGGGCCCCAAAAGCCCGTTCGATTGCCGCTATCCTGCGCGTGAACACAGGGTTTGAGCCCCCCGATCCGGCCACCGCGACACCCTCGCCGAACACTGCCCGCCCAGCACGCCACGCCATGTCCTCCTTCACCTAT
Source organism: Acidovorax sp. NPDC077693 (assembly GCF_044542805.1). Lineage (NCBI taxonomy): Bacteria > Pseudomonadati > Pseudomonadota > Betaproteobacteria > Burkholderiales > Comamonadaceae > Acidovorax > Acidovorax sp. NPDC077693. The sequence goes on along the minus strand of NZ_JBITVD010000008.1, from coordinate 130,152 downwards.
TCAGGTAGCTACCGGCATTGGTTGTCCGGGATAGGTGTGGCCACGCTCGGCATCGCGCTGAGCCTGTGGCTGGCCTGGCAGCAGTCCCAGGCCGTGGCCCAGGTCGGGCAGGCGCGGTTCGTGCAGGAGGCCCGGTCGTTCGCCGATGCGCTGGGCCAGCGCATCGAGGGGCACACCGAGGTCGTCAACGGCCTGCGCGGGCTGTTCACTGCCAACCCCCACCTCACGCGCGCCGAGTTCGAGCGTGCCGCCAGCGACCTGGAGGTGGGCCAGCGCTACGCCGGCGTGCGCAACCTGTCGTTCACCCGCTGGGTGCCGGGCTCCGAGCGCGCCGCCTACGAGGCCCGGGTGCGCGCCGACCGGTCCATCTCCGCCAACGGCTACCCCGACTTCGCCATCCGCCCGCCGGGGGAGCGGGCCGAGTACTTCGTGGCCGAGTACCTCTGGCCCATGTCCGGCAACGAGAGCGTGCTGGGCCTCGACATCAGCGCGCAGCCCACCAACCTGGCGGCCATGCAGTACAGCCGGGACAGCGGCCACACCGTGGCGTCGGCGCCGTTCGATCTGCTGCAGGAAGAAACCCACCGGCCCGGCTTCGTGATCCGCGTGCCGGTGTTCGACTACACCGCGGGCACGCCGGAGCCGCGCTTTCTGGGTGCGGTGGCCTCCACCATCCGGGTGTACGACCTGGTCCAGGCGCTGGGCAGCCAGGGCCTGCTCAACGGCATTGCGATATCGATGGCCGACCACGGCTCGGTGCGCGTGGGCACGACCGACACCACGGTGCGCACGCTGCTCACGCAGTCGTCCGCGGCGCTGCCGGGTTCGGTGCCCTTCGTGCGGGACCTGCCGGTGCACGACCGGCGCTGGCGGCTGACCTTTCTGCCCACGCGCTCGTTCCTGTCGGCTTCGGAGGCGAGGCTGCCCATCCTGGCCGGGGCGGGCGGGGTGCTGGTGTCGCTGCTGCTGGCGTCCACCGTGGGGCTGCTGGTGCGCCAGCGCACGCTGGCCCTCGTGCGGGCCCAGGCGTCCGACGACGCGCGGCGCGAGAGCGAAGAACGCTTTCGCGCGCTGTTCAACCAGGCCAGCGTGGGCGTGGCCATGCTGGACAGCACCACCGGCCGCTTCCTGCGCGTGAACCAGCGCTATGCGGACATCGTGGGCTACACGCCCGACGAGATGCTCGCCCTGAATTTTCAGGCCATCACCCACCCGGGTGACCTGGCGGCGGACGTCCAGCAGCTCGAACGCCTGAAGGTCGGCGAGATCCCGGAGTACCGGCTCGAAAAGCGCTACCTGCACAAGGAAGGGCGCCTGGTCTGGGCGGACCTCACGGTGTCGCCCGGCGCCACGCCTGACAGCCACATCGCCGTGGTGCAGGACATCACCTCGCGCAAGCACATGGAAGACACGCTGCGCACCAACGAGCACCGGCTGCGCGGCATTCTGGAGCGGCTGCCCATGGGCCTGTGCCTGGTCCATCCGGACGGGCGCATCGGCTTTCGCAACCAGCGCTATGTGGAGATCTGCGGCTACACCGAGGCCGAGGTGCCCGACGTGGACACCTGGTGGCAGCGCGCCTTTCCCAGCGTGGCCGAGCGCGAGGCCGTGCGCGACGGCTGGCGCGCTGCGGTCAAGCGCGCCGCGGGCGTGGACGGCGTGATCCCCGGTGCCGAATACCTCATCACCTGCCGCGACGGCACCAAGCGCCCGATCGAGGTCTCGGGCGTGCAGGTGGAAGGCGGGCACCTGGTCACCATGCAGGACCTGAGCCAGCGCAAGGCGGCCGAGGAGGAAATCAACAACCTGGCCTACTACGACCCGCTCACCAGCCTGCCCAACCGCCGCCTGCTCATGGACCGGCTGCAGCAGGCGCTGGCAGCGAGCACGCGCCACCACCGCAGCGGGGCCTTGCTGCTGCTGGACCTGGACAACTTCAAGACCCTGAACGAAACCCGCGGCCACGACAGCGGCGACCACCTGCTGCTGCAGGTGGCGCAGCGCCTGCGCGAATGCGTGCACGAGGACGACACCGTCGCCCGCCAGGGGGGCGACGAGTTCGTCGTGGTGCTGGAAGACCTGGGCGACAACCCCGAAGAAGCCGCCGCGCGCAGCGAGGAGGTGGGCCAGCGCATCCTGGCGGCGCTGCGCGCGCCCTACATGCTGCACGGCGCCGCGCACCACAGCTCGCTCAGCATGGGCGTCACCGTGTTCAGCGGCATGCGCGAGACGGTGGACGAACTCCTCAAGCGCGCTGATCTCGCGCTCTACCAGGCCAAGAGCGCAGGCCGCGACACGCTGCGCTACTACGACCCCAAGATGCAGGCCGCCGTGAGCGCGCGGGCCACGCTGGAGCGCGACATGCGCATCGGCCTGGCGCTGGGCCAGTTCGAGCTGTACTACCAGCCGCAGATCGACCGCGGCCGCATCACCGGGGCCGAGGCGCTGTTGCGCTGGCGCCACCCGCGCGACGGCTTTGTCTCGCCCGCGCACTTCATCCCGCTGGCCGAAGAGACGGGCCTCATCCTGCCCCTGGGCGAATGGGTGCTCAAGATGGCCTGCAGCCAGCTGTCGGCCTGGGCGGAACACCCCGAACTGGCGGCGCTGAGCCTGGCGGTGAATGTGAGCCCGCGCCAGTTCCACCAGCACAACTTCGTGGCCCAGGTGCTGCAGGCGCTGGCCAGCTCGGGCGCGCCGGGACACCAGCTCAAGCTGGAGATGACCGAGGGCCTGCTGCTGCAGGATGTGGAAGACACCATCGAGAAGATGGGGCAGCTCAAGGGTTATGGACTGGGCTTTTCGCTGGATGACTTCGGCACCGGGTATTCTTCGCTCGCCTACCTCAAGCGGCTGCCACTGGACCAGCTCAAGATCGACCAGAGCTTTGTGCGCGACGTGCTCACCGACCCCAACGATGCCGCCATCGCGCGCACCGTGGTGGCGCTGGGTACCAGCCTGGGCCTGCGCGTGATCGCCGAGGGGGTGGAGACCGAAGCCCAGCGCGAGTTTCTGGAGCGCCACCAATGCCACGCCTGGCAGGGCTACCTGTTCAGCCCGCCGGTACCGGTGGCCGAGTTCGAGGCGCTGGTGCGCAGCACCAACGCCAGCGGGCTGCAGCATGCGTGATGGGCTGCGGCCCTCCGATTGCCACCGCCAGCCAGGGCCCCGACCACCATGTTCCTGTTGAAGAAAAAAGCGGCGGCCCCGCCCGCGGGCCCGTCGGCCACCGACACCGGCGAGTTCGACGCGCAGCGCGAAAAGTCCGCCATCGCCGAGATGCTGCTCAAGCGCTCCGCGCAGCTCATCCTGGGCCGTGGCGAGCTGGAGATCATCCGCGGCATCTGCCAGGCCATCGTCGAGATCACCCCCCACATCCGCCTGGCCTGGACGTGGTTCGGTCCGTCCGACACGCAGACCATCCGCCCGCAGGTGTTCGCCGGCCCGGCGTCAGCCTACGCCGAGTCGCTGTGCATTGAGCGCAACCTGCTCACCCGCATCGGCCCCGCGTTCTCGGCGCTGGACAGCGGCGCGCCGGCCGAGCCCTTCACGGTGTCGCAGTTCTCGCTGTTCGGCCCGTGGCGCGACGCGGCACGCCAGCACGGCATCCACCATGTGGTGGCCTTGCCCATCAGTTCCGCGTTCAACGGCTACAGCGGCATCTTCGTGCTGTACGCGGACCGCGACGGCTATTTCGACGAGGTGGGCGTGAGCCTGTTTGCCACGCTGGCCGAGCTGTTCGGCTCGCTGATGACGGTGGCGTCCGAGCGCAGCGAGCTGCAGCGCGCGGCCTACCACGATGCGCTCACCGGCCTGCTCAACCGCCATGCGCTCGACCTAATCGACCGGCGCGTGTACCGCACCTCGCTGTTCGAGCCGCCTTCGTCGCTGCTCATGCTGGACATGGACCGCTTCAAGAGCATCAACGACCAGCACGGGCATTCGGTGGGCGACCAGGCCCTGCAGGCGGTGGCGCGCACGCTGCAGCATGCCCTGCGGCGCGGCGACGAGGTAGTGCGCTGGGGCGGCGAGGAGTTCATGGTCTGCCTGCCGCAGACGCCCCTGCAGGACGCCCTGGTCGTGGCCGAGAAGCTGCGCAAGAGCGTGGCGGCCATCACCGACCCGGTGCCGCTCACGGTATCCATCGGCGTGAGCGAGATTCCCTGCCTGCAGCACCTCGCGGACGCCGTGGCCCGCGCCGACCAGGCATTGCTGCAGGCCAAGGCCGACGGGCGCAACCAGGTGTGCGTGCTGCCCTGATGGCCTGGTTGCGCGAGCCGGCATTCCGGGCAGCCACGCGGCACCGAGATGTTCAAAATTGATAGCAGCTGGCCTTTGCACCACAAGCGGTAGAGGCTGTTTTTGCCAAATATTTCCCAGGTGTTTGCTTTTGGAGCGTTGCCGGGGCCGGCCCGTGGGGGAGCCGCCCAGGCGGCGCGGTATCATTCCGGCCTTGCCGCAGCCTGTGCGCTCCTTGCCTGGAACGCCCCTGCGGCACCACTTTTTGCCACTGAAGTCCCGCCCCTCATTGCCCGCCCCCTGACCCGTGCGTCTTACCTCCATCAAGCTTTCCGGTTTCAAGTCGTTCGCTGAACCCACCAACTTCATGCTGCCCGGCCAACTGGTGGGCGTGGTGGGTCCGAACGGCTGCGGCAAGTCCAACATCATGGACGCGGTGCGCTGGGTGCTGGGCGAGAGCAAGGCCAGCGAGCTGCGCGGCGAGTCCATGCAGGACGTGATCTTCAGCGGCACCACCACCCGCAAGCAGGCCAGCCGCGCCAGCGTGGAGCTGGTGTTCGACAACTCCGACCACCGCGCCGGCGGCCAGTGGGGCCAGTACGGCGAAGTGGCTGTGCGCCGCGTGCTCACGCGCGACGGCACCAGCAGCTACTACCTGAACAACCAGCCCGTGCGTCGCCGCGACGTGCAGGACGTGTTCCTGGGCACGGGCCTGGGCCCGCGGGCCTACGCCATCATCGGCCAGGGCACCATCAGCCGCATCATCGAATCGCGCCCCGAAGAGCTGCGCCTGTTCCTCGAAGAGGCCGCGGGCGTCTCCAAGTACAAGGAGCGCCGCCGCGAGACCGAAAACCGCCTGTCGGACACGCGCGAGAACCTCACGCGGGTCGAAGACATCCTGCGCGAGCTCAACGCCAACCTCGAAAAGCTGGAAAAGCAGGCCGAAGTCGCCGCCAAGTACAACGCGCTGAACGCTGACGCCACGCTCAAGCAGCACCAGCTGTGGTTCTTGAAGCGCGCCGACGCCGAAGCCGACCAGACCAAGGTGCGCCTGGATGGCCTGCAGGCCGTGAACGACCTCGAGTCGCGGATGGCCGACCTGCGCGCGGTGGAGTCCGACCTCGAAACCATCCGCCAGGCCCACTATGCGGCCGGCGACCAGGTCAACCAGGCCCAGGGCCGGCTGTACGAAGCCACGGCCGAAGTCGGCAAGCTCGAAGCCGAGATCCGCTACGTGGTCGAAGGCCGCCAGCGCGTGGAGCAGCGGCTGGTCACGCTGGCCGAGCAGATCGCGCAGTGGCAGTCTCGCAGGGAAGAGGCCGACATCGAGCTTGAAAACCTGGCCGGTGCCGGTGTGGATGCCGAAGAGCGCGCCGAGATGCTGGCCGCCCAGGTCGAAGAGCAGGCGATGCAGCTGCCCGACCTGGAAGACGCTCTGCGCCAGGCGCAGAGCCGGGCCAGCGAGCAGCGCGGCAGCGTGGTGCAGGTGCAGCAGCAGATCGGCGTGCTGGCCGCCGAGCAGCGCAGCATCGACGAGCAAAGCCGCCAGCTCGACAGCCGCTTCGAGCGGCTGCGCACCGACCGCAACGCGCTGGCCGCCCCGGACGAGGCGCGCCTTGCCAACCTGCGCGAGCAACTGGAAGAAGCCCAGGAGATCGCCGAAACCACCGAAGCCCGCCTGCACGAGCTGCAGGAGTCCGTGCCCCAGCTCGACGACGACCGCCGCACGCGCCAGCAGGCCGTGAACACTGAAAGCGCGCGCCAGGCCGACCTGTCGGCCCGCATGGAGGCCCTGAAGGCGCTGCAGGAAAAGGTCAAGACCGACGGCAAGCTGCGCCCCTGGCTGGCCAAGCATGGCCTGGATGGCCTGCAGGGCCTGTGGAGCCGCATCCACATCGAAAAGGGCTGGGAAAACGCGCTGGAAGCCGCGCTGCGCGAACGCCTGGGCGCCCTTGAAGTCGGTCGCCTGGACATGGTGCGCGGCTTTCTCGGATCGGGCGGCACCGATGCACCGCCCGCACGGCTGGCGTTCTACAGCGCGCCGGCAGCCGGCCAGCCCGATGCGCCATCGCAGAACCCGCGCCTGTCGGACCTGCTGCGCCTGAACGACGCCGGCCTGCGCGCCGTGCTGACCGACTGGCTGCAGGGCTGCACCACCGCCCCGACGCTGGACGAAGCCCTGAGCCGCCGCGCGAGCCTGCAGCCTGGCGAGGTCGTGTTCGTGCCCACCGGGCACTCGGTCAGCGCCCACAGCGTGAGCTTCTACGCCCAGGATTCCGAGCAGTCGGGCCTGCTGGCGCGCGCGCAGGAGATCGAGCACCTGGAGAAAGAGCTGCGCGCCCAGGCCCTGATCGCCGAAGAATCCCGCGCCGCGCTGGTCCGCGCCGAGGCTGCCTATGCCGACGCCTCGCAGCGCCTGGTGGCCGCCCGCCGCGAAGCCACCGAAACCCAGAGCCGCGCGCACGAGCTGCAGGTCGAGACCATGCGCCTTGCGCAACTGGCCGAGCAGACTCGGGCGCGCAGCCAGCAGATCGACGCCGACCTGGCCGAGGTGGAGGCCCAGCTGGCCGACCTGCAGGAGCGCCGCGTGGCGGCCGAGGCGCGCTTCGAAGAGCTGGACATGCAGCTGGCCGACAGCCAGGAGCGCGAAGCCCAACTGGGCGACAGCGTGATCGAGGCCGAGCGCAAGCTGGCCGCCTGCCGCGAGCAGCAGCGCGCGCTGGAGCGCCAGGCGCAGGAGGCCACGTTCTCCCAGCGCAGCCTGGAGGCACGGCGCGGCGAACTCAACCGCTCCATCGAGACCGCCACCCAGCAGGCGACCGCGCTGGCCGACGAGCAGCAGCGCGCCCGCGACGAGCTGGCCCGCCTGTCCGACGCCGCCGCGCAGGGCGGGCTGCAGCAGGCCCTGGACGTGAAGATGGAGCGCGAGAAGGCGCTGGGCGCCCAGCGCAGCGAGTACGACGACCTCACTACCAAGCTGCGCGCGAGCGACGAACGCCGCATGCAGCTGGAACGGGCCCTGGACCCGCTGCGCGCCCGCATCACCGAATTCCAGCTCAAGGAGCAGGCCGCGCGCCTGGGCCTGGAGCAGTACACCACGCTGCTGACCGACGCACAGGCCGACCTGGACGCCATCGCCCAGTCGATCGCGGATGGCAATGTGCGCGTGGCCGGCCTGCAGGGCGAAATCGACCGCCTGCACCGCGAGATCACCGCGCTGGGCGCGGTCAACCTGGCCGCGCTGGACGAACTCAAGCTGGCCAGCGAGCGCAAGATCTTCCTCGATGCGCAGACCGCCGACCTGACCGAAGCCATGAACACGCTGGAAGACGCGATCCGCAAGATCGACGGCGAAACCCGCCAGCTGCTGTCGGGCACCTTCGACACTGTGAACGCGCACTTTGGGCGCATGTTCCCCGAGCTCTTCGGCGGCGGGCAGGCCAAGCTCATCATCACCGGCGACGAAATCCTGGACTCCGGCGTGCAGGTGATGGCGCAGCCGCCCGGCAAGAAGAACCAGACCATCCACCTGCTGTCCGGCGGCGAAAAGGCCCTCACGGCCATCGCGCTGGTGTTTGCGATCTTCCAGCTCAACCCCGCGCCGTTCTGCCTGCTGGACGAGGTGGACGCGCCGCTCGACGATGCCAACACCGAGCGCTACGCGAAGCTGGTGTCCAGCATGTCCAAGGGCACGCAGTTCCTGTTCATCAGCCACAACAAGATCGCGATGGAGATGGCCGAGCAGCTCATCGGCGTGACCATGCAGGAGCAGGGCGTCTCGCGCATCGTGGCGGTGGACATGGAAAGCGCACTCTCGATGGCCGAGGCATGAGCGGAACCCGCATGATTCGCCGTGTACCTGCGCCCGGGCGGGGGTGCCGCCTACTGCCTGCCGGCCCAGCAGCGCCTAAAGTGGCGCGGGTCGGCCTGCGCCGGTGGTGCAACGCGGCGCGCGGGGCTCTCGAAGGTGGCTGGGTGGCACACCGGGCCATGGGATAGCTAGAAAAACATTTTTATGAGCACACTTCAACTCAGTCTGGCGATCATCGGTGGCCTGCTGCTGGCCGGTATCGTGGCCTACAACACCTGGACATCGCGCCGCAACGCCCCCAAGCGCGCGGTGCCCCAGGAGGCCGAGCGGGGCACGCCCGGCAGTGGCATGGCCGAGCCCGCGCTGCGCCAGGAGCCCGGCTTCGAGGGGGGCGGCGCGGTGGAGCTCACGCCCGACGAATTGCAGGCCCTGGACCGCGGCACGGACCCGTCGTCCGAACACGCGGTGGACCCGACCGATGCGCTGCAGATGCCCGTGCCCTCGTTCTCGGTGGAACGCCGCCCGGGGCTGGATCCGCTCATCGATGTGATCGCGCCGCTGCAGCCTGAGCATGTCGTCTCGGGCGATGCCGCACTGGCGGCACTGCCGCCCACGCGGCGCGCAGGCAGCAAGCCTTTTGCCATCGAAGGCTTGAACGAAGCCACCCAGCAGTGGGAGACGCCCGCGCCCGGCCAACGCTACCAGGCCTTCCAGGCGGGGGTGCAACTGGCCAACCGCATGGGCGCGCTCAATGAGATCGAATTCTCGGAGTTCGTGGTCAAGGTGCAGGCGTTTGCCGACGCGATCAATGCCGCGCCCGACTTCCCCGACATGCTGCAGGAGGTGGCCCGCGCCCGCGAGCTGGACCAGTTCGCCAGCGACCACGACGCGCAACTGGCCTTCATGCTGCGCGCCCGCCAGGCAGCCTGGAGCCCCGGCTATGTGCAGCAGAACGCCGGCCGCCTGGGCTTTGTGGCCGGTGCCATGCCCGGCCGGCTGGTGCTGCCCGCCACCAGCGCCGCGGGCCTGCCGCCCCTGCTCACGCTGGGCTACGACACCGCCGCCGCACTGGCGGACGACCCGGACCAGTCCGCCATCCGCGACATCACCCTGAGCCTGGACGTTGCCCAGGTGCACCGCTCCGAGCAGCCCTTCGCCCGCCTGCGCGACGTGGGCAAGGCCCTGTGCGACGCCATGGACGGCGTGCTGTGCGACCAGAACGGCCACCCGCTGCCCGCGATGGCCATGGACCCGATCACGGCCGACCTGGAGCTGCTGTACGACCAGCTCGACGGGCGCGACCTGTCGGCGGGGTCCGTGCTGGCGCGCAGGCTGTTCAGCTAGTGCAAGACATGAGCGCAACGCTGGTCCGGCTGGCGCGCAAGGAACCCGGTGTTGCCCAAGAGAATCCCAGTGGGGCACCCCATGACTGAACAATCCCAACTTTTTTCCGCCGCAGCGCAGACCAGCCCAGCGCAGGCAGCTATCAAAACCAAAGCGCTGCGCGACCAGTTGCAGCGCTGGGCGCACCAGTACTACGTCCTGGACGAGCCCACCGTGCCCGATGCCGAGTACGACCGGGTCTTCCGCGAACTGCAGGCGCTGGAGGCCGAGCACCCGGACCTCATCACCTCCGACTCGCCCACGCAACGCGTGATCGGGGCGGTGATGGAGGGCCTGACGCCGGTGCGCCACGCGGTGCCGATGCTGAGCATCCACACCGAAACCGACACCGAGGCGACGGGGGCCCAGGCGTTCGATGCCCGGGTGCGGCGCGAGCTGGGCCTGTCGGACGCCGACCCGGCCATCGAGTACGTGGCCGAGCCCAAGTTCGACGGCCTGGCCATGAACCTGCGCTACGAAAAAGGCCGTCTGGTGCAGGCCGCGACGCGCGGCGATGGCGAGGTGGGCGAGGACGTGACCCACAACATCCGCACCATCCGCCAGATCCCGCTGACGTTGCCCGACGGCGTGCCGCCCTTGCTCGAAGTGCGCGGCGAGGTCTACATGCGCCGCGCCGACTTCGACGCGCTCAACGAGCGCCAGCGCGAGCAGGGTGGCAAGACGTTTGTGAACCCGCGCAATGCGGCGGCGGGCGCGGTGCGGCAGCTGGATTCGAACATCACGCTGCAGCGTCCCTTGAGCTTTTTTGCCTACGGCCTGGGCGCCATCACCCCGGCCGCGGAGGGCGGGCCGGTGTTCCGCACGCATTTCGAGCTGCTGCAGACGCTCAAATCCTGGGGTTTTCCGGTCGCAGCGCAGGTCCAGATTGCGACAGGCGCTACAGAATTAGTAGCGTACCACCAGCAGGTGGGCGCGGGCCGCGACGCCTTGCCCTACGACATCGACGGCGTGGTCTACAAGGTCAACGCGCTGCAGCTGCAGCGCGACCTGGGCTTCAAGACCCGCGAGCCGCGCTGGGCCGTGGCCCACAAATACCCTGCGCAGGAGATGGCCACCAAGGTGGAAGGCATCGACGTGCAGGTGGGCCGCACCGGCAAGATCACGCCCGTGGCGCGCCTGGCGCCGGTGTTCGTGGGGGGCGTCACCGTGACCAATGCCACGCTGCACAACCTGTTCGAGATCCGCAAGAAGGGTGTGCGCGTGGGCGACACCGTCATCGTGCGGCGCGCCGGCGACGTGATCCCCGAAGTGGTGGGTGTGATGCCAGGCAACCGGGTTGGCTATGTGCCCAACTTCCACATGCCCAAGACCTGCCCGGTGTGCGGCAGCGATGTGGTGCGGGTGAAGGGCGAGGCCAACCACCGCTGCACCGGCGGCCTGTTCTGCGCCGCGCAGCGCAAAGAGGCCATCCTGCACTTCGCCGCCCGCCGCGCGATGGACATCGAGGGCCTGGGGGACAAGCTGGTGGACCAGTTGGTCGAGTCCAACGTCATCCGCACGCTGCCCGACCTGTACCGCCTGGGCCTGTCGTCCCTGGTGGCGCTGGAGCGCATGGCCGAGAAGTCTGCGCAGAACGTGCTCGCCGCACTCGAAAAGTCCAAGCAGACCACGCTACCGCGCTTTTTGTTCGGCCTGGGCATCCGCCAGGTGGGCGAATCCACCGCCAAGGACCTGGCCAAGCATTTCGGCACGCTCGACGCGCTGATGGGCGCAACGCAAGAGACCGCCGCCACCGTGGAGCAACTGCTGGAGGTGCCCGACGTGGGCCCCATCGTCGCGCAGAGCGTGCACACCTTCTTTCAGCAGCCACACAACCGCGAAGTGGTCGAGCAACTGCGCGCCTGCGGCGTGACCTGGTCCGAATCGGCCCGTGCCGACAAGGCACCGCAGGTGCTGGCCGGCAAGACCATCGTGCTCACGGGCACGCTGCCCACCCTGAGCCGTGACGACGCCAAGGACATGCTGGAGGCCGCAGGCGCCAAGGTCTCGGGCTCCGTCAGCAAGAAGACGAGCTACGTCGTGGCCGGCGAAGAGGCGGGCAGCAAGCTGGCCAAGGCCGAAGAGCTGGGCGTGCCGGTGCTGGACGAAGCCGGCATGCTGGCTCTGCTGTCCGGCCCTGGTGCCTGAGGCACCTTTCATTTTTTCGAGTTTTTGATGCGCACATTGCTGCTTTCCTTCAAGGCCCGTGCCGCGGCGTTCTTCCGCTGGCTGGCGGGCCTGTTCGCCTGGATGCCCCGGCCGTTGCGCCTGGCACTGTTTTGGGGGGCGCTGTCGGTGCCCGCGGCGGTGCTGGTGTACACGCTGGCGCTGATCCCGTTCACGCCGTCCACCGCCGACATCCGCAAGGCCAAGAGCGAGCTGCCCGCGCAGCTCATGTCGGTGGACGGCAAGCTGCTGGCCGAGTACCGCTGGGCGAACCGCGAATGGGTCGAGCTCGACAAGATCTCGCCCCACGTGGTGGACGCGCTGATCGCCACCGAGGACCACCGTTTCTACAACCACTTCGGGCTCGACTGGCGCCGCACGGCGTCGTCGGTGGTGCACACGCTGCGCGGCGACCCGCAGGGCGGCTCCACCATCACGCAGCAGCTGGCGCGCAATCTGTTCCCGGACGAGATCGGCCGTTCGCGGGTGTTTCCGCAGGCCTTGACGCGCAAGCTCAAGGAGGCGATCACGGCGGTGAAGATCGAGGCCTCGTACAGCAAGGACGAGGTGCTGGAGACGTACCTCAACACCGTACCGTTTCTGTACAACGCCTACGGCATCGAGATGGCGGCCCGCACGTACTTCGACAAGTCGGCCGACAAGCTCACGGTGCTCGAAAGCGCCACGCTGATCGGCATGCTCAAGGGCACGGCCTACTACAACCCGGTGCTCAACCCCGAGCGCGCCCAGGCACGGCGCAACACCGTGCTGTCGCAGATGGTCAAGCGCGGCAAGCTGGAGCAGGCGCAGTTCGATGATCTGCAAAAGCGCCCGCTGCGCGTGAACTTCGAGCGCCAGACCGAGGTCATGGGCCCGGCGCCGCACTTTGCGATGCAGCTGCGCAAGCAGCTCATCGACTGGGCCGACAGCCATGGCTACAACCTGTATGCCGATGGCCTGGTGATCCGCACCACCATCGACTCGCGGCTGCAGAACTTTGCCAACCAGGCCGTGGCCCGCCAGGGCAAGCAGCTGCAAACCGTGGCCGACGCCGCCTGGAGCAAACGCGACGGCTGGGGGCCGGGCAACGAGCTGGTGCAGACGCTGGTGCGCGAAAGCGCCGAGTTCCGCGCGGCCGTCGACAAGGGCGAGACGCCCGAGGACGCCCAGAAGGCGCTGCTGGCCGACGAGGCCTTCCTGCAGAAGCTGCGCGCCGACAAGACGCGCGTGCAGGCCGGCTTTCTGGCGCAGGACCCTGTCACCGGCCACGTGCTGGCCTGGGTGGGCAGCCGCGACTTTGCGCAGGACCCGTTCGACCATGTGCAAGCTGCGCGGCGCCAGCCGGGCTCCACCTTCAAGCCCTTCGTCTATGGCGCCGCGTTTGCGCAGGGTGCCCAGCCCACCGACATGCTGATGGACGCTGCGGTGGAAATCCCGTTGGGCGGCGGCCGCGTGTGGCGCCCCACCGACGGCGGCCCGCCGAGCGACCAGCCCATGAGCCTGGCCGACGGCCTGGCGCTGTCCAAGAACACCATCACCGCCCAGGTGATGCACCAGGTGGGCCCGGCCCGCGTGGCCGAGGTGGCGCGGGCGCTGGGCGTGCGCCAGTCGCCGCTGGAAGAAGTGCCCTCGCTGGCACTCGGCACGAGCCCGGTGACGCTCAAGGAGATGATCTCGGCCTACAGCAGCATCGTGAACCTGGGCCGCTATGTGGAGCCGGTGCTCATCACCAGCATCGAGGACCGCCACGGCAAGGTGCTGGAGACCTTTGCCAAGCCCGTGCCCGAGGCCGTCTTCGACGCGCGCGCCGCCCAGGTGCTGCGCAACACCATGCGCGGTGCGGTGGACCGGGGCACGGCCACGGCGATCCGCTCGCGCTACGGCATCCAGGCCGACGTGGCGGGCAAGACGGGCACCACGCAGGACAACACGGACGGCTGGTTCATCCTGATGCAGCCGCACGTGGTGGCGGGCGCCTGGGCGGGCTTCAACGACGGCCGCATCACGCTGCGCAGCGACCACTGGGGTCAGGGCGCTCGCAGCGCGCTGCCCATGGTGGGCGACTTCATGCAGCAGGCCATCCGCACCAAGGTGATCGACGGCCAGGAGCGCTTCTTCGACGAGTTCGACACCACGCCGCCGCCGTCGCAGATGCCGCCTCCGGCCGATGCCCCGCTCGGCGCGATGCGCGACTGGATCCGTGGGTTGTTCGGCGGCGACCCGCAGTCGCAGCCCCAGATGCCGGGCCAAGGGCCCGGCGGGCTGCCACCGGTGACGCACGACCCACCGGGTTCGACGGCACCACCGGTGCCCGCCGAGGAACGCACGGGCGGTTAGCGGTCAGACATGCGCAGCGCTGGAGTCATCGCTCTGGTCGTGGCAGCGTTGCCTCGCCGATGCCTGCCTAGAGCGTTGTGTGCCGAACGCCCGGCCAGATGACCGCCTGCGCCACGATCACGGTCTGGCCGTTGAACGTGGCTGCCGGCGAGCCGTGCAGCACGTAGCCCAGCGCCAGCGCATCGCTCACCCGGCGGCAGAACGCGGCATCGTCGGGGCCGGTGAGCAACCGGTAGCTGGGCAGCCCGTCGGGCGGTGCCGCCGCAGTGGGTGGGGCAGAAGGCAAGGGCATGGTGGGTAGGGTGGGGTAGGGTGCGACCGCCAGCGTGTCGCTGTGCGGCTCGCTACTCGATGTCGATGCAGTGCAGTCCGAAGCTGCCCGCCTTGCGGTCCGCGAAGTAGGCCTCCAGCGTTTCCTTGACCGTGCGAAAGGCGATCTCGTCCCACGGGATCTCGTCTTCGGTGAACAGGCGCGCCTCGATGGTCTCGAAACCCGGGTCGAACTGGTCGCTGAGCAAGTGGGCCCGGTAGAAGAAATGCACCTGCCCCACGCGGGGCACATTGAGCAGGCTGAACAGCGGGCCCATCTCGATCTGCGCACCGGCTTCCTCATCCGTCTCGCGCGCGGCGCCCTGGGCCGTGGTTTCTTCCAGCTCCATGAACCCGGCCGGCAGCGTCCACTTGCCCCAGCGCGGCTCGATGTTGCGCTTGCACAGCAGCACGCGCCCATCCGCCATGACAGGCACCGTGCCCACCACATTGAGCGGGTTTTCGTAGTGCACGGTGTTGCAGGCAGGGCAGACGGCACGCAGCTTGGTATCGCCGTCGTCGGGCAGGCGGTAGACCACGGCGGTGCCGCAGGCGCGGCAGTGTTGGATGGGGCTGCGGAAGGTCATGCGTGGTTTTTGGTTCAAATAGGCCGCTACCGCTTGTTCAGCATGCGCAAGCAGCTATGAAAAGCATAGTGTAGCGGGCGGCGCGGGCGCCAAGGCCTGTGCGCAGGGCCGGCCAATGTAAGGCCGTGCACAGCGGGCCACGGCGCACGCGCCGTCGGTGGTCACACCACGGTCAGGCGCAGCGTGCCCAGGCCTTCCACGCCACCTTCCAGCACGTCACCGCGTACCACGGCGCCCACGCCCTCGGGGGTGCCTGTGTAGATCAGGTCGCCGGGCTGCAGCTCCCAGGCTGCGGACAGGTGCTCGATGGTCTCGGCGATGTTCCAGATCAACTGCGCCACTGTGCTGCGCTGCTTGTCGGCACCGTTGACCTGCAGCCAGATGCCGGCGTTGGCGACGTCGCCCGCCTGGGCTGCGGGCGTGATGGGGCCGATGGGTGCGCTGGCGTCAAAGCCCTTGCCGATGCACCAGGGGCGGCCTTGCTTCTTCATGTCGTTCTGCAGGTCGCGGCGCGTCATGTCCAGGCCCACGGCGTAGCCGTAGATGTGCGAGAGCGCGTCGGCGGCAGCGATGTTCTTGCCGCCCTTGCCAATGGCCACCACCAGCTCGATCTCGTGGTGCAGGTTGGCGGTGAGGGTGGGGTAGGGCAGCTGGCCCGTTTCGCCCGCGTTGACCACCACGATGGCATCGGCCGGCTTCATGAAGAAGAAGGGCGGCTCGCGGCCGGTGAAGCCCATCTCCTTGGCATGCTCTTCGTAGTTGCGGCCCACGCAGTAGATGCGGTGGACGGGAAAACGGTCGCCGCTGCCCACCACGGGCACGCTGGCCACCGGCGCGGGAGAAATCACGTAGCTCATGTCTGCCTTTCTTTTCTTGTGTCGCTCGATGATGTGAATGACGGGCCCGGCCGTTGTCCAGCCGCCACGGGCCGCGACGGGCCGTGACAAGCGCGGCGACGGGGTCTGTGGACCCGGGGGCACCGCAGCCAGCCCGAAAGTGGCAGTGTGCCATGGCTGCAAGGCCCGCGCTGCCAGAGGCTACACTCGCGCCCATGGCAAAGAGCTTCGATTTCCACAACACGCCAGGCCACCTGGTTCGCCGCGCACACCAGCGGACCGTGGCACTTTTCATGGAAGAGACGGCCGGGTTCGATGTGACGCCGGTGCAGTTCGCCATCCTGCACGAGCTGCTGGCCCAGCCGGGCGAGGACCAGGTCACCTTGGCATCGCGCGTCGCATTCGATGCGGCCACGTCGGGCTCGGTGATCGGCCGGCTCGAAAAGCGCGGCTGGATCCGCCGCGAACCCGACACCCGCGACCGGCGCCGCAAGCTGCTGTGGATCACCCCGGAGGGCGAAGTCGCGGCCCTGCAGATGCGCGACGCCGCACAGCGCGTGCAGGAGCGCCTGATGGCCCCGCTCGATGCGCAGGAGCGCAGCGACCTCATGGCCATGCTGACCAAGGTGGTCTACCACCACCAGGACCCCGCGGGCGCCTCGGGCGCCTGATTGCACCCGGCCCGGCGACACGCGCCGACGGCGCACCCCGCCCACCACCCCGGCGTGCAGTGCGCCGTACCCATCCCGAGACCTTCGCATGCAGCTCTACAACTACTTTCGCTCCTCCGCGTCCTACCGCGTGCGCATCGCGCTGGCGATCAAGGGCCTGGACTACGACTACCTCCCGGTGCACCTGGTCAAAGGCGAGCACCGGCAACCGGCCTACGCCAGCCGCGTGGGCGATGCGCTGGTGCCCACGCTGATGACCGACGATGGCGCAGCGCTGGTGCAGTCGATGGCCATCATCGAATACCTCGACGAAACGCATCCCACGCCCGCGCTGCTGCCCGCCGACCCGCTGGCACGAGCACGGGTGCGTGCGCTGGCACAGATGGTGGCGTGCGAGATCCATCCCATCAACAACCTGCGGGTGCTCAAGTACCTGGTGCATGAACTCAAGGTGGACGAGGACGCCAAGAACGCGTGGTACCACCACTGGGCCCGCAGCGGGCTGGAGGCGTTCGAGCGCCAGCTGGGCCTGCTGGCACAGGAGCGCGAGAGCCAGGGCCTGCCGCCGTCGCTGCTGTGCTGGGGCGACACGCCCACGCTGGCCGATTGTTGCCTGGTGCCACAGATCTTCAATGCCCAGCGTTTCAAGGTGAACCTGGACGGCCTGCCGCTCACCATGGGCGTGCACGTGGCGTGCATGGCACTGCCTGCATTCCAGAAGGCCCAGCCTTCGGCCTGCCCGGACCATGAAGCTTGACCGGCCACACTGCTGCCCCAGGGGCCAGCGCCGACTGGCTGGTGCCCGACTGGCCTGCGCCACCGGGCGTGCATGCGCTGTGCACCACGCGCACCGGCGGAGTCAGCCAGCCGCCCTACGACAGCCTGAACCTGGGCACCCATGTGGGCGACGACCCCGCGGCCGTGCACACCAACCGCCTGCGCTTGCAGGCCCGTGTGCAGGCCGTGTCCGCCGGCGTGCGGCCCGTCTTTTTGAACCAGGTGCATGGCGACGGCGTGGTGCAGCTTGACCACGCCACGGCCGATGGCGCCGATGCCGATGCCTGCGTGGCCACGGACACCGGCGTGGCCTGCACGATCATGGTGGCCGACTGCCTGCCGGTGCTGCTGGCCCATCGATCAGGCACTGTGGTGGCTGCAGCGCATGCAGGGTGGCGAGGCTTGGCCGGGCAGGGCGGCCAAGGTGTGCTGGAGGCTGTGGTAGAGCGCTTTGGTGCTCTTGCGCTTGCCCATCAAGCGCCAGGCGCTATCAATATCGAAGCAAACGTCCTGGCAGCACCTGCGGGGGCGACCGCTGGTGCCGCACCGGACACCATGGCATGGCTAGGTCCTTGTATCGGGCCCACCGCATTCGAGGTTGGTGCCGAGGTGCGGGCCGCTTTCTGCGACGTGTCTGCGGCTGCGCAGGCCTGCTTCACGCCCCGCGCGGGCATGCCAGGCAAGTACCTGTGCGATCTGGCGGGGCTGGCGCGGCTGCGGTTGCAGGCGCTGGGCATCACCAGCATCTACGGCAATGACAGCAGCGCAGCCTGGTGCACGGTGACCAATGCCTCACGGTTCTTTTCGCACCGGCGCGACAGTGGCACCTTGGGGAGTAGCGGGCGCTTCGCCGCCTGCATCTGGCGCGACTGACCCTGGCGCAGGTGTCAGGTCAACCACATCGCCGCTGACGTCTGCATCCACTGATTTGGCTGCCGCCTGCTGTGCGTCGTACGCAGCCTGCTCGGCCGCCTGGCGCGCCTTGATCTTGCGTTTGCGGGACGGTGTTCCGAGGATGTACACCAGGATGCTCATGGGCAGCAGTCCATACAGCACGAAGGTGACGATGGCCCCCAGCACGGTGCCGACCGGGCTGGTGGCTTCGGCCACGGCCATCATGAGGGTGACGTAGGTCCAGACGATGACGATCAGGTACATTGGTTGCGGGTATTGAACAAGCGGTTGGATGCAAGAGTGGGGTGAAGCCGTTGCCTTGCACAAGCCGGTGGGCAACAATGAAGCCGAGACACACAGCCCAGCCGCTGCGAACGACCAACCACCGAGGAAAGAGCATGAATTCTGAATCACCCTGGGCCGATAGCGCCCAGCAGTTCCAACAGATTTTCGGGCAAAGCTGGTCGCAGGCACTGCAGTCGTTCCAAAAGATGGATCTGGGCGCATCCGCACCCACGGCCCCGCAGCTTCAATTTTCTCCCTCCAAGCTGCAGGCACTGCAGCAGCAGTACCTGGACGAAGCCAAGCAACTGTGGGCGCAGGGCCTGCAGGGCACGCCCGAGGTCAAGGACCGGCGGTTTTCCGGCGAAGGCTGGGCCAGCAACCCGGTGGCCGCATTTTCTGCCGCTGCCTACCTGCTCAACGCCCGCACCCTGATGGGCCTGGCCGACGCGGTGGAGTCCGACGAGAAGACCAAGGCGCGCATCCGCTTCGGCGTCGAGCAATGGATGGCCGCCATGGCGCCCAGCAACTTCCTGGCCTTCAACGCCGAAGCGCAGAAGAAGGCCATCGAAACCAAGGGCGAGAGCATCGCCAAGGGCATGCAGAACCTGCTGCACGACATCACGCAGGGCCATGTCTCCATGACGGACGAGAGCCTGTTCGAAGTGGGCCGCAACGTGGCCACCACCGAGGGCGCCGTGGTGTTCGAGAACGAACTGTTCCAGCTGCTCGAGTACAAGCCGCTCACCGCCAAGGTGTACGAGCGGCCCTTCCTGCTGGTGCCGCCGTGCATCAACAAGTTCTACATCCTGGACCTGCAGCCCGAGAACTCGCTCATCCGCTATGCGGTGGAGCAGGGCCACCGCACCTTCGTCGTCAGCTGGCGCAACCCTGACGACACCCTGGCCCACAAGGCCTGGGACGACTATGTGGAAGACGGCGCGATGGCCGCCATCGACGTGGTGCAGAGCATCACCGGGGCCGAGCAGATCAATGCGCTGGGCTTTTGTGTGGGGGGCACCATCCTGAGCAACGCCCTGGCGGTGCTGGCGGCGCGGGGCGAAGAGCCTGTGGCCAGCGCCACCTTCCTCACCACGCTCATCGACTTTTCGGACACCGGCATTCTCGATGTGTTCATCGACGAAGCCTTCGTCAAGTTCCGCGAGATGCAGATGGGCCAGGGCGGGCTGATGAAGGGGCAGGACCTGGCATCGACCTTCAGCTTTTTGCGGCCCAACGACCTAGTGTGGAACTACGTGGTGGGCAACTACCTCAAGGGCGAGACGCCACCCCCGTTCGACCTGCTGTACTGGAACAGCGACAGCACCAACCTGCCCGGCCCGTTCTATGCCTGGTACCTGCGCAATTTCTACCTGGAAAACAGCCTGGTGCAACCCGGCAAGCTCACCGTGTGCAGCGAGAAGATGGACCTGGGCCAGCTGACCTTGCCCGTGTACATCTACGGCTCGCGCGAAGACCATATCGTGCCAGCCACTGCCGCCTATGCCTCCACCCAGGTGCTGCCGGGCAAGAAGCGCTTCGTGATGGGCGCATCGGGCCACATCGCCGGCGTGATCAACCCGCCCTCCAAAGGCAAGCGCAGCCACTGGATACGCGCCGACGGCAAGTTCCCGGCCACGCTGGACCAGTGGCTCGAAGGTGCCACCGAGCACCCTGGCAGCTGGTGGACCGACTGGTCGGGCTGGCTCAAGGGCCACGCCGGCAAGCAGATCGCCGCGCCCAAGGCGTATGGCAAGGGCACCAAATTCAAGGCCATCGAGCCCGCACCAGGCAGCTACGTTAAGCAAAAGTCCTGAAAAGTCCTGACTTGAAGGCCTGAGAGAATTACCTTACCCGGCGAGACCGCCGTTCACGCCAACCAGACAAGCCCGCCTGTGCGGGCACGCACCGACCCAACCACAAAGAAGGACATTCCATGGAAGACATAGTCATTGTTTCGGCCACCCGCACTGCAGTGGGCAAGTTTGGTGGCGCGCTGGCCAAGACCCCGGCCACCGAGCTGGGCTCTATCGTGATACGCGAAGCCATCGCCCGCGCGGGCCTGTCGTCCGACCAGATCGGCGAAGTCATCATGGGCCAGGTGCTGACCGCCGGCGTGGGGCAGAACGCCGCGCGCCAGGCCTCCATCAAGGCCGGTGTGGCCAAGGAAACCCCGGCGCTGACCATCAACGCCGTGTGCGGCTCTGGCCTCAAGGCCGTGATGCTGGCCGCCCAGGCCGTGGCCTGGGGCGACAGCGAGATCGTGGTGGCCGGCGGGCAGGAGAGCATGAGCCTGGCCCCCCACGTGCTGCCCGGCTCGCGCGAAGGCCAGCGCATGGGCGACTGGAAACTCGTCGACACCATGATCGTCGACGGCCTGTGGGACGTCTACAACCAGTACCACATGGGCATCACCGCCGAGAACGTGGCCAAGCAATACGGCATCACCCGCGACATGCAGGACGCGCTGGCGCTGGGCAGCCAGCAAAAGGCGGCCGCCGCGCAGGATGCCGGCAAGTTCGTCGATGAGATCGTGGGCGTGAGCCTGGCGCAAAAGAAGGGCGATCCCATCCTCTTCAACGCCGACGAATACCTGAACCGCAAGACCAATGCAGAAGCCCTGGCCGGCCTGCGCCCCGCGTTCGACAAGGCGGGCAGCGTGACCGCTGGCAATGCCTCGGGCCTGAACGACGGCGCGGCCGCCGTGGTGGTGATGAGCGCCAAGAAGGCGGCGGCCCTGGGCCTCAAGCCCCTGGCCCGCATCGCGTCCTTTGGCACCACCGGCCTCGACCCCGCCACCATGGGCATGGGCCCTGTGTCGGCCACGCGCAGGGCGCTGGAGCGCGCTGGCTGGAACGCTGCCGACGTGGATCTGTTCGAACTGAACGAAGCTTTTGCCGCGCAAGCCTGCGCTGTGAACAAAGAACTGGCCATCGACCCCGCCAAGGTCAACGTGAATGGTGGTGCCATCGCCATCGGCCACCCCATCGGCGCATCCGGCTGCCGCATCCTGGTCACGCTGCTGCATGAAATGCAGCGCCGCGACGCGAAGAAAGGCGTCGCCGCGCTGTGCATTGGCGGCGGCATGGGCGTGTCGCTGGCGCTGGAGCGCTGATCGGGTATCGACCAGGCCACGGAGAAAGCGTCTGCAACCCGTATTGGCCCTGGTCCTGCCATGAGAAAGCCGCGCATTGCGCGGCTTTTTTTGTTTCCGGATGTCGCTATTGCGGGGCTGCCAAAACGCACCAAAACAGTGATCAACCGCAGGAGACGGAGATAGGGCTCATGGCGGGCATATCAATATGTCGAAAACGAAAGGGGTTCAGTGTTTTCCTTCACGGCAGTGTCTGATTTCTTGGTTAGAGTGGCGGTGAGCGCTTTACACAACCAACAAGGAGAAATCACATGAGCCAGAAAGTCGCATACGTCACCGGCGGCATGGGCGGCATCGGAACCGCCATCTGCCAGCGCCTGCACAAGGAGGGCTTCAAGGTCATCGCAGGCTGCGGCCCGACCCGTGACCATGCCAAATGGCTGGCTGAACAAAAGGCCCAGGGCTTCACTTTCTACGCATCGGTGGGCAATGTCGGCGACTGGGATTCCACCGTGGAAGCGTTTGGCAAGACCAAGGCCGAGCATGGCACCATCGACGTGCTGGTGAACAACGCCGGCATCACCCGCGACCGCATGTTCCTCAAGATGTCGCGCGAAGACTGGGATGCAGTGATCGAAACCAACCTCAACAGCATGTTCAACGTCACCAAGCAAGTGGTGGCGGACATGGTGGAAAAAGGCTGGGGCCGCATCATCAACATCAGCTCCGTCAACGGCGAAAAGGGCCAGGCAGGCCAGACCAACTATTCAGCCGCCAAGGCCGGCATGCACGGTTTTTCGATGGCGCTGGCCCAGGAACTCGCCACCAAGGGCGTGACCGTCAACACCGTGAGCCCTGGCTACATCGGGACGGACATGGTCAAGGCCATCCGCCCCGACGTGCTGGAGAAAATCGTCGCCACCGTGCCCGTCAAGCGTCTGGGTGAACCCAGCGAGATCGCGTCGATCATCGCCTGGCTCGCATCGGAAGAGGGCGGCTACGCCACGGGTGCCGATTTCTCCGTCAACGGCGGCCTGCACATGGGCTGACAGGCCATCGCGAGGACCCCGCTGCCCAGGCGCCCCAAGGCGGCGCGCAGCGGTGGGCCTTGGTTGATCTTGGGGTAGGAGGATGGGAGGCCAAGTGCGCCGCGCAAACCCAGCCTGTTTCCCCAAAAAGCAAAAACCCCGCAGTGCGGGGTTTTTTGTTGGGGGAGTGCATTCATGGATGCAGGGCATCAAAGCCGCTGCTGATGGATACGCCTCCTGGATGAAGCCAGACAGCTAGCCGCACCTGCGCACGAAATGCACGGTCTGCGAACAAGGCTCAGGGCTTGCATGGGTTGGAATCCTTGGATCGGGATTCAGGACAGAGGCCGGACGGCGGTCTTAGAAGCGGGCGGGAGCGCGCTTGCGGTCGCGTTCGTCTTCGGGCCAAGCGGACAAGATTGCGGTGGTATTCATACTGAAAAACTCCTGTGATGTACCAACAACGCGGGCCCATCCGGATGCGTTGACAGCGTTTCGCAAAAAAATGCAACCGCAACGCCCCTGTTCTTCAGCTTCCAAACCGCTACTCTATTTGTAGCAAAAAGTTGTTGCCCAGAAAGCGCTGGATGCCAAAATCATCCAGCATCTCTTACAGGATTTTACATTTTTATCCGGCGACGGCCGCCTGAATTTCCTCCAGCAGCGAAGAAATTTCAAGCCATCTTTCTTCCAGCCGCGCCGTCTCGTCATGGCCGGCTTTCAGCCGTTTTCCGCAGTCTGCGATGTCTGCCGGGGCGAGCGATTCAGTCAGTTTGTGCTCCAGGGTGGCCCGTTCGGCCGAGAGCGCTGCCAGGCGTTTGTCGATTTGCTCCAGCTCTTTTTTCAGCGGCTTGGTCTTTTCGGCCTGCTGTTGCCGCGCCTGGGCATCGAGCTTGCGCTGTTCCCGTCCATCGCGAGCAGGGGATGGGGCAGCCACAGGAGTGCTCTGCACGGGGGCGGCTGCAGGGGCCGGTGGTGCAGCCGCTGCGGCTGGTGCGGGCGGCGTGGCAGCCGCAGCGGGGGCGTCCGCACGCGCTGTGGACGTCTGCGCCTGATCGGCCAGTCGTGCCTCTTCGCGCAGACGCCGGGATTCATCGAGCAGGTAGCGCTGGTAGGCGTCCAGGTCCCCGTCAAAGGGCCCCACCACGCCGCGGCCCACCATCCAGAAGTCCTCGCAGACCGAGCGCAGCAGCGCGCGGTCATGGCTGACCAGCATGACGGTGCCGTCGAAGTCGTTGAGCGCCATGGCCAGGGCTTCGCGGGTGGCCAAGTCCAGGTGGTTGGTGGGCTCGTCCAGCAGCAGCAGGTTGGGGCGTTGCCAGACGATCATCGCCAGCACCAGGCGGGCTTTTTCCCCTCCGCTCATCGTGCCCACAGCCTGCTTGACCATGTCGCCCGTGAAGTTGAACGTGCCCAGGTAGCTGCGCAAGTCCTGTTCGCGGCTGGGTTGCTTGAGGTCTGGGCCCAGCTCCTTGGCCAGGCGGATCATGTGCTCCAGCGGGTTCTCCGCGGGGCGCAGCACATCGAGCTCTTGCTGCGCGAAGTAGCCGATGTTCAGGCCCTTGCCCTCGGTCACGCTGCCGCCCAGCGCCTTCATGGTGCGCGCGATGGTCTTCACCAGGGTCGACTTGCCCTGGCCGTTGGCACCCAGAATGCCGATCCGCTGGCCTGCCAGCACCGAGCGGTTCACGCCCGAGAGGATGGTGGTGGGCACGCCCTCGTCGTCCACATAGCCGAACGATGCATCGCTGATGGCCAGCATCGGGTTGGGCAGGTTGGCCGGTTCCTTGAACTCGAAGGTGAAGTCGGCCTCGGCCAGCACTGGAGCGATCTTCTCCATGCGGTCCAGCTGCTTGACGCGGCTTTGCGCCTGCTTGGCCTTGCTGGCCTTGGCCTTGAAGCGGTCGATGAATTTTTGCAGGTGGGCCATCTTCTCCTGCTGCTTGGAGAAGCTGGCCTGTTGCAGCTCGAGCTGCTGCGCGCGCAGCTCCTCGAACTTGCTGTAGTTGCCGCCGTAGCGGTTCAATTGGCCGGCCTGGATCTGCAGGGTCACGTTGGTGATGGCATCCAGAAACTCGCGGTCATGGCTGATCACGATCATGGTGCCCGCATAGCGCTTGAGCCAGGCTTCCAGCCAGACCAGGGCGTCCAGGTCCAAGTGGTTGGTGGGCTCGTCGAGCAGCAGCAGGTCGCTGGGGCACATCAGCGCGCGCGCCAATTGCAGGCGCATGCGCCAGCCGCCCGAGAAGCTGTCGACCGGGTTGTCGAGTTCGCTGACCCGAAAACCCAGGCCCAGGATCAGCGCCTGCGCTCGCGCGACCGCGTCGTGCGCACCAGCGTCGTGCAGGTCCGAGTAGGCGTGGGCGATGGCCATGCCATCGTCGCTGGCCTCGGCGTCCAGCAACTGCTGCTGTACTTCGGCCAGGCGCGTGTCACCCTCCAGGACGAAGTCCGTGGCCGACTGGTCGGTTTCGGGCATGTTCTGCGCGACTTCTGCCATGCGCCAGCTGCTGGGGATGTGAAAGTCCCCGCCGTCTTCGTGCAGCTTGCCGCTGAGCAGCGCAAACAGGCTGGACTTGCCCGCGCCATTGCGCCCCACCAAACCGACGTTCTCGCCGGGGTTGATGGTGGCAGACACGCTGTCGAGCACGACTTTGGCGCCGCGTCGCAGGGTAACGTTCTTGAGGGTGATCATCCGGAGCTCAGAAAAAGGCGCACCCGCACGGGGCGGGTGGCATTGAAAATCAAGGGGGCCAGGGCTTTGCAACCGGTCGAACCGGTGCCCAAACCCGTGGCGCGCAACCCTCTATTGTGCCGTGAGGTGGGTTTCGGCGATCAGGGCCTGCCGGGTCACCAGCAAAACCTGGTCTTCGCCTGCACTGGTGTCGAGCCAAAAAACCGGCAGTTGGGGGAACGCTGCTTCAAAATTTTCACGCTCGTTGCCGATCTCCAGCACGATCACAGCGTCTTCGCTCATGCATGCCGGCGCAGCCGCAAACAGCTGGCGGATGAAGTCCATGCCGTCGCTGCCGCCCGCCAGTGCGAGCTCTGGCTCCGCGCGGTACTCCGCGGGCAGTGCTGCCATGCTGGCTGCGTTCACATACGGTGGATTGCACAGGATCAGGTCCCACGGGCCGGGCAGGGCTGCCAGGCCGTCCGACAGTTGCAGGGTGATGCGGTCCTGCAGGCCATGCTTGTCGACGTTGATGCGCGCGACGGCGAGGGCATCGGGCGAGATGTCCGCTCCTGTCACCACCACCTCGGGCCAGGCCATGGCGGCCAGCACGGCCAGGCTGCCGTTGCCGGTGCACAGGTCGAGCACCCGGCGGGTGTTCTCGCTCAGGAATTCGTCCACGCTGCCATCGGCCAGCAGCTCGGCAATGAAGCTGCGCGGCACGATGGCGCGTTCGTCCACATAAAACGGTATGCCCTGCAGCCAGGCCTCTTGCGTCAGGTAGGCGGCGGGTTTGCGGGTGGTGATGCGCTCGTTCAGCAGGGCCTCGACCTCGTCGCGCTGCTCGCCAGTGATGGGCATGCCTTCCACGCGATCGAGATCATCGAGCGGCAGCCCCAGCTGCCAGAGCACCAGCCAGGCGGCCTCATCGAACGCGTTGGTGGTGCCGTGGCCGAAAGCCACCCCCGCGGCATCCAGGCGCGCGGCGACGGTGTCGATGAGCTCCTGCACGGTCGTCATGCAGCGGCCCTCGCCGCAGCGTCGAGGTTCTCCAGCGTGCGGCGGTAGATGTTCTTGAGTGGCTCGATGTCGGCCACGACGATGTGCTCGTCGATCTTGTGGATGGTGGCGTTGGGCGGCCCCATCTCGATGACCTGGGGGCAGACCTGGGCGATGAAGCGGCCGTCGCTGGTGCCGCCGGTGGTGGACAGCTCGGTCGTGAGGCCGGTTTCAGCGGCGATGGCCTGCTGCACCGCGCTGACCAGCTCGCCGGGCGTCGTGAGAAAAGGCTGGCCGCCCAGCGTCCAGCGCAGGTCGTACTCCAGGCCGTGGCGGTCGAGCAGGGCATGCACGCGCTCGCGCAGGCCTTCGGCCGTGGACTCCGTGGAGAAGCGGAAGTTGAAATCGATCACCGCTTCGCCCGGAATCACATTGGTGGCACCGGTGCCACCGTGCATGTTGCTGATCTGCCAGCTGGTGGGCGGGAAGAAGGCGTTGCCCTGGTCCCATTCGGTAGCGGCCAGCTCAGCCAGTGCCGGCAGCGCCTGGTGGATGGGGTTGCGCGCCAGTTGCGGGTAGGCAATGTGGCCCTGAATGCCGCGCACGGTGAGCTTGCCGCTCAGGGTGCCGCGGCGGCCGTTCTTGATCATGTCGCCGGTGCGCTCCACCGATGTGGGTTCGCCCACGATGCAGTAGTGCAGGGGCTCGCCGCGCGCCTGCAGCTGCTCGACCACGACCTTGGTGCCGTCGACGGACGGGCCTTCTTCATCGCTGGTCAGCAGGAACGCCAGCGTGATCAGCGGCTCGGGCGTGGCGGCGAGGAATTCTTCGACCGCCACCACGAAGGCGGCGATCGAGGTCTTCATGTCGCTGGCGCCGCGGCCGAAGAGCTTGCCGTCCCGGTGCGTGGGCACAAAGGGGTCGCTGCTCCACTGTGTCAGCGGCCCGGTGGGAACGACATCGGTGTGGCCTGCAAATACTATGGTTTTGATAGCTGCTTGCGCACGCTCAGCGAGCGCTGCAGGTCTTTTTGCCCATAAATTGCTGACGCGGAAGTCTGCCGGGCCGCTGTCCAGGCGTTCGCACACGAAACCCAGGGGCGCCAGGCGGGCGGCCAGAAGATCCAGGCACCCGGCGTCCTCGGGGGTGATGGAGGGCAGGGCAATGAGCTGTTCGGCGAGGTGCAGTGTGCGGGACATCGGGGCGTGAAAAGTGTCGTTCAGGCGGCGGGCTTGACGTCCAGCACGATCTCGGTGAACGAGGGCTGGTCATCGGGCGCATCGCGCGCTTCCTTCTGGGCCTTGGCGGCGTTGGCCGCCAGGGAAAAGTCGTTTTGCAGGCGCCACATCAGGTTGGTGGGCGAGTCTGCGTAGGCAATGCCTTCCTTGCGGTCGATCTTGGCGTCTATGATGAGCTGGGCCAAGGCTTCTTCGAAGGTCTGGGAGCCTTCGGCCATGGACTTTTCCATGGCTTCCTTCACGCCGGAGAAGTCGCCCTTTTCGATCAACTCGGAGACGAGCTTGGAATTGAGCATGACCTCCACGGCGGGCACGCGCGAGCCGTCGATCTTGCGCACCAGGCGCTGCGAGATCACGGCCTTGAGCGCGGAAGCCAGGTCGCCCAGCATGGTAGGGCGCACTTCCACCGGGTAGAAGCTCAGGATGCGGTTGAGCGCATGGTAGCTGTTGTTGCCGTGCAGCGTGGCCAGACACAGGTGGCCCGACTGCGCGTAGGCGATAGCGGCGGACATGGTCTCGCGGTCGCGGATTTCGCCGATCAGGATCACGTCGGGCGCCTGGCGCAGCGCGTTCTTCAGCGCTGTCTGCAACGACTGGGTGTCGCTGCCGATCTCGCGCTGGTTGACGATGGATTTCTTGTTGCGGAACTGGTACTCGACCGGGTCCTCGATGGTGAGGATGTGGCCGGTGAGCGACTCGTTGCGGGTGTCGATCATCGACGCCAGCGAGGTGCTCTTGCCCGAGCCCGTGGCACCCACCATCAGGATGAGGCCGCGCTTTTCCATGATGAGCTCACGCAGCACGGGCGGCAGGCCCAGCGAGTCGAACTCGGGGATGTGCTGCGAGATGAAGCGGATCACCACCGCGTAGCTGCCACGCTGGCGCATGGCGCTGACCCGGAACCGGCCCACGCCGCTGAGCGGCACGCCCATGTTGAGCTCGCCGGTCTCTTCCAGCTCTTCGATGCGGTCCGGGGGGACCACCTCGGAGAGCAGGTTGCGCGGCGCGTCGGCGGGCAGGATCTGGTTGTTGATCGGCACGCACTCGCCGTTGATCTTGATCAGCGCAGGCGCATTGGCCGACAGGTAGACGTCGGACGCCTTTTTCTCGGCCATCAGGCGAAGAATCCGTTCCATCGTGCTCATGGTGTGTCCCTCTGGTGTCGTTATCGTCTGTGGCGCTGATCGTGCCGCGCGGCGAGTGGTCCGGTCAACCGTTCGATGGCTCAGTCGCGCAGCAGGTCGTTGATGCTGGTCTTGGAGCGGGTCTGCGCATCCACCTGCTTGACGATGATGGCGGCGTACATGCTGTACGGCGCGCCGTTGGCGGCGGTCTTGGGCAGGTTGCCGCTCACCACCACCGAGCCCGAGGGCACGCGGCCGTAGCTGATCTCGCCCGTGGCGCGGTTGAAGATGGGGGTGCTCTGGCCCAGGTAGACGCCCATGCCCAGCACCGAGTGCTCTTCCACGACGACACCTTCGACGACTTCGGAGCGCGCGCCGATGAAGCAGTTGTCTTCGATGATGGTGGGGCCTGCCTGCAGCGGCTCCAGCACACCGCCGATGCCCACGCCGCCCGACAGGTGGACGTTGGCACCGATCTGCGCGCACGAGCCCACGGTGGCCCAGGTGTCGACCATGGTGCCTTCGCCCACGTAGGCGCCGATGTTCACGTACGACGGCATCAGGATCGCGCCCTTGGCGATGAAGCTGCCGCGGCGGGCTACGGCAGGCGGCACCACGCGCACGCCGGTGGCCTTCATT
Organism: Acidovorax sp. NPDC077693; assembly: GCF_044542805.1. Taxonomy (NCBI): domain Bacteria; kingdom Pseudomonadati; phylum Pseudomonadota; class Betaproteobacteria; order Burkholderiales; family Comamonadaceae; genus Acidovorax; species Acidovorax sp. NPDC077693. The sequence continues at coordinate 101,067 of NZ_JBITVD010000008.1, read as the reverse complement.
TGTTCTTCGGACAGATGCGCGAACTTGGTCTGCACCTTGTCGTAGAAGCCCAGGTCGCCGGCCTTCACGAGTTCGTTGTCCTTCAGGCGGAACGACAGCAGCACGGCCTTCTTGATCCACTGGTGCACGGTCCACTGGCCCACGCCTTCACGGGTGGCCACGCGCAGCGTGCCGTTGTTCAGCTCGGCGATCACGTGCTCGACAGCGTCCTGGATTTCCTTGGGGGCGGCAGCGGGAGAGAGGCTGGCGCGGTTGTCCCAGGCGTTGTCGATGAGGGTTTGCAGTTGTTGTGTCATGGTTGTCGTCGTTCTATCGATCGGTCGGTAAGTCGGTCGTCTGTGGATCAGGGATCGGATCAGGCAGTACGGGATTGGATGAATTGCACGATGCGCAGCGCGGCTTCCACGCATTCTTCGGTTTCGGCCACCAGGGCCATGCGCACGCGCTGGGCGCCGGGGTTGCTGCCCTGGGCCTCGCGGGCCAGGTAGCTGCCGGGCAGCACCGTGACATTGTATTGAGCCAGAAGGGCCCGCGCGAACTCGGCGTCCGTCATGCCCAGGGCGTCGGGCACCTTGGCCCACAGGTAGAAACCTGCGTCGGGCAAGGCCACGTCCATCACGCCCGCCAGCAGGGGGGTGACCTGGGCGAACTTCTTGCGGTAGCGCGCGCGGTTTTCGACCACGTGCTGCTCGTCGCCCCAGGCCGCGATGCTGGCCGCCTGCACGATGGGGCTCATGGCGCTGCCGTGGTAGGTGCGGTACAGCAGGAAGGCCTTGATCAGGGCCGCGTCGCCTGCCACGAAACCGCTGCGCATGCCGGGCACATTGCTGCGCTTGGACAAGCTGGTGAACGAGATCAGGTTCTTGAAATCGTGCCGGCCCAGCCGGTGGGCGGCCTGCAGTCCACCCAGGGGAGGCTCGTCGCGGAAGTAGATTTCGCTGTAGCACTCGTCCGAGGCGATGACGAAGCCATAGCGGTCGCTCAGGTCGAACAGCTTTTGCCATTCGGTGATCGGCATCACGGCGCCGGTGGGATTGCCGGGCGAGCATACGAACAGAAGCTGCGTCTGCTTCCAGACGGATTCCGGCACGGTGTCCCAGTTGACCGCGAAGTTGCGGGCCGGGTCGCTGGCCGCGTAGTAGGGCTGCGCCCCCGAGAGCAGGGCCGCGCCCTCGTAGATTTGATAGAAGGGGTTGGGGCAGACCACGAGCGCCTGCCCCCGGGACGGGTCGATCACCGTCTGGGCAAATGCGAACAGCGCCTCGCGCGAGCCGTTGACCGGCAGCACCTGGGTGGCAGGGTCGAGCTGGAGCGCATAGCGCTGTGCGATCCAGCCGGTGAACGCTTCGCGCAGCTTCAAATCCCCCGCGGTGGCCGGGTAGCTGGCCAGGCCATCGAGGTTGTTACTGAGTGCATCCCTGATGAACTGAGGGGTAGGATGGCGCGGCTCCCCCATGCCCAGGCTGATGGGGCCGTAGTTGGCGGGGGGCGTGACCCCGGCAAAGAGCTGCCGCAACCGCTCGAACGGGTAGGGCTGTAGATGGGAAAGCAGGGGATTCATGGGGCGTCATTATGGGCGATGGGTGCGGCCCGCCGTCCGAGGGCCCGGCGCACGCATTGGTGCAAACCCGCACCGACGCCCGCTGTCAATTCACAGTAAGTGCGTCCCCCTAGGATTTCGGCCACTACCAGAACGATAAGAGGAGACAAGATGTCAGCATTTCTGCCGCTGAGGCCGGGATTGGGGTGGATGCGCAGGTGGCGCTTGCCGGGAAAGCTGCTGACGCTGGGCGTGCTGGTGACGCTGGCACTCGCCGCGGCCGTGGCCGGCGCGCCCTGGTGGCTGCTGGCGCTGGCGGCGGCCGTGGTGCTGTATGCGCTGGTGGCGCTTTACGCCAGCCTGTCGGCCGACCTGAGCACCCTCGCGCAGGCCATCGAGCGCACGCAGGAAGGCGACCTGTGCGCGCGTGCCGGTGCCAGCCATGGCAGGGACGAGGTGGCGCAGATGGCCCAATCGCTCGACCGCATGGTGATCACGCTGTCATCGATGGTGGCAGACATCCGCAGCAACGCCGCGCTGGTGGCCCATGCCGGGCAGAGCCTGGCCCAGGGCAACCGCTCGCTGGCCGACCGCACCGAGCAGCAGGCCGCGAACCTCGAGCAGACCGCGGCCAGCGTCGAACAGCTTTCGTCCGCCGTGCAGAACAACGCCCAGACGGCCCAGAGTGCCGACGCGCGCGCTGCCCAGGTGCGGCAGGCGGCCGACCAGGGCGCGCAGGCGATGGACCGCGCGGTGCAGTCGGTGGAGGCGATCCAGCAGGGCGCGCGCCGCATGACCGAGATCATCGGGGTCATCGACAGCATCGCATTCCAGACCAACATCCTGGCGCTCAACGCCGCGGTGGAGGCTGCGCGCGCTGGCGAGCAGGGCCGGGGCTTTGCGGTGGTGGCGGCCGAGGTGCGCACCCTGGCCAAGCGTTCGGGCGATGCAGCCCGCGAGATCCGCGAGTTGATCGGCGCGTCGGTGAGCCAGGTGGAAACCAGCGCCGGCCTGATCCGGTCCGCGGGCGAGGGCATTGCGGACATGGCGAGCGGGATCCGCAGCGTGGCGGCCAGCATGAGCGAGATATCGGGATCCAGCACCGAGCAAAGCACCGGCCTGCGCGAGGTCAGCGCTGCCGTGCAGCAGCTCGACCAGATCACCCAGCACAACGCGCAGATGGTGGGCCAGGCGGTGCAGCAGGCTGAGGCGCTGGAAAGCCGCGCGTCTACGCTGTCGCGCGCGGTGTCGGCGTTTCGTCTGCAGCAGGGGACAGCCGAGGAGGCGGTGGCGCTGGTGCACCGGGCCGTGGCCTTGCACAAGAGCTCCTCGCGCGAGCAGTTCCTGCGCAGCATCACGGACAAAAGCCAGCCCTACCACGACCGCGACATGTACGTGTTCGCGCTCGACACCGGCGGAACCTACCGGGCCTTCGGCGGCAACCCTGCCAAGGTGGGCACGCGGGTGCAGGACATTCCGGGCATTGCGGGTGACCAGCTGGTGAGCGATATCGTGGCGCAGGCCGACCATGCACCGGGCTGGGTGGAGTACGACATCGTCAACCCGGCCTCCGGCGCGGTGCAGACCAAGATGTCGTATGTGAGCCGCGTGGGCGACCTGTACCTGGGCTGCGGCGTGTACAAGAAGCTGGCCGCGCGCTGATCGCAACGGGGCGGGATCGAGCGAGTTGCCTGCATGCGCCGGCTGCCGCGGGCCAGCCCGTTCGCGTACTAGCGGGGCGCCTGCGCCCGGCGTTGCCGGGCACGTTCCATCGCGGCTGCGATGGCCGCCTTGCGCACTGCCTGGGCGTCGTCCGCTGCGCCCATTGGTGCGGGCGCAGCAGCGTCCGTGGCATCGCTGCGCGGGGCCGACGGCGCGGCGGTCACGGCACCATCTGCGGGCTCATCGTCCGCTATCGCATCCAGCGGCAAGCGCTCGCGGTGTGCCGCGTAGCGTTGCTGCGCCTGCCGGGCCAGAGGGGCCGACCAGGCCGCCCAGCCAGTCGCAGTGCCGGTCACGTTCTCCAGCTGGATGCAATCGACCGGGCAGACCGGAATGCACAGCTCGCACCCCGTGCAGTAGGGCTCGATCACGGTGTGCATCACCTTGTTCGACCCCACGATGGCGTCGGTGGGGCAGGCCTTGATGCACAGCGTGCAACCGATGCACCAGGATTCATCAATGAAGGCCACAGCGCGCGGTGCTTCCTGGCCGTGCTCCGCGCTCAGGGGCGCTGCCGGCAGGCCGGTGATGGCCGCCAGCCGTTCGATGCCTTCGGCGCCCCCCGGTGGGCACTGGTTGATGGCGGCCAGGCCGTCAGCGATCGCCTGGGCGTATGCGCTGCAGTCCGGGTAGCCGCAGCGCGTGCACTGCGTCTGCGGCAGGGCCGCATTGATCCGCGCCGCGAGCGCGGCGGTGGCGGCAGGCGGCGTGGGTGGCGTGCGAAGCGCGGCGATCAAGCTTTGCGCGCCGCGCCGCGGCGGGTGCGGGGCGTGGCCGCTGCGGTAACGGAGGCCTTGGCCGATTCGGGCGCATCGGCGGTGGCGGCTGCAGCAGCAGGGCTGGCAGCCCCGGTGGCCGTCGCCTTGCCGCGGCCTGCCGCGGCCGGGGTCACCCAGCGGGTGGCCACGGCAGGCGCTGCGGCCGACGATGCGGCAGCAGCGGCCGATGCGGCCTTGGGGGCTGGCTTGGACCCAGTCTTTGCGGCTGCTTTCGTGGCTTTGGCCGCAGGCTGGGGCGCTGTCTTGGTGGCTGCTTTGGCCGGTGCCGACTTGGCTGGAGCGGCTTTTGGCGCGACCGCCTTGGCTGCGACGGCCGCTTTCGGAGCCGGCGCAGCGGGTGCGGGCGGGTTGTCGTCCGGCGTTTCGATCACGCGGGGAGCGGCTTTCTTCTGGGGCTTTTCGTGGCCGTGGATGAAGGCGCGCACTTGCGGATACACGACTTCGCGCCAGCGGCGGCCGCTGAAAATACCGTAGTGGCCTGCGCCCTTGGCTTCCAGGTGGCGCTGCTCCTTGTGCACGATGCCACTGCACAGTCCGTGGGCTGCCTCGGTCTGGCCGGAGCCGGAGATGTCGTCAAGCTCACCCTCCACCGTGAACAGGGCGGTGGTCTTGATGTCCTCGGGGCGCACACGCTCGATCTTGCCGTCCGGCGAGCGCACGTCCCAGGTGCCGTGGACCAGCTTGTATTCCTGGAACACCGTCTCGATGGTTTCCAGGTAGTAGTCGGCGTCCATGTCCAGCACGGCGTTGTACTCGTCGTAGAACTTGCGGTGGGCTTCCGCGCTCGCGTCGTCGCCCTTGATCAAGTCCTTGAAATAGTCGTAGTGGCTGGTGGCATGCCGGTCGGGGTTCATGGCCACGAAGCCGGTGTACTGCAGGAAGCCGGGGTACACGCGGCGGCCGGCCCCTGGGAAGTTGTCGGGCACGCGGTAGATCACGTTGTTCTCGAACCATTCGTAGCTGCGGTTCGTGGCCAGGTTGTTCACCGCCGTCGGCGACTTGCGCGCGTCGATGGGGCCACCCATCATGGTCATGGTCAGCGGCGTGGTCTCGCCGCGGCTGGCCATCAGGGACACGGCGGCCAGCACGGGCACCGTGGGCTGGCACACGCTGATCACGTGGCAGTTGCCGTAGATGCCTTGCAGGTGGCGGATGAACTCCTGCACGTAGTTCACGTAGTCGTCCAGGTGGAATTCGCCGTCCGACAGTGGCACCAGGCGCGCGTTTTTCCAGTCGGTGATGTAGACCTTGTGGTCCTTGAGCATGGTGCGCACCGTGTCGCGCAGCAGCGTGGCGTAGTGGCCCGACAGCGGAGCCACGATCAGCACCACGGGCTGGGCCTTGAGCTTGACCAGGGTCGCCGGGTCGTCCGAGAAGCGCTTGAAGCGGCGCAGCTCGCAAAACGGCTTGTCCAGCTCGATGCGTTCGTGCACCGCCACGCCAACGCCGTTCACGTCCACCGAGGGAATGTCGAACGATGGCTTTTCGTAGTCCTTGCCCAGCCGGTACAGCAGGTCGTAGCCAGCGGACATGCGCTGCGCCAAGGGGCTCTGGCTGAAGGGCGACAGAGGATTGCTGTAGAGCTTGGCAGCTGCTTGAGCGAAATCAGTGAAGGGCTCCATCAGAGAGCGCTGTGTCTCGTAGATGTGGTACAGCATGGGCGAAACTCCGTTATGTTGCAGTGCAATATAGCAGCACTTGGTAACAAGCGCATGGAGGAAAACCACCAGTCTCAAGTCGCCTATGCGACATGGCGTGCGGCCTGCAGTGTGCCGGCCTGCTCGGCCGCACTATCGTTGGTCCACTATCAAATCAATAGCACGTTGCGCTGAGCAGGCCAGCGCCACTGCATGTTTCGAGCGTGGTCAATGCGGTTTGGGCTCGCCCTGTTCCTGCATCCACGACTCGAAGGACTCCCGCGCCGAGTTGCGCAGGGCGGGGCGAAACGCTGCCTTGTTGCTCAGGTACAGGCAGTGCCGGATCACGGTGTAGGGGTTGAAGCTGGCTTTAGGGTTTTGCTCCTCAAAGTGCTGCTTGTAGCGCTTGACCACGCCCACCGTCTCCCGCATCAGCGCGTTGAAGCGTGCGCGGGTCATGCCGGGCGACCATGCCTGGATGTCGTCCACGAAGCCGTCCACCTTGGAGGGCTCGAATTCGAAGTCCTTGAAGAAGTGCGTGGCGATCTTCAGGAAGGTGAATGCGTTGAGCTCGCTGCTGGGCGCTGCCGCCTTGGCCGGTGCCTGGGCGCCATCGACATCGCCTTCCGCCGCAGCGTCATCGCCGGGCAAGGGCTCGGCAGTCTCGTCCGGCGCCTGCAACAGCTCGGCGGCGGTGGCGTCGCGGATCTGGCGGAACTCGCGGTCGGCCAGCTCGAACAGCGCCGACAGCACGTTGATGCGCCGCTTGAGCTGGCCCGGGATCGACTTCTTGTACTTGATGCGGTGGTCCAGCACGCTCCAGGAGTCCTGGATGATGGTGCGCACCTGCAGCTCGAAGGGCAGGTGCGCATAGGCCGCATGCTCCGGCAACGAGCGCTCCGCGGCAGACAGGCGCAAGTCCAGGTGCAGGCCCTTGTAGCCGAACGATGCCTCGGTGCTCTCCACCGCGCTGACCTTGTCGGTCACGTCGATCACCGCAAAGTGCGCGCGCATGATCTGGGCGATCTTCTCCAGCTCGTCTTCGTACAGGCACACCACGCGCACGCCGATCAGGTCGGTGATGTAGCTCTGGATGTCGTACGGCGTATTGCTTTCTTCCAGCGCCGGGCGGTACTTGCGGATGAACTTGCGGATGCACTCGTCGGCATCCTTCACCCGGCCCTCGACCTTGGTGATGTCCACCCCGCCAGCCTGCGTCACGGTGGCCGCGACCAGGCCGGTCAGTGCCGCACAGGCGTCCTCCAGCGCGGCGGACTGTTGCGCGTAGAACGTGCGGAAGGCGGATTCCTCCAGGTCGAAATCAAGCGATGGCATGCCGTGTCTCGGATGTTGTTGTTGAATGGGTGAAGAGTGCAATCGCAGGCTTGGGTTCCGCGCCCACAGAGCATAGCTGTCAGCGTGGTGGTGGATCGCTTCCCCGAGTGTGTTCGCAAATGCAAAGGCGCCGTGCCGGACGATTGCCCATCATGGTGCGGACGGCCACCACTGCCACGGCCCGCCACAGCACTCAGTCCGCCAGAACAGCCCAGCGCTCATGGTCCCGCCAGTGTCCGTCGATTTTGAGGTAGCGCGGCGAGAACCCCTCCTGCACGAACCCGCAGCACCGTACCAGTGCGATGGAGCGCAGGTTGCCGGGCTGGATGTTGGCCTCCAGGCGGTGCAGCTTCAAGACCCCAAACGCGTGCAGCAGCACTTGCTGCAGGCCTGCGCGCATGCGCCCTTGCCGCTCATGGCCCGCGAACGCGTAGTACCCGAGATAACCACTGCAAAACGCTCCCATCACGATCTGGGTGATGTTGATCACGCCGGCCATCTCTTCGGCGCCGTCAGCGGAGCGCAGGCACACCAGAAAGCTGTGGTTGCTGCGCGAGTCCATTGTTGCCAGGAAGTCCGAGAACGCCTTTGCATCGCACGGTGCGGTGGTCCAGGGCGCGTGCAGCGCACGGCTTTGGCAGGCCAGCGCGATGAAGCGGGGCGCATCGGCCATCACCGGCGGGCGCACAACGACTGCGGGCCGCGCGCCTGGCGTCACGGAAGGCTCGGATTCCAGCACCTTGCATCCCGCCAGAACGCCAGGTCAGGCCACGGCCTGCGCCAATGGTTCTGCAGCAGCGTCCGGCGCCGTGTTGGCATAGGACGCCATGGCCAGCGCATGCACCTCGCGCGCCGGGCGGTCCTTGAGCAGGTGGTTGCTCCACACCTGGCGCCAGATGCGCGCGCCGGGCAGGCTGTGGCGCAGGCCCAGCATGTGGCGGGCGATGTGGGGCCAGGGCGTGCCGTGTTGCGCGGCCTCGCGCTCCATGTACTCGACCATGGCCAGCTCCACCTCTTCGCGGGTCAGGGGGCAGGGCATACCACCCTGACTGCCGTAGTAGAGCTGGTCCCAGCGCGCCATCCACCAGGGGTTGTGGTACGCCTCGCGGCCGATCATCACGCCGTCCAGGTGCTCCAGCTGCTGCAGCACCACATCGTCGGTCTGGATGCCACCGTTGATGGCGATGGTGAACTGCGGAAACTCGGCCTTGAGCTGGTGGACCACCTCGTAGCGCAGGGGCGGGATGTCGCGGTTTTCCTTCGGGCTCAGGCCCTGCAGCCACGCGTTGCGCGCGTGCACGATGAACACGGTGCAGCCCGCCTCGGCCACGGTGCCGATGAAGTCGCGCACGAAGCCGTAGTCTTCGGCCTTGTCGATGCCGATGCGGTGCTTGACCGTCACCGGCACATCCACGACGTCCTTCATGGCCTTCACGCAGTCGGCCACCAGCTGTGGCGCCTTCATCAGGCTGGCGCCAAAGGCGCCGCGCTGCACCCGGTCGCTGGGGCAGCCGCAGTTCAGGTTGATTTCGTCGTAGCCCCATTCCTCGCCCAGCCGCGCGGCGTGGGCCAGCTTGTCGGGCTCGTTGCCGCCCAACTGCAGGGCCACCGGGTGCTCTTCGCTGTTGAAGCGCAGGTGGCGCTCGGTACCGCCGTGGATGATGGCGCCAGCGTTCACCATCTCGGTGTACAGCAGGGTCTGGCGTGTCAGCAGGCGATGGAAATACCGGCAGTGGCGGTCAGTCCAATCCATCATCGGAGCCACGCTAAGCCGCCAAGGCGATAGATTTTCAGTACGTTGTTGATTTTGCTCTAAATTCATTCTCCTGCCCTCGGGTGTTGCCTGCGTATTTCAGGGCATTTAACGGGATAAAAACGCCCCAAGTGCAACGATTCGGTGCAACTTGACGATACAGTTGCACCGCATCATAAAAGCAAGTTGCACTGGAGATCACAACATGGCGTCAGTCACACCACGCGGCGATAAATTCCTCGCACAGGTTCGCATCAAGCAGGGCGGCGCCCTGATTTTCTCAGAGTCGAAGGTCTTCGACACTCGGGCTCAAGCAGCGTCCTGGGGTGATCGCCTGGAGGCCAAGGTCAAGGCGGAGGGGCCGGCCAGGCACGCCTCCAGCAAGATGACTGTTGGAGATCTCGTCCGCAAGCACCTCGATGCGCAGTTGGTGGTGCGCCCCCTCCTGGGACGCTCGACGATCCACAACCACAACAAGATCGCGGACGAGTTCGACAAGATCCTGATCCGCGACCTCAAGCCCAAGCACCTGATTGACTACGCGATCCGGCGGAAAACCGAGGATGGGGTTTCACCCGCCACCATCAAGTCCGACCTTTCCCCGGTGTCAGCCGCTTTCGGCGTCGCCCGCATTGCTTACGATGTCGACGCCGATCCCGCGGTCATTCAGGAGGCCATGCACTACCTCAACAAGCAGGGCCTGGTTGCCAAATCCCGCGAGGTCATCCGCTGGGTGGACGGGGAGGAGGAAAAGGCGCTGTTAGCCGAGTTTGCGCGGCGCAATGCGCACCACCAGACAACCATCGACATGGCGCAGCTTTACAAGTTTGCGCTAGCCTTCCCACGGCGACTGAGCGAGCTGGGGCGCCTGCAATGGAAGGACATCGACACCAAGCGCCGGACGATTACCCTGCGCCAGGTGAAGCACCCAACCAAGAAGGAATACAACGACCAGGTGGTACCCCTTCTCACGCCGGCCTGGACCTTGCTGGAAGAAATCCCGAAGCTGGACGCCCGCATTTTTCCGTACAACATGGAATCCGCATCGTCCGCATTCGAGCGCGCGCGTGATCGCATTGCGGAAACAGGGCTACCCAAAATCAAGGACTTACGGTTCCACGATCTGCGCCACACCGGCATTTCGATGCTGTTCTGGTACGGGTTCAAGATCGAGGAAGTTGCCTTGGTGTCTGGGCACACGAACTGGAACACCCTGCGCCGATACACGCACATCCGGCCGGAAGATCTGCACCGCCGGTTCGAGGCACTGAAGCCGGCGGCGGGGTGAGCGTAGACGGGACTCGAAACCGGAAATGCAAGGCATCTGGACATCAAGCAAAGACAGCAGTCATACCCACAGCGAAGTTGGCGGCAAATTGTCTGAGTCCTCCCGTCTTTGAAATCAGACGGCTCTCGATCTGGATGCCCACGATCTGAACCGCATCGACCACAGCCTTTTCAAAGACCGTGCAGGTGCCCACAGGCTGCGGGGCGTCGCTGGGCTGCGCAGGATAGGCCAGCGCCACCAAGTTGCATCCGGTGGCTTTGGCGAAGGCCAGGGCCTCGTAAATGTCTGCTTCACCGATGCGAAGCTGTCCCTTCTCTACGTGGCCTTTGTATTTGGCATCCAGCAGAATTCTTGGCCTCAAGCCATCGGGCTCAATCACGCAGTCCGGATACACCGAAAGCTTGCTCACAGCACCCGTGCTGATCTTGGTCTTGGTCCCCAAGGGGTAGCCTCGTTGAGGCACTACGGCATTGCGACCAAAACCCAATCGAGCAGCGACCGTCAACAGGTCTTCCCACACCCGCCACGTATCGACCAAGTAGCCCGGTGCATGTGCTTGCCCCTGCTTGTAGTTGAGGCCCAAGCCTCCAAGCACATCAATGGAGAGCTCATGCAGTGGTTTCCACGCTCTGTGTCGTGCAGGAATGGGTTTGCGACGATTGGCAGGGGCATTTTGAGGCGAGAGGTCTTCGATCAAACGCACCAGGGAACTTGCAGCCGATGGGTCGCTCACCTCTGGCAGCAGCTCCTTGGCCGCAGCCACGATGTTCCCATTCCAACCGTTCTTGCGATTAAAGCGGATGAGCTCTTGCTCAAAGCCATCGGAAGAGGGAAAGATGAGGTCCACCGGGTCGGGGTCCCCATCGATGAAAAAGTCTGCCTCACGCACCCTGCGATAGCTGCGCAGCGGGCGCCGTTTTCGAGCCTCGTACATGCTCGTGATGGAACGCGCCACCAACGTGGAGAGGTCGCGTGGTGTACCTCCTGAGGCCGAGAGGCGTTCAGAGGCCAAAAGGCGCCCATGCCTTGAAAGCGTGGAGAGAAAAAAGAAGTCCTCGCGCCACGCAGCATCGGTGTCATCGAGTCCCAAGAATTTGGGCGCAACCTCCAATTCCAGTGAAGGCGCCAAGCGAATGAGGCCCGCAAAATCGATGGCCCGTGCGCCTTTAGCATCCACACTGATGGGGTTGTAGTTGAGCCGAAGGCTCGATGCCGCACGACTCCCAGCCTCCATCAACAGGCTGTTGGCCTTCGTGCGATCTACCCCGATGGCATCAACAATCGCACGGCTCAGGTCAACGGGTGCACCGTACTCAACCAAGGACAGCCGTGTTCGGGTGTGCGCCACGCGCTACCCCCGAGGATTGGCAAATGCCCGCAGTGCCGCGTAGATGTTCCCCTCAGCAAAATTCGTGGGGCCTTCCAGGCGAAACCGCAAGTCATCGGCAAAGGTCGTCTCGATGATCTTGAACGGATTGAAAGCTGGGCCATCAAGTGCATTGAGGGCAGTAGCAATGCCACGGGTGTCCCCGAAGAACACCTCTTCCACGTGTGCTCGCACCTTGGCCCAACCCACGCACAGCGCGCCCAGAGCCTCAGGAAGTGCCAGCGTTTGGGGCTTCACATCCGACATCAGCACGCCATGCCCGATCTGAAACTCGGGGCCACGCCCAAGCGCAATTTGGGTATTCACAGCCCCCCATGCACGCACCGATGCTTCCAAAGCATCGCCCACGTTGGCAGGCACATCAGGCAGAGCATTAGCACCCTTTGCACCAAGTCCATAGAAGGCACGCAGCGCTGCTTCATCAGGCTCCAAACGCAGAGGCTCCCAACGGCGCAAGAACGCCACATCCAAAGGCTCCACCGAAGCATCCGCTTGGTTCATCGCCGCCAAGATGTAGAGGTCATGAGGCAAGGCGTACTCGATCACATCACCCGTCTTGGGATCGAGCATTTCAAAGAACTGCGTTTCGGCGCGCTTTGCCCCATCAGAGGCCAGACGTTTGTCGGGCTCAATGGCCACGATGGCGCCACCAAACACCTGCACTGCTGGTCCTCGGTTGATTTCGTCAATGATCAACAGAGCAGCGCCATCAGGAGCCTTCGCATGTTCACTGGCACGGTACAACGTGCCCTTCACGATGGTGAAATCTGCGGTACCTGCCGCCTTGTTCACGGCGGGTGTGATGCCCGATACGAAGTCTCGGTTCTTGGAATTCTGGTGAAAGACCGTCCGAAAGACCTTGCGATCCGCTTTAGTCGCACCAGGAAATTGATGACTCAAAGCATCCGAGGCCTTCTTAGCCGGAGGAATGGGAACAGGGTTATTGGGATCATGCTTTGGCACAGCGTCCGACTGTTGGCCAGGAGGTGTCAAGAATGCGAGCGCAACCTCAGCCAACAGCTTTGACTTGCCTGTGCCAGGCGGCCCAGACACAAGAACGTTCCTGGATCGTGCCAGAAGCTTCAACGCCTGCTTGCAGTCCTCAGACACATTGTTTGCCATTGCAGAATTTCTCGGAGGTTGATATGTCGATGAATCCCATGGCGGCAACGTTCTTGGCTCGTTTGGCGTCCAAGCATTCGAGAAGCGGCGTACTGACAGACTCATCCCAAGCGCCTGGGGTGCGCAACGAAGCTTCCTCGACAAAATGTGGCCATACTGAACCATCATGTCGCTGGATCAGGAGCAGCAATATCCTGTTGCCTGCACTAGCCTTCGGAATCGGACGGACCTGAAAGCACGCGTACTTGTGTACTTGGGCAATCCGAAATTCATTGCGCTTCAAGTAAGGTGGCTTCAACAAAGCGGTGGCCTGCTGGTGCTCGCCGTTCTGGTCAATCCAATTGAAAAGACCCTTGAACTGAGCGTTTCCCGCCTTGTTTGTCTTCTGCTCAATCTCTGGGAATAGCTGCTTTAACGTATCCTTTACTTGGTCAACCGATCCAAAGCGCAGGTCCCTTGCTCCGCCCCCAGCTTCGGCATCATTGTTCGACTTGGCCAGGAACTTTTTTCGATCCCCGTCCAGAATTTCCTTGAAAACCAGTCGTGCGACTTGTTGGCTTGCAGCCTCAGCCATAGTTTTTATCCCCCAAACCAATTTCGATTTCTTCGCCCCCAAGGGCGAGCTCTGAGGGCACATAAGCCATGGCCCCCAACGCACATGCCTCCACCGCACGGCGCGACCAAACTGTAGTGCGACTTCCTGTGCGCTTTGCCATAGCGGCCAAAACAGTGTCTCGGGTAATCGTGGACTTGGCCTCTCCCGGCAGCCCCATTTGGCCCCGATCCAAAATCGGGAAGTCTTGGAGCACCAGCTCCATATCCTTCAAATCAAGCCCATAGGCCACGGCCACTTCGGCATCAATTTCCCCACGAAGCTGCGCCATACGCTCGTAGGTTTCTCGGGTAGCTCCGGCGCCATCGAGTGTGCGCAATTCGCGCGCAGCACTCACCAGCTTCTGCCATGGCAAGCCCTCTTTGGCGAGCTTTGGCATGGGAACGCTTTGCAGCAAGAAGTAATTCACCGTGGTGGTGAGCACGCGCCGAAGCATCCAGTCAAAAGCAAAGCTGTTGGCGATGGACACCCACACGAGCAACCGCTCTTCCGAGGGGTCATCGGGGAAAAGAATCGTGGGCACTTTGTTGCCACAGACCACCCCAGCCGGAATCAACGAGGCCATGAGCGAGCGCTCATTGGTTTGACCTGCAATGTCGCAAAAGCCCACGCGCAGCACATCCGCACGGTGCTGGTTTGCACGGGGCATGTCAGATGGACGAATCCAAAACTGCGGAGAGAGGCGCGAGCCTCCGATGGGGAAGGCCTCCCACAGTGCACTGCGGCCAGTGCCAGACACATGCCCTTTCACACCAAAGCGATGGGCATGCACCATGCGCCCTTCCACCAACGGGAGAGCACCTGTGGTGGCACGACTGAGGAACTTGGGGCGCTCCTTGGTCATATCGACTTCACGGCAGAACTTCGGAGTCCAGCCACAGCCCAGCTCTTTCCACGACACACCGGCTTCTGCGATCTTCGAGAAGAGCTTCCACTCGGCAACGCTACGGACCTCAGGAAGGCTCAAATCGTCCCGAACTGCCGCCAGTGCTGCACGTCCAATGGTGGCGGTGCCCGTCGTCTCCAACCCCGTGGGAGTGCCCCGTTCGTGCAAGAGCGTGATGGGCTCACGCTTGCTCTTTTCAGAGCCAGCTTTGGTGAGGGCCACAGCCAAAAATTTAAAGCGCGTGTCGATGGCAAAGAACCGTGCACGGTTGTCGATGATCGAGAGCGACACGCTTTGGCTGGCGTCAAGAATCTTTTGCCGCATGGCCTGAGTGCCTTGCGAACGAATGAGGCCACCGGGGATCAGCGCAGCCACAACCCCCTGCCCTTTGCACAGTTCAAAGAAGAGGTCCGTGAAGGCGATGTAGAGGTCTGGCTCACCGTTGCCCAAATCCGGGTAGCGCGCCAAGAGGCGCCGGGAATAGTTGGCAACCTCATCGCGCTGCTGAGCAAAGCGATCTTCATCAAGCCCATGAATCTGAGCCCCGTAGTGGCGCTGGGTGCCTGAGGACTTCAAGAACTCATGCCGCGAGAGCTTGACCTTCTCCCACGGGGGGTTTCCGATCACCGCATCAAAGCCCTCAGGGGCCATCGCAGCCCAGACCTTGCGATCTGCCATCAAGCTATCGCCACAGTGCCAACGCGCACGCATGGCTTTGAGAGCCGATACATCGTCGGTAAAGGAGGCCAGCGCCAGCAGTGCTGCGCGCAGTGAATTGGCCGAGAGGTCCGCTGCACACACGCCATGAGCCAGCCAATGACCTGTCTTGGCTCGGTCCATGCCACACACCGCATGGGTCAGTGCTGCAAGCAAAATTCCCGCACCACTTGCCGGATCAATTACCCGGCTCTTGTGGGTGAGCTTGGGGGCTGCGAGCTGCGCCAGCCGTGTGGCCAATCGAAAGTCCGTGTGATACGCGCCCGTGCTCTTTCGGTCCTGTTCATGCAGGGCTTCGCGTGACAAGGCACTCAGCGCCAATGCAGGATGAATCGGTGAGCGCTCGATGGCACTAACCACGGGGACGGCAAGCTCCAAGAGCTCTGCTGCCGAGCGCTTGCTCTTGGTTCCAAACGCCTCATGAAATGCTGCCAGGTCGAATCCACCAAAGCGCGCCGATGCTGCCTCCAATACTTGAAGACGAAGCTCAAAACTCGCTGGCCCATGACCTCCACCCACAGCCCGTGTGAGGGCAGCTTCTGCTGGGGACAGGTACTCCGCTTCAACGGGACGCGGTGCACTCATGCATAGCTCTCCACGAGGATGGGTTTGGTCGCTTTGATGGCCTTTGGCTGCGGCTTGGGAAGCTGTGTCAAGGGGCGCTCCACCACCACCAAAAACTCGTTTACATCAGACGCGGTGCTGCTGGCAACCTTGTTGGGTCGATAGCGCCCAATGGCCCCTAGCGGGTGCATCGTGGACTTGCCGATCTTCGAGAGCTCTGCCTTCATGTCGGGCATGCTGATGTGCCCTTCACTGCTGTACGAGAGCAGCACCTTTTGAGCCTTCAAGCCTTTGACCAAGCGCGAAAGTGTTTTGAGCGCACGGGTCTTGTAGCAAAAGTCCGAAGCCAAAACCTTCCAAGGACGGAGCCCTGCAACGCCCTCCACCTCAGGCTCATCGCCAAGAGCTACGGTTTCAAGGATGTGGTAGTAGCTTGCGTATTGGCGCTTGGTGTAAGGGGGGTCCAGATATACCAAGTCTTCCACGGCATTCGGCACGTCAAACACATCCCCCACCCTAGCTTCCACGCGCACACCACTGGCTTTGAGATCTCGGCAACGCATCGCAATCTTGTCTTGCGATTGACTGGTCCACTTGGAGAGGAAGCAGCCAAAGGTTCCCGCAATGTTGGCCACCCGATTGAGCGCTCCAAAGAGGTCTGCAATGAGCAGGCGCTCTTCCACTTCATCAATGGTCCCGGCCTCTACCCACTCACCGATCAATAAACGCATCGCGTCGATGCGCGCTGCGTTCTCTTGGGTGAAATAGCGCCGTTCAAGACCACACGTATCCATGGAAGCTGGGCTGTACTCGCGCCACATGAAGCCGTGCTTGGGCTTGGCAGCATTGAGATTAGCGACGGCCTTGGCGTAGCCCCCGATTTTCTTGAACGCCGCTTGCTCACTGCTGATGAGGCGTGCTCCTGCGGAAATCACCGCAGAGTGCAAGCTGTCATTGATGCGCACGTTCCAGCCAAGATCAGCGGCAGCCTCAGCCACCACGCCCGTGCCACAGAAGGCATCCACAAAGAAGGCCCCATGTTTAGGGTGCCCCATGTACGCAGTGATCTGATCGATAAGCCGAGACTTCGAACCGATGTAGCGGAAGGTCATACCGCTGCTCCCACGTGCTCCCTACGGTCTGCACGCGCCCGCTTGTGGGCAGGAGGGGTAGCTTTTTGGCTAGGGGGAACGATGCCCTTGCGGTCGCAGTAGTCCCCCAGCAACACTTCGAGCATGTTCACCATGCTGCGCTGCTCGTGGTCTGCGGCCTCTTTAAGCACCTGCTTAAAGGTCGGGGAGACTCGTAGGTTCAGGGTCTCGCTTTTGGTGTCAGTGAATCGCATGGGGTGCCCCGCAAATGTCTGTGCAGTTGCGTTAGTGTACAGACATCCAGCCCATCGTCAGACGGGGTTGATTGGCAGTCAGCTGCGCTGACCTCGGCAAGCTGAAAGCAAAGTCTCCATTGCTTGGGCGTCGATCCACTCGATCACCAGCGGCTCGGGAGCGTGACGGAGCGACTCCGACAGCACATTGGTGTCGAGCAGGGTCATGCGAAGCTTACCGGGCGTGCAGGCGTCTTGTCGCGCACCTGCTCGAACACCGCGAATTCTTCATCGCAAAGTTTGGCTTGGCGACCCATGTCGGTCAGGAGCAAGCTCAACTTTACGCGCCCCTTGGGGCTAATCGCCGATTCCAAGATCTCCCGCACTTCAGCCTCCATGCTCTTGGCCGTGCTGCGCAGCACGGACGCGCAGAGCACGGTGCACTTCCTGGGAAAGGTTGCGAACTGTCAGCATAGACATGGCGACTACCTCAAATACTTTTAATGCATGCATCTTGCATTTACGAATTCACCCGTGAGCGACGGGATCTCCCCGAACGGTCGAACACCCCTCGATATCAGCGTCCCGGACGTCGTCGGCCTGACCGAAAGCCGTTCCCAGTGATGTCCGGTTCCGGGCCGGCCTCCAGGCCTTCAGGCTTCGCCAGACGCCCAGAAACCCCGCCCTTGAGCATTTTCGGCTGAGCGCGGCGGCGCCACAGCAGCAAGTCGGACGCTTGATCGTCGACAACAGGCACCTGGCGCCGGTTATCTGGCTTTGGCTCGGTCCGCGCAGCCAGGCGTGCTTTCATGCGCATCAGCTTGCCCATCTGTTCGTCAAGGGCCTCCAGTCGCGCATTCCGCCGCCGCAGACGCTCGTTGATACTGGCTCGCCCTCGGGCTGAAGCACCCTTGACGCCAAGATGCACGGTCGGCAGCCGTTCAATCCCTCGATCCTTGAAGCTCCTGTGATCAACGCGCTCGGCAGAGCCTTTGCGGGCAAGTGCGGCGTTCACCGAAAGTTCCCAACGTGGCCGGAGCCACGACACGGAATCCGCTGCACCACTTCGCTTGCACGCGATGGGGTCGAGCCGTTCTGCTTTTTTGCCGAGCACACCGTCGGCATTGACGATGCATGCAGTCAGGAGCAAGTGTGCGTGAAAATTTCGGTCATCACCGTCGCGTGATGGCGCGTGCAGAGCGCAGTCCACGCCGACGGCAAACTCGGTGGCGATGTCTTGAGAGAAGGCGAAGGCCAATGCAGCGCGCTCGTCGGCATCCAGCTCGTTGGGAAGAGCGAGCACAACTTCCCGCGCGAGCACGGCATCACGCCGGCGGTGGTGCAGCTCCAGGTCGTTCCAGAATTTTTCGCGATCCCGCACAAGTCGGCCACCCGGCAGGTAGATGCGCGCATCGAGCACGCCCTTGCGGCGGCGGTAATCAAATACCTGGCCGGTGCGTTGATCGGTGATCAATGCGCCGGCACGATAAGCCGCCGCCGCAGTTGCAGATCGGCCGCAGGCGCGAGCAATGGGCGGCCGGGCGCTCAAATGAAAAATTGCCATCCGCGATTCCTTTGGGGTGTCGGGGCGCAGCCCTGACCGCACGTAATCCTGCGAAGCGGGATTACTCTAAGTGCGCCCTTCGGGGACAAGCCGACCGCGCCTCTCATCCAATAGCCATTAGCGATATGGGCCAAATGAACAGGGGCAATCAGTACCGCACAGCCCCACAGATGGCTCGCCGATTCCTACACTGTACTGAGCAAACGTATCCAGGAACGGCCATGACCTCCAGAAGCATCGAGTCCATTGACCTCAAAATGCTGCAGCTCAAAAACCAGCGGTCTCAACTGCTCGCAAAGCAGTGCGACAAAGAGCGAAAACGCAGTACGCGCCAGGCGATCATCATTGGCAAATGGATCATGGCCAGGAAGCCGGAGCTCGTGGCCGCCATTGCCAAAGTGCTGGATCGAACGCAGGATCGCGCGGCATTCGGTTTACCGCCGAAAGCTGGAAAGGCTCCGCAGATCCCGGGCAGCACGCACGTGGACATCGTGCTTCCGCTTGACGATCACTCTGCGCCTCCATCCACAGGGGTTCAAAACCCCGAGTGACCGCAACACCCAGCGCGCCGATTGGCGCAAATGGGAAGTTGCGCGTGTTCGCTGCCACACGTCAGTTCGACGTGAAACCCATCGCCGCACGGCGATGCTGAGCACCGTCCATGCGGAGTGCCGGCCAGTCCTCCGCGGTCAGATGATCCCGTTGTGCCATCACGGCGCGCGCGAATGCGATCTCCATCGCGAGCTTGATGGATCGCGGGCTCATGTCGGAAATCTGGCGGTCCAGCGCAGCAGGCAGCTCCACTGAGAACCGCACTCTCATCTTGCGAATCAGCTCGGCCAGAATCTCCCGAGCGATCGTGTTGAGCTGCGTTGGCAATGGCTGCGCGATTTGGAATACAAGCATGCGCGAGCGCAGCGGGGCCGGCACCTCGCCCAGATCGTTGGCTGTGGCGACGATCCTAAGGTGGCTGGCATCGAATTCCAGGTCTGGCAGCGACTGGTCGACGAAGTGCCTTGCTGTGTGATCTTCCAGAAGCGAGTACAGCGGCCCAAGCGCGCTGTACGCCACAGTGTTGGCCTTGTCGATTTCATCGAGGACCAGCAGGCCATTGGCCACAGGCGCATGCCCAGCGCGGCCCCAAGCCAGCGATTCGAACAACTGGCCAGGCGACGAGTTCGACCAGAACGTGCTTGAGCCCGCGATCGTGCTGGAGTTCGTTTCCGCCGCGATCGACAGGAACAACGGCGGCGGCGTGCCCAGAAGATCAGCCAGCGCGTTGGCGAAGCGAGTCTTGCCGATGCCTGGACCGCCCACCAGCAGGATAGGCGCCAGGCGATGGGGGAGCCCCTCCGAGCACAGCGCGATGTGTGGCCGAATCGCGGTCTCGATCGCTTGCTCGAAGTTTGGAAAACTCTCGACCAGCGCTTCAAGCCGACGCTGCCAGCCAGTGGGAATCGAAGCCATTGGCCGGCTGAGGCCACTGAGCGCGAGACGCTCCAAGGTCTGCGCGATTCTGCGGCCAGCATCCCCGTCACGCCCTTTGACCCGGTGTTCAAGCTGCTCCGCATTCTCGGCGAAGCGAAACACATCGACGGGGTTGCACTGACGTGGCCCGGTGACCAGTCCCAGCAGGTCGAAATCGCCCTCGACCGCAGGAAGATCGAAGTCCGGCACCTCCTCCATGGCCTGCGGCTTGGCCTCTCGAATCGCGGCAGCGAGACGCCGGTTGTGCAGTTCCTGCAGGGCGTCAGACAGGCCGGTGAGGGTCGCATGTTCGAGATCACCGCGGCGTGGGGAGAAGTCGAACATGATGTGGAGCGCACCGTGCACATTCACGCAGTTGACAGTGGCTCGACGCGGCTGCCTGCGCCCCAGGATCAGCACATACGAGCGGAGGAACAGTTCGCTCAACTGCCGTCCATCGCGGCTGAGTGCAGGATCCAGGCGGACGTTGAGCCAGTCGGGGCAGTTGAAGAGAGGCAGTACCTCGGCCACGCCGAAGGTAGTTTCAAAGAGGTTTTCAGTCATCAGCATCTCACAGTTGGGCGGACGAAGTCCGCGATGACGCCGTCTACTGCGGCGCGCCAACTGGAGGGGATGAAAGACCTATCTTCGCAATCGATAAGGCAGCCTCCGACCTGCCGCCTTGAAGCGGCATGAGGTCAGGATGGCTGGGGTGGATTGCATTGCGTGGCAGGTTCGACCAAGTGCCGTCACTGTACGGGCTGGCGGAGGTCAACGCAAGAAACTGCCGGGCTACCGTCTGCACGAGGGCAATTACAGATCCTCTGGGTCTTTGAACTGCTCAGGATCGACCAAATCTTTGAGCGGCACACCCACCGCGTCGGCCAGCCGGGACATGTTGTCTATAGAGATGTTCCGCACTCCTCTTTCCACGCTGCTCACATAAGCCCGCGTCAGACCCGCATCGAACGAGATGACCTCTTGAGTAAGGTCTCGATTGCGCCTGGCACGGCGCAAATTCCGAGCAAATACAGCTCGCGCAGTCAATGTTTTTGCAGCCTTCTTCATGCAGAAGAAGGGTCTGTTGCAAGCGCACAAACCTCCACTCACTTTGCTGTACATAATGACAACTTTAGGATTCAATAAGTTTTTCGATAGAGACAAAAAACAAACTCATGTTGTCTTCGTGATGACTTTGAGGATCAACACACCGCATGTCCAACGACGCCCGCCCTGAAGCATTCGCCGAGGCCGCCAAATCCGGGCTTACCGCAGCTAACGCAGCCACGCTCGCAACCTGCACTCTTGTCGGCGGCTCGCTGAGCGTGTTCGCAGATGTCGCGCCATCAGGCTGGAGCCACGTGATGGGGTTTGTCGCACTGGCGAGCTGGCTGTGCAGCATCACCCTGGCGCTGTACCTGGCCGGCCGCAGCACTCGTCCACAGGAAGTCCGAGGCCTGCTCACCACAGTGGCGGACGGCGTGAGACTGGCTGGAGCCAAGCCTGGCATTGCTGCCATGGTCGTACTGATGACCGCCGGCGCAGCGTTCACGGTCTGGTCGAAGACGCATAGCGATCAGGGCAGCCTGCTGCGCTCACTGGTGGCGACACAGGACCGCACAGCAGCCGCTGCTGAATCCGCGGCGGAACGCACTGCCGCGATCCAGGCTGACACGCAGGCGATCCGTTCGGCCGTCGGCCGGCCAGCGACTCCAGCGGAAATGCTCGCTGGCATGGGATACGGAACGAGCGACTACGATGTGTGCCGCGCGATCAGTGCGGGCGCCATCAAGGCGTTACAGCTCATGGAGCGACTCGTCGAGTTCAAGGCACGGCTGTCCGTCGCGCTGGGTGGTGGGCAGTACGCGCTGTGCATCGAAGAAGCACTGGCAGAACCTACCCGAGGGCCGGCTGTGGCCCGCGCCCTGCAGGCGATCGAGGTCAGCGCCGAAGACGTCAACCGCCTGTATGTCGCTCAAACGATCGGTTCTGGCAACTCCGCAGCACTGCGCCCGCTTGAAGTGCTGGCGACACTGGGGATCGACAACGGTCCCCGGGCGAGACTGACTTCGGCGCGGGCTACACCGCTGATGTACGCAATCTGGGCCGACAACCTGCCTGCGGCAGAAGCACTGCTGGCTAAGGGTGCCGACGCGAACCAGCCCAGTCGCTTCGACTACGCACTCGGAACCAGGATGGCCAGCGTTGCCGTCTCGCCCCTGGCCGAAGCGCAAAGACTCGTCCGGCCGGCCCTGGAGAAAAAGCTACGTGCAGCCGGTGCCCGGGTGGAGGTGCAACAGGTCCCGTACTTCAGATGACGTTCCCCGTCAGCGCTTTTTGTTCCAACTACATGGGGTCGTCATGATCGAATCGATTCTTCTCGTCGTCTACGCTGGTGCGTCCATCGCCTTGGCGGTCTGGGTTCGCCGCACTTTCAGGCTGCGGTTGGACTGGGCGCATCCGCGCATGCGAAAGCCGATCTTCGATGGGCATGTGCGCAGCACCGGCGGCAGCGGAGCCCTCGGCGCAGCTGATGCGGTCAGCACAGCAGCTCTGGCCAGTGCGTCGCCAAACGCGGTCATGGTGTTCGTCATCATCGTCGCGGGTCTCATCGGCGGTGTCATCGGCGCTGGCGTGCTGCCTGCTGTCGTCGGCGGCATCGGGCAGCCCGGGTGGCTGGGCATGATGGCACTGGTCGTGGCGATGCTCGCGTGGGTCTGGATTGGAGGATCTCTCGCGCTTCCCGTGCTGGCCTTGGCCTTCAGCATGGCACCCATCCTGGCCGGCCTGGCCGTGATCGGGTTCATCGGCATGGCGCTCGGACAAACTTTCGGCTCCGGGCACCCCGGCCTGTTCTCTTCCGCCGGAACGTGGGAAGCAGGCTTCGGCGCACGGCTGGACTACAACCTGTGTGCAGCGGGCACTGCCATGATCACGCTGGGCGATCCGCAGGAGATCGTACGCAAGTGCAAGCAGAAAGTCGTCGGAACGCACCCCGTCGAAGGGCGATTCGCCGGCGTCTACAGCTGTCAGCCAGGGCAGCGCATTGCGGCGATCGTGGACGTTCACCCCTTCGGCCCTTTCAAGGACGGATTGAAGACTGCCGAGTTCAGCTTCGGCGATCGACCCGAGGCTCAGTTTCCGAACGGGATGTTCGCTGGCTTCATCCGCCCTAACAGTGCAACGGGCGAATTCCGTTCCGACGAGCTCAAATGGACTCAGAAGCCCACAGCCGGCTGGGGCAAACCGGATCAACTATCCATCACCGCAGAGCCTTCAGGTGGAATCAGCGTGCGGCTCGTGAACACGCCATGTAATGCAATGCAGGCGAAGCGTTGCGAAGTCGCCGAAGCCGGCCGCATTCCCACCTGTGAACGAGAGCTCGCTCAACTGGGTGTGAAGCTGTACAAGCCTAAGACCCTGAATGAGATGGCAAAAGTCATGAGCGAGCAAGAGGCCCGAAACAAGCGATGATTTGTTGCGTGCACGACTGCGATGGCGGATTAGCAGCGTGTCTTTTTGACAACACTGGACCACATCCAAGTGAGCACGCAATCTCCAAACTTTGACACCCGCGCCGTTGACCTTCTAGCATTCCACCAAGCACTGCAACCATACATATTCGCCCCCAGGAATAACTGGGGTCGGAGGTCAGGGTCGAGAGGCACCTGAATTAGCGCTACGACAGTGATGCCACGGAAACAGGCCGCCGTGAACCAAAAGCACGAATTCCATAGGAATTCAAAGATGAGCAAATCTCATCCTGAGCTGGTTCACGAACACCCGTGAACCAGCTCGGTGATGAAAAAACACCGAGGTTCACGTGAAAAATCTCCCAGTCCTGACCAGCAACTACATTCGAAACGATTCGGACGAGTCTCGTTCGGTGCGTCAGCACATCGACGCAGCAAAAGGCGCGCGAGAACTCATGCGCCGAGCCTCCACAGGCGACGTCCAGCATGTAGCGCCAAGTTGCGCTAAGAAATTTCTGGCAGCGTCGGTGGAAATTTACGACCTTCTCGACCAAGTCGAACAACGAGTCAACTTGGAAAAGCGCGCTGGTCAACTCGACCAAATTTTCGTGCTTCGGTTAAATGCCGAACTCGACAAGATTGCCGACGAGCTTTTCGTCCGAGCGCACTTGGCAATGGGATCTCCTGCAATGGCCTGGATGCCTGGCTTCGTGGCGGGATATCGCAGCCTGCTGACAGGAGGCGCAAATTGACGGTTGCGCCAGCGAAAAGAACGCAAGCGCCGCCGTTGCTTCAGACCGTCAGTCTAGAAGGCAAAACACTTGCAGTGTCCGCGGCGGGCGTCGATTTGGATATGAGC
Source organism: Acidovorax sp. NPDC077693 (assembly GCF_044542805.1). Classification (NCBI taxonomy): domain Bacteria; kingdom Pseudomonadati; phylum Pseudomonadota; class Betaproteobacteria; order Burkholderiales; family Comamonadaceae; genus Acidovorax; species Acidovorax sp. NPDC077693. The sequence continues at coordinate 77,037 of NZ_JBITVD010000008.1, read as the reverse complement.
ACATCCAACTCGATCATTCTCCCAGCGGACTTCGAGCGCCTGGCACGGCTGTCGGTACGCCAGTTTCGGCGGCACAGTGCGGTAGCTTTGCGTTTGGCAATGGCGGCCTCCGCCACCTGCGGGAATGCATGGTTCTCGGTTGGAGAAGTCACCAGCCAACTTGGCAGCGGCATGAATGAGAGCGCGGGCTTGTTGGCATCCCGCCTTGAGCAACTAGGCATTGTCGAAACACGATTGACGCCACACAAGGGACATCAGAGAGTAGACGCGCGCCTCACGCTCTCTCTGGTCAACAAGAACCACTTCTATGGTCGCCAATCTCAACGGCTGATGATGGATCTTGAAATTTATTGTCGACTGCATCCGAGGGCAACGCCCCTGTTCGCATTGCTGCTTGTCGGTGTGCGGATGAACGGCATCCTGTCTTCAGACGCACTGGCCGAGTTTCTCGAGCCTGAGTTTGATCGGAAGCGAAGTCAGAGCCTGGCCACCAGGCCGCTCCGGGCATTGGCGCAGGCAGGTGTCTTGACCATCATTCCCAACGATTCTTGCCCAACCCAGCCATTTATGGTCACTCCCGTCGAGGGCTTCGTCTGATCTATGGCCACCAAAGCCATCCTTCCGCAAGCGAGAAATCGACTGCGTCCGTACCAACACAGTGCCGTAGAAGCAGCGATCTCTGGAATCCAAGCGAGTCAACCGGGCCTGTTGGTAATGCCAACTGGTTCGGGCAAAAGCGTTGTCATCTCGGAGATCGTGAATCGCCTGGACGGCAAACAGATTCTTGTCATCACACCACGGCGAAGTCTGCTCATGCAGACACGCGCGCGACTCGGCGTGCACGGGGTCCTATCGTCCAGCCTCGGCAATGACCTCGGCGACGATCACAAAGTCATTGCTGGCACCTACCAGACGATGACCCGCCGGCCAAATCTCGCAGAGCCCGACGTCATCATCATCGACGAATGTCATTTGCTTCCTCCGGATGGAAGCTATGCAGCGCTGGTTCGGAGATTCCCGAAGGCCGCGGTGATCGGCTTTACCGCGACGCCCTTCCGCGGGCGTCAGCACATCAAGCACTGCGGGCTCATGTGGCGGCAGCTATACACAGTGCCCATGATTGAGTTGATCGATCAGGGGTGGCTGGTACGACCGGTCAGCATGTCCACAGGCCAAAAGTCGGAAGTGTTCTGCATCGGAGATGGAACCATCGAAGCCGTCACGGCGCGAGTCGTTTTGAGTCTCCTGGCATCGGTCAAAGCCGAAAACCGAAAGCGCTGCGTCGTGTTTTGTATCGATATTGATCACGCAACGATCACCGCAGAGCTGTTGCGCAGGGCAGGAGAAAATCCTGTATATCTGGTGCACAGCAATATGCCACCTGCAGCTCAGGATGCCGCTATCGCAGCATTCAAGACCTCAAGGACTCGCGCTTGGCTGGTCAATGTCAACTTGGTCAGCATCGGCGTGGACATTCCCTCTGTGGACGCTGTCGCTATCCTGCGCAACGTCTCAAGTCTGGCCTTACTGATTCAGATGATTGGCCGTGGCCTGAGAGTATGGAAGGAAAAACAGGACTGTTTGGTTTGGGATTACGGCGATGGCACCCGGAAATTCGGGTTCATCGACGACCCACAGTTGGATGCGGGTCGAGCCGGCGAAGCCCCCGTAGCGCTACGGACATGTCCCAAATGCAATGCACTTCTTCAGGCCTCTGCTCGATCATGTTTTCGCTGTGGCCATGTTTTGCCGCGGGTTATGAGTCTCAACGACATTGCGTCCGGTAGCCCGCTGTTGTCCGCCAACTACTTGGCAGCCACCTACGAAAGAGCAAGCCTGGCGGAGGACATTCGTGGAATCTGGATTGTTCAACATCACTTGGTCAACGGGACTGATCGCTTCGTTTCAACGACGTCCGCCCGCTCTCAGCAGGAAGCGGTGAAGTCGATCCGACCGAATGGCGCAACCATCTTGGTAAGGCGTCTTACCGGCCAGCAAGTCAGAATGGTTTCGACGCCTCGCTCAACTCAGTGACGAGCACGCGGTTACCGCAAGGGCTCCGGACGGCCGTTATCGTCGCAGTCTAGGTTACTGGCACTTACTATGACGAATCAGCAGATACTTAGAGCCGCTAACACAAGTCATCTACGAAGCGTGAAGTGATGATCGCAGCGGCGATTGAGAGCAGCGCCTTGTGAATGTCAAGCCTGCGTTCGAAACGGATTCGTAGTTTCCCGAATCCAGCGAACCAGGAATGCGTTCGCTCGATGACCCAGCGGTGCCGGCCCAGGCGGTCTTTGCTTTCGATGCCTTTGCGAGCAATGCGCGCCGTGATGCCGCGCTTACGCAAATAACGGCGACATCGAGCATAGTCGTAACCCTTGTCAGCATGCAGTTTGTCTGGGCGTTTCCTCGGTCGCCGGTCTAAGCCAGGCACGGCCGGGATGGCGTCGAGTGTGCTTTCGAACGCTATCGAATCATGTCGGTTTGCCCCTGTGACCGTGATGGCCAGCGGAACGCCCCTTGCATCGACGACAATATGCCGTTTGCTGCCCAATTTTCCTCGATCCGTTGGGTTTGGGCCAGTTTCCGAGCCCCCCGGGGGCTGGCAACGCTGGCCCCGTCGATACTGGCGCGACTCCAGTCAATCTGATCGTGTTGGCGTAACCTAGTGAGCATTGCCAAGTGTAACTTGTCCCAGACGCCAGCGGCTTGCCAATCGCGCAGTCGTCGCCAGCAGGTCATGCCGCTGCCAAAGCCCAGTTCTTGCGGTAAGTCTTCCCATGGAATACCAGTATGAAGCACGTACAGGATACCGTTCAGGGCTGCCTGGTCATCAACCGAACGTCGGCGACCACCTTTTCGTGAGGGTACAAACTCAGGAATCAACGGCTTCAGCGCCGCCCAAAATTCATTGCTAACTTTTCGTCTTGCCATGCTGATGACGATAGCGTGAATGTCACTTACCGTCCAGGCCTGGTAGTGGATCTAAACCTGCCGCGGCGTTCCCCCGCGCGTTTCACACTTGAGAAATGCCCAATCAATCAGCGTCTCGATGGATGGACCGAGCGCGAGACCAAGTTCAGTCAAGGCATACTCCACCTTCGGGGGCACCTGCGGAAAAACCGTCCGGTTGACGATTCCGTCCTTCTCCAGCTCCTTGAGCTGCTGGATCAGCATCTTCTGGTTCACGCCGGCGACCCGTTTCTGAAGCTCTGAGAAGCGAACAGGCTCCTTGGCTGCAAAGAGCTGTACGATGATGACGATCTTCCATTTTCCCTCCAACACCCGCAGGGTCTCGCTTGTGGCGGCCGCCCAGAAAAGTTGCTGGTTAGGATCTCCGCTTCGCCAATCTCGTTTCATCTTACTTACCTTTTGGTGGGTAACACACAAAACGGTGTGTTCTTGCCGTACCGACTAGCTGCAGATAATATCACCTGCAAATGCATACCGGCGAAACCGCGCTCGGCCAACAATCCCGTTGGTTTTGGGTACGGCGACGCCATGCTGATCTAAAAAGGAGTACGACGATGAAGACAGTGCGATGGACCTCTGACGACAAGCCGGGCCTGCAGCTTCTCGACGAAGCCATGCCTGAGCCGGGCGCGCGCGAGGTTGTGGTGCGGGTTCATGCTGCATCCCTGAACTTTCGAGACCAGGCAATCCTCGACGGCGCCTATGGCGGTCCGACAAAGCCAAATGGCGTTCCCCTGTCGGACGGGGCAGGCGAAGTGATCGCTGTTGGTCGCGACGTCAAACGCACAAAGGTTGGCGACCGGGTGTCGGCGTCCTGCTGCCAGCACTGGATTGGGGGACCCAACCGTCCGGAGTATCATGCCGACAGCTTGGGAATGACGACGGACGGGTGGCTGGCCGAGACCATCCTGCTCCACGAGAACGCAATCGTGCACCTGCCGGACTACATGTCCTATCTGGAAGCGGCGTCGCTGCCTTGCGCCGCGGTCACTGCCTGGACGGGTCTTAACCTGTCGTCGCCTCTTCAGGCGGGAGAAACGGTGCTGATTCAGGGGACTGGCGGCGTGGCGCTGTTCTCGTTACAGGTCGCGAAGATGTTCGGAGCGAAGGTTCTTGCGATCACCTCGTCGGACGAAAAGGCGGAACGGCTTCGGGCGCTAGGCGCCGCCGCCGTCGTCAACTACCGGTCCCATCCCGATTGGGAAAAGGAAATCCTGACCCTCACGGACGGGCGGGGCGTCGACAAGACTATCGACATCGCGGGCGAGAAGACGATTGTGCAGTCGGCGGCCGCGACCCGGATCGGGGGCGACATCTCGCTTGTCGGTTTCACCAGCGGTTTCGGTGGCGGACTGCCGCCGATCGACATCCTCGCCAAGTCGCTTCGCGTCGCCGGCACGTCGATCGGATCGCGGGCGAGCTTCGAGGCGCTGTTACGCGCTATGGCCTTGCACGAGGTGCACCCGATCCTGGACCAGGTCTTCCCGTTCGCGGATTACCAGGCCGCCTATCAGCGCCTAAAGAGCGGCAACCACGTAGGCAAGGTCGTGATCGATGTCGCGCACTGACATCACCGCCGGCCTTTGCCGGAGTGCTGCACACTTCCGCTTTTCTGCCGAGACGAGCCCCAAAAGATGATTCCGTTATCCATTCTGGAACTGGGACGCGTTCGCCAAGGATCCGATCGCCGCACGGCGCTCGATAACGCCCGCACACTTGCCCAGCATGCCGAGCGGTTGGGTTTCCGCCGCATCTGGGTGGCCGAGCATCATAACTCGCCGGCGGTAAGCACGGCAGCGACTTCAGTCGTGTTGTCTCATATCGCAGCTGGTACAACCACGATCCGCGTAGGTGCTGGCGGCGTGATGCTTCCCAACCATGCCCCTTACGTCGTCGCAGAACATTTCGGGACTCTGGAAACCCTGTATCCCGGCCGTATCGATCTTGGGCTCGGACGCGCCCCTGGCACCGACCAGATGACGTTGCGCGCGCTACGGCGGGATCCCAGCAACGCGGAAAACTTTCCCCAGGACGTCCTCGAACTACAGGCGTTTCTCGCCCCAAAGGGCGAAACGCAGCAAATTGAAGCAGTCCCCGGCTCCGGGACCAACGTGCCGCTGTGGATTTTAGGATCGAGTCTGTTCGGAGCGCAACTAGCCGCCGCGCTTGGTCTTCCCTATGCCTTCGGATCGCAGTTTTCCCCTCAGGCGCTTTATCAGGCTCTTGAAGTCTACCGAACCAATTTCCAGCCCTCAGAGCAGTTACAGAAGCCCTTTGCCATGATCGGGGTGAATGTGGTCGCCGCAGAAACGGACGCCGAGGCTCGTGTTCTTGCGACTTCCCAGCAGATGACCTTTGCCGATATGTTCCGGGGCATGCCAAGCCTGCTCAAACCACCCGTAGCAGATATTGAGGCCTACTGGACCCCTCGGGAGAAAGCTCAAACTGAACAGATGCTGAGCTGCAGCGTTGTGGGCAGCGCCGAGACTGTTCGCAATGGCCTCAACCAGCTTGTAGCCGACACGAAGGCCGATGAGTTACTGATCGTCTCCGACATCTTCGACCTCAGCAAGCGCATGCGTTCACTCGAGATAACAATCCAAGCGGCAACCTAACATAGGATACTCAAGATGTACTCGCAAATTACGCAATTCACCAAAATGCTAAGCAACCTTTCCCGTCTCCTGGATAAGGCACAAAAGCACGCCGAGGCGAATGGCCTCGAGCCGGAAGTTCTCCTCAACTCCCGTCTCGCACCAGATATGCTGCCACTGACCAGCCAGGTTCAGATGGCGTGTGATACGGCCAGGCTCGCTACCTCAGTTCTGACTGGCAAATCCGCTCCAGTCTTCGAGGACGCTGAGAATACTGTCCCGGAACTCAAAGCCCTTATTGAAAAGACGATCACGTATGTCAGTGGGGTGAAAGAAAGCGACTTCTCCGGCTGGGAACAAAGAATCGTCGCTCCTCCGGGCTGGTCAGGCGCTTTTCTGGGCAAGGACTATTTTTACCAACATGGAGTCCCGAACTTCTACTTTCATATGGTAACGGCATACGCAATTCTCCGACACAAGGGTGTTCGGATCGGGAAGATGGACTATATCGGGCAATTACCTTTCCTTAGGTAATATCCGTTCACTCGCGGTCACATGATTGCTCTGAGCCCCTAAGGGGCTCGGCCCGTTCTCATTCCCGCTAGTGTTCAAACGAGTCGCCGACCGGGAGGCCTATTCCTCATCTTTATCCTGCTGACGTTCGGCCTTGGGACGGACTGCAAAACCCTACCTGAGCGTGTCGGTGAGATAGCCCTGGTCGCAATGGCCGGAGTGCCGGTCAAAGCGCAGCAGGCTATGGATTCAGCGCCTGCTGCAGCCTTCAGCCGCATCGCAGACGCACTCCCCCCGCGCTGCCAAACTCTGGCTTAGCAACATTTTTCAGATTGCTTAGCGCGAACAGCATCGTCAGCCGCGCGATGTCCTTGGTCAAGTCTCGATTACGCCTGTTGGCGTAGCCGAACTGCTGCTTGAGGGCGTCTCCGAAAATGGAAAAATCGTACGCTAGGACCGTTGCAACGGTAGTAGTAGCCTTCACTTACCTGCGCCGGTCTTGTCGCTGCTTTTCGCCCCAGGTATTCCCGGTCAGGTTAATGTCCTTCCCAGTCCAGCAGCGCTGGCGTTCCAACCGCAGACTTGGGCATTCACAAGACCCTGCTCTCAAGCCGCTGCGATCATCAATTTACGCTTCGTAGATAACTTGTGTTAGCGCCTCTTAGTTCCAGTTCAGCGATGAGCTGGAAGTCTGGTTTGTAAGCGACGCCTTCACAGGCTTCGGCTAGCTGAGCGACAGAGCCGGCTAGCCCGCTTGACTGGCGCAGTCTGGACGCAAAAGCCTGAGCCCGGCTGGGGAAAGTCCGACCAGATGGCGATCACCGCATCGCCAGCCGGCGGCATAAGCGTGCGGCTCCTGAACACGCCCTGCGCGACGCCGCAGGCCCAGCGATGCGAACCCGCCGAAGCCGGTCGGGTTCCCACATGCGAAAAAGAGCTCGCGCGGCAAGGCATCAAGCTCTACGTGCCCAGGACGCTACGCGAACTGGGCAGGGTCATCGCGGACCAGGAGGCTCGGCAGGGGCGCCCGCACTTAGCCTCGCCGGGTCAGGCAGCGCGACGCGGGTCGCTCGGCGATGGAACAGACGCCGATGTGGCATCACTGGCATCGTTCTGCGCCTCGCGCAACTTGGCGATCTCCACCACCTGTTCGGCACAGCGCGCTTCCAGGGAGGAAACCTTGGCGGAGAGCTGCCGCTCCTCCTGCCGTGTCAGCCGCTCGGCGGCAGTTGCCTTCTCCAGCTCGTCCTGCAGACGCTGGCGTTGCGCCTCCGTCCTGTGCTCGAGCATGGCGGCCTCTCGCGCGCGTTCCGTCAGCTGCTGCACCAGTGCGTCTGCCACGGCTGCCGCTTGCCGGGCTTGCGCGAGTTCTTCCTGCCCGGCTTTCGCGAGTTGCTGGGCTTCTTCCAGAGCAGCTTCGAGCCGGGGCATCGTGCTCAGAAGCAGGTTTGCGCGGTCGAGACGGAGACGCAGTGACTGGACCTCAGCAAGTGCCTGGGACGTTCGAGCATCGGCGTCGGTGGTTTTGCCAGCGCAATCGCGGCGCACTTCGTCGACCTCACGAACGCACTCCTGCAGTTGCCCCTTGCAATGGAGCAGCGAAGCCTGCGCCGCAGCCAATTCCTCATCGTTGGCAACCAGTGTCGCGTCCAACTCCTGTACATGGGTGACGAGCGCGTTGAGCGTCTCTTCCGCCGCCTGGGCGCGCAGCTCAGCCTGCTGACTGGCTTTCGTTTTCGCCTGCTCGATGTGCACGACGAGCACCTTCGCAAAATCCGGGTCCAGCTCCGCTTTGCTGTCGATCATCGCTTGTTGGGCGTTCCTCAAAACTCCCATGAGTTCATTCACTTTGTTGGTGTCTGCCTTCAGGAATTTGCTGACCACGCGTACCGTCGCCTTCTGCCCGTTTTCCTCGACTTGTCGAATGGCGGCAGCGACTTTGGTGAGGTTGAGTTGAGTCATGTCGTACTTTCTTTCTGATTTCATAACGATGACGTTATGGGTTGTTGGTGGTCCGGCGTTATGGGCCGTTATGCGTTATGCGTTATGCCGTGTTATGGCTTTCGGACGATTTGATGGAGCCCGCGTCTGGTGGTCCACGGGACGAGCCTGGCATCACGAGGAATCGCGGGCACAGCCGCACCTGCCGTGATGCGACGAAAGCTGGTCGGGACAGTGCCTGGCCAGACAGGTGATTCCGGATGCAGGTCATGCCACCTCCATGGACCGGAGGTAATCCAGATATTCGTCTCGACGCAGACCTTCGACAACGAGCCCGGCGCGGTGCGAATCGGAATCGGCGACGTGTTTGAGACGCAGCTGTGTCAACACGACCGATGCCTGGACCTCGTCTTCGTGCAGGATGTACCGGTAGATCCCGCTTCCGGAGAACGCAGATTTGCAGTCCTCGGCTTTCCTGGGATACAGCGCGCGGCCGTCGATGGTGTCGGTGGCCTTCACCACAGCATCGATCTCGTGCTGGAGGTGCCGGCCGTCCGTGAAGGTGCTGCCGCCTTTGACATACAGCGTGGCCCGGGGCGCACTGTCGCGTTCCGTGAAAGGCGATGCGGTCCACAACACATGTACGGCGCTTACCAGTCCAAGTGATCTCAACACGTCCAGTGCAGCGGCAGCCCTTTCTTCTGACGCCTCTTCACGACGGCTGGGCAGGTCTTTGAACAGCACGTGCGCATACCCAGCACTGATGCGAGGAAAACCGGTCTCCTGGACCAGGACCAAACAATGCCCATCGTTGCGGAACAAAGGCATGACATGTTCGAGATCGCCGATCGGCCCATCCCCGCTGATCGGCGACATGAGGCTGTGGGCGACCCGGGGATCGACACCGGCATGGCGCTCCAGATCGAAGTGCTGCAGCAAGGCGCAGTACAGCAGTAGGGCGTCAGTGAAGGGCCGCCCCCCTCTACGGCCGGCCTGGGCGTGCATCAGGCGCATGAAGTCCGAATTCACACCCTGAACACTTCGCCGGACAGGACGCTTCTCCGCTCCGTGGTACGGGTCCAGGAAGCGCTGGTCGATGTCGACGAGGTCGTCGATGCGCTGGGGATCGACCAACCAGGTGACGGCATGCCCGGCGGTCTTTGCGCTTGCCCCTTCCAAGTCAGCAACCGTGGGTGGCCGCTGGAGCGCATTAACGCTTAGGAGTTCTTCCATGAGTTCGGGCACGCTGCTCTTGCGACTCAGCCCGGTACGCCCCTCGACGGCTTTGGCGCCGTGGGTGCATGCCCTTGGATATCTGGCGTTCGTGTGGTCGACACCTGCCGCGAGTGCGACATACACCGCGGCCGCTCTGGCACTGGCGGTTCGCATCACGTGCTGCAGGCCTGACTTGGAAATCTGGAAGTAGACCCGGTCGTCTGACTCGTCTTCCCACACTTGTGCGACTTCATCTGGCGTTTTGGCTGCCGTCATGCCACTGCGCCCTTCGTCGCCCTGCTTGTCGCTTCCTTTGTGGTGGGTCGCGAAAAAAGATGTGCGCTGACTTCTGTCCTATGAGCAATTGATGCTTGGAAAAATGGAAGCCTTGAGTCCTCGAATGCTTGAATCGTTGAAGTGGGAAGGAATACGGATTCAGCCGCTCGACGTGCGGGTTTCAGCGCATTTTGGATACACCAGAGCGGCGTCCAAAAGATCGTCAAGTGCGCAGCGGAAAGCCATGTGCCCTTGGGGGCGGAAGGCGGGGTCCAGCCTCGCCTTTCAGGTGAGAAGTTCATCGAATTGATCCTGTTGCACGACTGCCAAATGCAATCGATAAACGGAAGTCTGCCGACCGTCCTGAACGGGATCAATGATTTTCCGGGACACCCAAAGCAACCCAATTTCTTGATTTATCAAAAATTCTTGAGTCGCTCAAAGGCGGGTTATCCGAAGCGACTCAACGACTTACAAGAAAATATGTGATGTTGCTCAATGGTTTATGGTGTATCTGCCATTCCATCGACTTGTTAATGTAAAGACGCCAATGCATTGTTGCACATATGCAACACCACGAGATAGGTGGGATTCATTCGATTCTTAGCTGCGACCGAAATACATTTAGCTCTGATCAAAATATATTTTGTTGCATGCAACGGCCCTAATCTTTCTCAAACAATATCTGTTTTGAGGCCTTGAAGATATCGGATCAATAGCAAGATATCCTGCAACGTCATAAAACTACTACCGCCAACGCAACGTTGGCGGCGCGGCTGACCCCCCGGGTTCGGCTGGCCGGATGGCGAAGCGGTAATCGGTCCCCGCAACCGTCGTTGAGCCCAGTCCCAACGACACACGTTCATGCGCGTCCTTCCTCACGGCGGGTACGTGCGTGTAGGCAATACATCCGATCGATCACCATGACTGAACAATCCGAAATCCAATCCTCCACTAGCGTTTCCGTGCGCGTCGTGCCATCCGACTACCGCTGCAAATACTGGTCAAAGATCATTCGCGCCCACACCCCGCTCCCCCTACCATCCAACGTGATGAGCGCCTCCAGCCTTCCCGGCCCCTACCTGCTCAGGGGCGATGAGGAGCTTTTCCCCGGAGATGTAATGTTCGAGGGCGAAGAGATCCATCCGTACAAGAAACGCGGATGGGGCTATTGGCTGCGCTATGTGACGCCCGACGGCAACCTGCTCGTTTACCGCTCAGGCTTTAGCGAGCAAAAGATCGCGGCCAAGGCGCAGGGACTTTTGTCGTCACTGCTGGCCGGGTCGGGCGACATCGCTGGAGCGGTTCGCGTGGCACATGCTCTCCGTGCTGGCATGACGTTGCCGGGGGCTTGTCGTTAACTCAGGCCATAGCGCCAAGCCTCGGAGCTGACTCGGAACCCCTCCAGTTAGCTCCCAATTCACGTTGCGAAAATACATCAACCTAAATCGCGCTGACACGCGATTTCTTGACCAGTGGTGCGGTGTATCCAGATACTGACGACGTCCTTGAGCGAAAAAGAACCTGATGCGGCAATGTGGGTGCACGGATCGCAGCAGGTAGCAAAAGGACTGACCAGTGCACTGACGACATCAGGGGTAGCCTCCTGATCCATGACGGAGCCCGGCGAACAAGATCTCCCGGGGCAATGGACGGTCGGACATCAGTAGATCCGGTTCGTGTCCCCTAATTCTGGGTAGGGGGACCAGGAGCGCTAAGTTGCGACGAACGGTGACCCGGTTCTTTCCCCTCGGGGATTTCGAACCTTCGATCACCATGCACGATTGCCAGAAATCCGGCAGCGCCACCAACCATACTTTCACGGCAGCACAGTTCCCCGTCTGCGAATCGTGCGACAACTCGGTGCCCGAGTCACATCGCCAGGGTTTCATCACGCCTGAGAAAACACGCGCTGAAAACCTTCAGGCCGAGGTGGAGCGTCGCCTTGAATGGACACTGAGCCGACTGCTCGACCACGCGGCCGGTGGCGTCGATCACCACAACGAGGCCCAGTTCAACCTGCTCGCGCAGTTCCACGGCCAACTTCTGCTACTGGACGAAAAGGCGCGCGAAGTCGGGGGCCCTGAACACCAGGAAATGCTGTTCGCACGCGCAGCTGCCACCTTCACGCTGATGAACGCAGCGCTGCCGGGGGTGGCACTGTGAATACCGCGTTCGCACTCATGGCCGTCTTTGATGGCCCCACCGTGTCGCTGGATCGCATCTGCGTCGACTACCTCGGGCTAAGCCGGCAGGAGGCCATGCGGCAGGCGGCACAAGGCGAACTGCCCCTTCCCGTGTTCCGGCTCAATAAGTCCCAGAAGGCGCCCTACGTCATCCATGTCGGCGATCTGGCGAAGCTGATCGACAAGGCCAGGGAACAGGCTGAGGAGACGTGGAAGCGATGCCAAGTGTGATGGGGCGGGGCTGGGTGGACGCGTTGCGCGCGCTCGACACGATTGAGTCCTCGTGACGAGGAAAAGCAGCTGACCTTCTGGCAACCACAGTGTGCCAAGGATCGGTAACCTGTCCTATCGTCCCCAAAGACGGCCCGCGCACCAATGCTGCACATCCGCTTCACGACTTCATTCGCCCGCGCGCGGCGTAAGTGCGCTGGTAGGCGAACACACAACGACCTGGCGTGCACCTCGCGTTAGCGCAACATAGAGGTGTTGGGCCGTCATGGCCTGCGGCTCGAGAACGACCGCCACGTCGGCCTCCAGTCCCTTGAGCAACAGGGTGCTGCCAACGGCCCGTCGTGAGACTGAACGACTCATATGGCGTTGCCGCTCACGCGCCTGAAGTGCTGCGGCGTGCAAGGTGCATGCACCACCAGCGGCTGCCTGCATCGCTGCCAGGCAGCAACGCAGGACTTCGGGACGGTAGACATGGGCTCCAGCTTGCCGGGCAAAGGTCTGCAACAGACGAGAGGCCTCGGCAACACTAGGGCCACGCGCGAACGCCACGGCTGCGGCTTCGATCGGCGTCGGTGGATTGCGCGGCCTGCCATGCTGCAAAACCTGCACGCGTTGCAATAGCGCGGTCGCGCCGACACCGGTCATCAGGCTCGCGGCGAACTCGACCACCTGTCCAAGTGGATTGGCGCCTGCCGGGTCAAACGTCCGTGCGAACTGGATGAGCTCGACGAGATCGACGCGTTCGACAACCGTCGCACCTGGCGTCTGGCTGGTCAACTGGTAGCGCCCGCGGACGTTCATCGCGTCGCCGATGATGAGCACGCTGTCCTGCGCGGTGCGCCCGCGCGTCCTCGCCGCGGCCCGGCGTTGCTCTTCGGCCGTCGCCGCATCCAGCCGCACCCATTGCACTGCGGCCGGCGCTCCCTGCAGGTCCACAGACTGTCCGGTTTGAAGCAGCATCCGCGCGTTCAGCAGCCATTGCCCCAGATCCTCGGTGCCTGCCAGCCGCCACCGCCACGGTGTCTGCAGCACGCCAACAGCAGGGAACTGCGTCTCGACGTCGGCTTGCCAGTTGACGAGGCGATTGCCGGCGAACCCAAAGATAGCCTGCATAGGATCGCCGAGTACGCATGTCGGCAGGATCACCGCCGCCCAGGCCACCAAGCGGTGTTGTGCGACATTGCAGTCCTGGTATTCATCGACCAGGAGCTTTGCGTAGGTGGCCTGCAGTGGCGCGTTGATGTGTCCAGCCTGCAGCAGGTTGGCCGCTGCTTCTCGAATCGCCGGATAGTCTTGGCGTGGATTGGCGAGTTCTAGCGTCTGAGCGGGAAGGCCACTGCGCAGCGGAAACTTCGCGGCAAGTCTCATCGCGAACCCGTCGATGGTCGAGATTCGGTAGGCCGAGCTGGGGATAGCCGCCCTGGACAAGCGCGCTCGCAATGCCGCGACACCGGCATTGGTGTGCGTCAAGACCAGGATGGGCTTGCTGCCCGTGTGCGCGGCCAGCGTATCGGCGATCAGTTGCGTCTTGCCGCAACCCGCTGGCGCGGTGACTGACCCCCGCGCAATCGTGAGCAGATCGAGTTCAGGCGGCATGGGTCCATGTCCACAGCCGATTCAGCACATCGACGAATCCGGCTTCCGCGTTTTGCCATTGCGGTCCCACGATCCTGCGGCCGACATGTTGATAGGCGGACACAGACTTGAACCAGCCGTTCTTACTGACCCGCGCTGCGCGGCCCAAAAGCTCGCGTGTTGCCACCGGATAGACGCCCTGCGCTGCTCTCTCAGCTTCAATGGCTTCGAGGGTACGCTGGCCCTCGGACTTGGACCGAATGTGCTCGGCCACGTCTTCGCGGCCGATGCGTTCGATGGCGTAGCTCAGCAAGACATCGATCGCAGCGTCCGTCATGCAGATGAACAGTTCATCCTCCAACGCTCTGCCTGGCCGCCAAGTGAGCAGGCCAACGCCCTCAGCGGCAAGCGTCGCAAGGAGCGCCGGCGTCGGCGCCTTATCCGCATCGATGAATGCAGTCACGTTGTAGCCCAGCCTGCGCAAGACAAGCGCCTTGTCCAGGCACAGGTCCGGCGTGCTGCCACCGGCGTTGACGTATGCGCCACCGAGCGCGAAGAACGAGGTCTGGTTGTGATCCTCCACGCCGTACTGATCGAGGCCCCGCGCCAGTCCGATCTCACTGGCCCCTTCGCAGACCAGGATGGACTTCGCCAGGAAGGCTTCCGGATCCGTGCGCAAGATGCCTTGCACCTGATCGGTCACGCCTGCGGCGCGAACTACATGGCGATCGCCTTCGCACCGAACGATGAACAACTGGTTCCCGGTAAGCTCGCGCAGCGCAACGGGCGAGTGCGTGGTCATGAATACCTGAAGGGGCAGGTTCGCATCCTTGGCTCCCAAGGAATCCAGCAAGCGCTTGAGCCGGTGGGGCTCAAGTCCGAATTCGACTTCGTCCACGAGTGCGATGGTGGCCGCCTGAGCGGCCTCGCGCTGTAACCCGGCCATGAGCAGCCGTGCCGATCCCGTCCCCAGTGAGCGCAGCGGGATGCCGGTCTGGCTGTGCAGCGCGATGGCACCATCGCCAATGGAGACGGCGTGCGCGTCCAGCATGGCCTGCGCCTGACCCACGGGCACACCCAACGCCGTGGCGGTACGCGTCACGACCTGAAGGGTCTCTGCTAGCTGAACACCGGCCTGGTTGCCAAACCCTGTCCTCGCGTCCCGCGCTGCACGAGCCAATTCTGCTCCGAGATCGGGGCGCTCGTCAGTCAGCCTGTTGAGTACGGAGTTGCGGCTCCAGGACAGATGGGAGCTCGCGTAGTTACCGATGCGCGCGGGGGCGATCCCGGCACGATGCTTCCAGGTAAGGCCACGCTCCAGCCCTTGCTCTTGCGCCCTCTCTGAGTACAGCAGCCACGACGGCTCCAGATCCGCCCCTACCTCGAGACGCAGTGTCAACGCAGTCTCAATGTCAGCCCTGGGTTCGGGTTCAATCTGCCCGGTTGCTGCGTCAAAGCCCCGCAGGAACTCGCCGTAGCCTTCCAGGCTCAACAATTCGTCCGGAAGCCCGCCCAAGGTCACCGCGATAACGATGGGCTCGGTGACGACAAGCCCATAGAAGTCCGTGTCGGCGAAGCCCACGGTGCGCCGCGCGCCCAGGCATAGATCGATGGCATCCAGGATGCTCGACTTGCCACTGTCTCCCGGCCCGATGAGGCAGTTGATACCTGCCGAGGGTGCCCATTCGAGCGACTTGATCGATCGAAAGTTGCGGATTTCCAGCCGACGTATGCGTACCATTCGCCTCCCCAGATTCATGTAGTTTTTGCACAGTATCCGAGCTTCTTGCGACAGGCGAAGTTGCCGACCGTGAGCTGGCCCACAGAACAGTAGACCCTCAGGCCGCTGTAACCCGCCTGACTCAGGGAATCGCCGACATGGGCAAGAACATGGGCGACGGCGCGGGGCTCTTGTCGCCCTCCAGCGGCACAAAGCCCAGCTTCTGATAGAAGCCGAACGCTCCCGCGTCGGCATCCAGGTACAGGCCGTAACTCCCGATGCTCTGCGCCCCAGCCTTCACGATGTCCAGCGCATGGTTCATGAGCTGCAAGCCAAGCCCCTGGCCTGCATCGGCATGGTGAACGCCGAGCATGATCAAGCGCACACAGGGAATGGTTTTGGGGAGCCCGCCACGCTGCAGGGCGCCAAGCGCCGACAACGCAATGGTGTGGCTGGCGATCGTGAAGAAGCCGGCGAATCGCTGCGTGGAGCCATCCTCCTCCAGCAGCGCGTAGGCCACGCTCAGGCCTTGCTTGACTTGTTTCTTGAGCGAGCCCTTGACGAACTTGTTGATGACGGTGTGCTGGCAATCGAACTGGTTGTAACCCCCATACTTCGCCCCCGGATCGAAGCGCGTGATGAAAAAACTCATTCACGCACTTCCAAGCGGGGCGTGCGGCGCAGTTCCTTCATGGCCTCGGTCGGAGCCACCGGCTTCTGCAGCACGGCGGCCAGCTGCGCCTGCCCCTGCACCGAGAGCTGGATGGAGGTGTGGTCGAGCAGGATCTCGCGCGCCTTTTCCATGGCGGTCGACAGCATGAAGGACGACAGGTCCATGCCGCCCAGGACGGCGGCCTTGCTCAGCAGCTCCTTGGCTTCCTTGGTGGTCTTGAGCTCCATGCGAGCATCTTTGAGTGCGAGCGCGCCCATGTCGGTTCTCCTAGTACAGGCATGTGATCATACGGATATCAGCCGTACAGTCAAGTCAGCCATGGGCGTGCTGGACTGGCACCGCCGCCGACGCTTCAGGCGCTGCCGACGTTCTGGAGAAAGTGCAATTCGGCCCCGAACTCAAGCGCTTTTTTGCACTTCCAGTGCAACGAAAATGCAACGACACCAAAAACATCGCTGCAACACGTTGATTTATCGACGATTTTCTAAGACGCCATCCAATCGAGCATGGGCGCGACGGACATGCGCCAGGGGCTCAAAGCAGGGGATTCCACGGCAGGCAAAGAAGGCAAGGGAGATCAAGGGAAGACAAGTGAGGGCTGCAGCGAGGCGCAAAGATGGGGCGCGAGAGGAGCTGCAGGGGGAAGGAGGGCGCGATTATCCCACCCGCGTGCGAGCCGCGCCAGCCTGTGGATATGAGAAAAATGGGTGCTACCGCTTGATAGGCAAGCGCTACCAGCTATCAAATCAGTAGCGTATGGCGCGCCTGCCCTTGGAGCGGCGCCGTGACTTGTCCTGCCGCAAGGCAGGGCCAAGGCGGCATCGGCGATACTCGCGGCGCTTTTCTGATGCCCGACCGATGGCCTGTGTGGCCGTTCGTGTCAGGCCCCGTCTGCCGCTTGTTCCCCCATGCACCACACGATTTTTGACACGCCGGTTGTCAACACCCTGCTGCGCGCCCTGTCGCGCGCCACCTTGCGCCTGATGGGTTGGCGGGTGGAGGGCGCCTTGCCCGCCCACGCCGCCAAAAGCGTGCTGATCGCCGCGCCGCACACCAGCAACTGGGACCTGCCGTTCACGCTGATGCTCGCGTTTTCGCTGCGGCTGCGGGTGTACTGGATGGGCAAGCAGAGCCTGTTCAGGGCGCCGTTTGGCGGCGTGATGCGCTGGCTGGGCGGCATTCCGGTGAATCGGAATCAGGCGAACAACCTGGTGGCCAGCTCGGCCCAGGCCATGCGGGATGCTGACGGGCCCATGCAGCTCATCGTGCCGCCCGAGGGCACGCGCGGCAAGACGCGGCACTGGAAGACGGGTTTTTACTACATCGCTCAGCAGGCCGGCGTGCCCATCGTGCTGGCCTTTGTGGACTACGGCCGCAAGGTGGGCGGACTGGGGCCGGTGTTCGAACCCACAGGCGATGTGGAGCGCGACATGGCGAGCATCAAGGCGTTTTACGCGCCCATCCAGGGCAAGAACCCCACGCAGTTCGATGCGTGAGTAAATTGAAGGTAAAAACCGCCCCTACCGCTTGATAGGAAAGCGCCAGACGCTACTGTATTTGTAGCAATTCAGATACCAGGCTGGAGGCGCGTCTGCGAGGGGTATCACCCCACGCTGCGCCGGTCGATCTTGCGGCTGAGCACGATGCTGGTCTGCGTCTGGTGCACCCCGTCGAGCTGGCCCAGTCGGTCGAGCAGGCTGTCGAGTTGCTCGTGGCTGGTGCAGCGCAGAAACACCAGGTAGTCGAACGGCCCGCTCACGGCCGAGACCTCTTCCACCTCGGGCATGGCCTGCAGCGCGCGCAGCACGGCCGGTGCGGTCCTGGGCAAGACGCTCAGGGAGCACCATGCCCGCACGGCCAGGGCCTCCAGCTGTGGCCCCAGGCGCACCCCATAGCCCGCCACCACGCCAGAGCGCTCCAGGCGGGCAATGCGCGCCACCACCGTGGTGCGCGCCAGGCCCAGCTTGCGCGCCAGGGTCGCCGTGCCCTCGCGGGCGTTGGTTTGCAGCAGGCTCAACAACTGGCGGTCCGTGTCGTCCAAGGGGGTCATGCAGCGCCTTTGTCGGTCAAAAAATCATGATGGCGATGGTAATCGCCGATATGACCAATTGCACAGAGCTTTTCGACGTTTTGTCTGCTACACATTGTCAGTTGTCCCGCCTAGCATCACTGCATCTGCATTCGATGGCCCGGCATGCCGCCGGCAGCCATCCCACCAGGAGCACACCATGAAATCCACGTCTCTCCCAACACCCCGCCATCCGTCCGCAGGGCGTCTTGCCGTCACCATATTGGGCGCCGGTCACATCGGTTTTGCCATGGCATTGCTGTTGCAGCAGTCTGGCGACTACGACATCGAAGTGGCAGACCGCGACCCCGTGCGCCTGGCCGAGGTAGCCGCCCTCGGTATCGCTACGCGGCTGACTGCCGATGACGCCAGTCTGGAGGCCGCCATTGCAGGCCGCTTCGCGGTGCTGAACGCGCTGCCTTTTCACCGCGCCGTGACGGTGGCCACCCTGTGCGTGGAGGCCGGGGTGCACTACTTCGACCTGACCGAAGACGTGCAGAGCACCCAGGCCATCCGCGCGCTGGCGGCTGGTGGCGCAGGCAGCGTGCTCATGCCCCAGTGCGGCCTGGCGCCGGGGTTCATCGGCATCGTGGGCAACGACCTGGCCCGCCGCTTCGACACCCTGCACACGCTGCGCATGCGCGTGGGGGCACTGCCGCGCTATCCGCAGGGTGCCTTGCGCTACAACTTGACCTGGAGCACCGAAGGCCTGATCAACGAGTACTGCAACCCCTGCGAAGCCATTGTGGACGGTGTGCGCACCACCGTGCCGGCGCTGGAAGGGCTGGAGACTTTTGCGTTGGATGGCGTCGAATACGAGGCCTTCAACACCTCGGGCGGCCTGGGTACGCTGACCGAAACACTGGCGGGCCAGGCGCGCCAGGTGGACTACCAGTCCATCCGCTACCCCGGCCACTGCGCCATCTTGAAGCTGCTGCTCAACGACCTGCGCCTGCGCGAGCGGCGAGACCTCTTGAAAGACATCCTGGAAACGGCGGTGCCCACCACCGACCAGGATGTGATCGTCATCTTTGCCACGGCGGCAGGCACGCGCGGCGGGCGGCTGGTCCAGGACTCGTATTCGGCCCGCATCGTGGGCACGGAGGTGGCGGGGCACAGGTTGAGCGCGATCCAGCTCACCACGGCCGCGGGCATTTGCACGGCGCTGGATCTGGTGGCGCAGGGGCGGCTGCCGCAGCGCGGGTTTGTGGGGCAAGAGGCGGTGCGGCTGGGGGATTTCTTGGCGAATCGGTTCGGGATGGCGTATGCCGAAGGCGGGCTTTTGATGCTCCCTTCAGCAGTTTCTGCCGAATTGAATCATCAATAAACTATTGATTTAATTGGGAATTCGGTATATTTTTGTGTTTTTGAAATTTATACCGAATGCGCGAAATCCGTCCTAACGTCGCCCGTCAGTACATCGATGCGGTTTCCGTGTTCGAAGCCTGGGAAGAGGCCGAGCGTGAAGCATCGCAAGTGCGTGGCGGCATGTACTGGCACAAGGGGCCGCCAGCGGCTCCGGAGGCTGTCTACCTGGTGCGAACCAGCCCCAAGGGCGCGGAAAAAAGCCTGGGGCCCAAAACACCCGAGACAGAGCGCGCCTATGCCCGCTTTCTGGAGCGCAAACAGCTGGCGCAAGACCGCCTGACCGCGCTGGCAGAAAAGCGCAAGGAGCACGAGCGCATGAATCGCGCTCTGCGGGTGGGCCGCGTGGACCCTATCGTGGTCAAGGTGCTCGACCGCATGGCTTCATCGGGGCTGAGCGAGTTCTTTCGGGTGGTGGGAACCCACGCCCTGTATGCCTACGAAGCGACTGCCGGCGTGGTCGTCGACGACGATGCAGTGGCGACCCGAGACATAGATCTGCTGTGGGATGTGCGCAGGCGACTGCACTTTGCGACAGCCCTGGCGCGCGTGGACAGTTCGATGATCGGCCTGCTCCGAAAGGTGGACAAAACCTTTCGCCTCAAGGACCTGGACAAATACACCGCCGTCAACCAGGACGGCTTTGAAGTGGATATCTTGCGGCGTGAACAGCAGGGAGAAGATCCGCACCCCATCCGCATGAGCGACGATGAAGACGACTTCTGGGTGACCCAGGCCCGCAAGGCCCATGTGCTGATGGACGCGCCGCCGTTCAGCGCGGTGGTGGTTGCTTCCAGCGGAGCCATGGCTCGCATGAACACCCTGCATCCCCTGGCATTCGCGCGTTTCAAGCGATGGATGAGCGGGCAGGGCGATCGCGACCCGCTCAAGCGCCGACGCGATGCCCTGCAGGCCGAAGTGGTGGAGGCGATGGTGGCGCAATACCTGCCGCAATGGCAGGCCGGCGCTGCAGGCTAGCGCCCACCCGGCTTCTGGTACATCCCGTCAATCGCCTGCGCAAAATGCGCCATCAGGTTGTTGCGCTTGAGCTTGAGCGTGGGTGTCATGAAGGTGTTTTCGATCGTCCACGGCTCCAGCGTGCAGTGCACGGCGCGTGGCACGGCGTAGCGGGCAAAGCTGGCCGTGTTCTTCTCGATGCGGGCCAGCACCGCGCGGTGCACGCTCGGGTGGTTCAGGCTGTCGGCATCTTGCGCAGACAGGCCCAGGTCAGCCGCCAGCCGCTGCCATTCACCCGCATTGAGCACCGCCACGCAGGCGATGAACGGGCGGTTTTCGCCCACGACAAAGGCCTGCTCCAGCAGCGGGTCGGCCAGCAGGGCCAGTTCCAGGTCGCCGGGTGGCACCTTTTCGCCGGTGGAGGTGACGATGATCTCCTTGATGCGGCCCTTGATGTAAATGCGACCGCCCACGATGTCGGCCTGGTCGCCCGTGCCCAGCCAGCCGTCGGCGCTCAGGATGCGGGCGGTGTCTTCGGGCCGCTTCCAGTAGCCCTTCATCACGATGGGGCCGCGCACCTGCAACTCGCGGTTCTCGCCGATGCGCACCTCCACGCCCGGCAGGGCCTTGCCCACGCAGGCCGGGTCGTTGTCATCCAGCGAGTTCACCGACACCACGGGCGCGGTCTCGGTCATGCCGTAGCCCTGGATGAGCGGCAGGCCCAGGCCCAGAAAGCACTTGGCAATGGTGGGCGACAGCGGTGCGCCGCCGCTCACGGCCACGCGCACGCGCCCGCCGAATTGCGCGAGCAGCGGCTTGGCCACCAACATCTGCAGCAGCGGCCAGGGCAGGGCGGCCATCCAGCCGGCGGCCCGGCCCTCGTCGGCCGCCGGCGCGGCCAGGGCCTGCGTGGCGCAAAACTGCGTCCAGCCCTTGTGCTGGGCGGCCTCGTACAGCTGCATCTTCCAGGGCGATGGCGACAGCTTTTCGAGCAGCTTGGCGTGGATGCGCTCGTAGATGCGCGGCACCGACACCAGCACCGTGGGGCGCACGGTCTTGAGGTCTTCGCCCAACTGCCCCACCGACCGCGAATAGGCCACGCAGCTGCCTGCGGCAATCGGCAGGTAGTAGCCGCCCGTGCGTTCGAAGGTGTGCGACAGCGGAAGGAACGACAAAAACACATCGTCCACCGTGGGCGCGATGCGCTCGAGCACGGCTTTCACGTCGCTCACCACATTGCGGTGGGTCAGCATCACGCCCTTGGGCTTGCCGGTGGTGCCAGAGGTGTAGACGATGGCGGCCAGGTCGTCTTCGGTAGGGGGCGTCCATGCGGCGGGCGCGGCGGCCTGTTGCGCACCGGCCAGCCACTGCGCCAGCGACCCGACGATGGGCCCGCCCTGGGTGGGTGGCAGGGCCGCGATGGCCGCGGCGTCGTCGTCGGCAATGACCACGGCCCGCAGTGCCGGAAACGGCGTACCCACGGCCTGCACCTTGGCCCACTGCTCGGCCTGGCCCACGATCAGCATCGAGGCTTCGCAGTCCGACAGGATGTAGGCAATGCTGCCGGGGTTGTCGATGGCGTGCAGCGGCACAGGTACGCCGCCCGTGGCCAGCGTGGACTGGTCTGCGCACATGGCGTTCAGGCCGTTGGGCAGCAGGATGGCCACGCGCGCAGCCGGGGGCAACTGCATGGCCGCCAGGGCGTGGGCCCACTGGTCGACGCGCTGGGCGGTGTCTGACCACGACAGGCTGGTCCAGGTCTGGGTGGGGTTGTCGAAGGCGCGGTAGGCCTCTGCGTCGGGAGTGCGCGCTGCGCGGTAGGCCAGAAGCTGCGGCAGCGTCTGGACGCTGGCGATATCGGAAGGAATGGAAACCATGGAACCTGCGGTGAAGGCGGCGCACGTCAAAAACGCACCGCCTCGGTGAAAACCCGCGGGATCATACCCACCACACCCGGGTAAAACGCCTTTGCCGACCGCTCTTGTGTTGCAAATGGTGCGTTCCGATTCTCGGAATGATCGGCCGGGCTGACCGCAGCATGGTGTGCCGCCGCACAGGGCCAGAGCTACTAAACCAGTGGCTCCGTGCAAGCGTGCTAAGACGCGGGCAGACGTGCGTCTGGTCACACTCATGCCGCTCCGCCGTGTGGCGGCATAGCCCTCGGGCCCCTGGGACACGCGCCAATGCCTGTGGTGGCCTGGGCCTGGGTCGGCCACAATGCCCCACCTTGGGCGCCACCGCCACCGGGCCGCCACGACGTTGACCGCCCGCCCATTGGTATCCGACGCCACAGCACCCTGCCCACATCCCCCGTCATCGCCATGGATCCCGTCACCATCTTCATTGTTGTCATGCTGATGATGCTGGCCAACGGGTGGGTGCTGGGCCTGATGCGCAAGGACTTTCCCGCGGCGCTGCGCCCGTGTACCGAGACCTGGCGCACCGCAACGCTGCTGCTGGCGGGCAGCGCTGTGCTGTACGCGTTCCAGTACCAGATGCCGCTGGGCTTGGCGTCGCCACTGGCCAACGGCCTGGTCATGCTGGGCTGCACGGGCTACCTGCGCGCACTGCGCCAGTTCTACGGCTTGCCCGACCCACGCTGGCTTTTTGCCCCGGCGCTGGTCGGGTTCATCGGCATCCTGTGGTTTGCCGTGGTTGCGCCCGACACCCGGATGCGCGTGTTCATCCTGTCGGCCTGCTGCACCTTCCTGCTGCTCGCAAGCTTCATGCTGCTGGTCTCGCAGAAGGCGCCCGATGGCGTGCACAGCCGCCGCGTGGTGGCCGGCCTGTTCGCCCTGGTGGCGGGGTTCATGGTGTTCCGGGCGGCGTATTTCGTGGGGCGCGGCGTCAGCCCGTCGTTCGACATCACCGGCGACGGGGCCTGGATCAACATCGCCAGCCCCATGGTCACGGCGCTGCTGCCCGTGGTGGGCACCACGGCCTTCTTGATGATGTGCTCCGAACGCATCGGCCGGCAATGGGAACTGGCGGCGTCCACCGACTACCTGACCGGCCTGCCCAACCGGCGCACGCTGGTCACGGTGGGAGAGCGGCGGTTTGCCGAGCGGCAGCACCCGCAGGGGCGCAGCCTGGCGCTGGCTGTGATCGACATCGACCACTTCAAGCAAGTGAATGACCGCCATGGCCACGAGGTGGGCGACGTGGCGTTGCGCCATGTGGCCGAGCACCTGCGCGCCGCGTGCCGCGGCAGCGACCTGGCGGCGCGCCATGGCGGCGAGGAGTTCGTGGTGCTGTGGGATGGGCTGGACGCTGCCGCCGCGCTGACCGCTGGCGAGCGTCTGCGTGCGCTGGTGGCCCGGGAGCCGCTGCATGCGAGCGGCGCGCTGATCCCGATGACCGTGTCGATGGGCGTGGCCGCTGCGGGCGAGGGCGACCGCAGCTTCAGCGACTTGCTGCGCCGCGCGGACGAGGCGCTTTACATCGCCAAGGCCGCGGGGCGCAATAGGGTGGAGATGGCGGGCTGATGCGCCGCGGCCCATAGCCGGGGTTGCATTGCCGGCGGGGCAGGAGGGTGGATCAATTCAGGTCGCGGCTTCCAGCCCGTGCGCAAAGTGGGCCTGCATGGCCTTCATGGTCGCCTTGGCATCGCGGGCCACCATGGCGGCCAGGATGGCGCGGTGCTCGTTCAGCGAATCCTCGATACGCCCTTGCTTGAACAGCGAGTTGTGGCGGTTGAGCTTCATCACCTTGCGCAGGTCGGCCACCATCTGGCTGCGCCAGCGGTTGTCGGCCAGCTCCAGCAGCAGCATGTGAAAACGCTCGTTGACGGCAAAGAAGCGCTCGCGCTCGGTGGCGGCGGCCTCCAGCTCGGCGTGCAGGTCCTGCAGTGCCTGCAGTTGCGCCGGGTCGGCACTGGTGGCCACCACGCCGGCGGCATCGCTCTCCAGCAGGCTCAGCAGGTGGTACACGTCGCGCAGATCCTTCTCGCTCATCTCGGTCACATAGGCGCCACGGCGCACCTTCATCGTGACCAGGCCCTCGGCGGCCAGCACCTTCAATGCCTCGCGCAGGGGGGTGCGGCTGATGCCGAACTCCTCGGCGATCTTGAGCTCGTCGATCCAGCTGCCGGGCTCCAGCTCGCGCCGGAAGATGCGCTGGCGCAGTTGCTCAGCAACTTCTTCATAGAGGGCGCGGGGCGTGAGGGTGACAGCGGACATGGGCAGATTGTAAGCCGGGCAGAATATTTTGAATCAATAATTATGAATGATGTAAACTCGCCGCCACATCGGGGGAGGCTCCCGGCGCAGCTTGCAGCGCATAGCCCGCCCCCAGCCCACTGCCATCTTCGGAGACCGCTTCGCCATGAGTGACACGCCCCACAACGCACCGTCCGCAACGCCGACGCCCGAGTTTGCACCCGCGTCGCTGCAGGCCTGGGCCAAGGCCGCAGCCAAGTCCGCCCCTGGTGGCAATGTCGAAGCGCTCAACTGGGTGACGCCCGACGGCATCACCGTCAAGCCGCTGTACACCGCCGAAGACACCGCAGGCCTGCCGTACGCCAACACGCTGCCGGGCTTCGAGCCCTACCTGCGCGGCCCGCAGGCCACCATGTACGCCGTGCGCCCGTGGACCATCCGCCAGTACGCGGGCTTTTCCACCGCCGAGGAATCGAACGCCTTCTACCGCAAGGCGTTGGCCGCAGGCGGGCAGGGTGTGAGCGTGGCGTTCGACTTGGCCACCCACCGCGGCTACGACAGCGACCACCCCCGCGTGACGGGCGACGTGGGCAAGGCCGGCGTGGCCATCGATTCGGTGGAGGACATGAAGATCCTGTTCGACCAGATCCCGCTGGACAAGGTCAGCGTCTCCATGACCATGAACGGCGCCGTGCTGCCCGTGCTGGCGGGCTACGTGGTGGCGGCGGAAGAGCAGGGCGTGTCGCAAGACCGGCTCTCGGGAACCATTCAGAACGACATTCTGAAAGAGTTCATGGTGCGCAACACCTACATCTACCCGCCCAAGCCGAGCATGCGCATCATTGGCGACATCATTGGCTACACGGCACGCAACATGCCCAAGTTCAACTCGATCTCGATCTCGGGTTACCACATGCAGGAGGCGGGCGCCAACCAGGCGCTGGAGCTGGCCTTCACCCTGGCCGACGGCAAGGAATACGTCAAGACGGCCATCGCCTCGGGCCTGGACGTGGACGAGTTCGCGGGGCGCCTGAGCTTCTTCTGGGCCATCGGCATGAACTTCTACCTGGAAGTCGCCAAGATGCGCGCCGCGCGCCTGCTGTGGTGCCGCATCATGAAGGAGACCGGTGCCAAGAACCCCAAGAGCCTGATGCTGCGTACGCACTGCCAGACCTCGGGCTGGTCGCTGACGGAGCAGGACCCGTACAACAACATCGTGCGTACCACCATCGAGGCCATGGCCGCCGTGTTTGGCGGCACGCAGAGCCTGCACACCAATGCGCTCGACGAGGCCATTGCGTTGCCCACCGAGTTCTCCTCGCGCATCGCGCGCAACACGCAGCTCATCATCCAGGAAGAGACGCACATCACCAACGTGGTCGACCCCTGGGCCGGCAGCTACATGATGGAAAAGCTCACCCAGGACATGATGGACGCCGCCTGGAAGATCATCGAAGAGGTCGAGGCCATGGGCGGCATGACCCAGGCCGTGGACAGCGGCTGGGCCAAGCTCAAGATCGAGGCCGCTGCGGCTGAAAAGCAGGCACGCATCGACAGCGGCAAGGACGTGATCGTCGGCGTCAACAAGTACAAGCTGGCCAAGGAAGACCCGGTCGACATCCTGCAGATCGACAACGTGAAGGTGCGCGACGGGCAGATCGAGCGCCTGAAAAACATCAGGGCCAGCCGCGACCCAGCGCTGGTCCAGCAAGCGCTGGATGCTCTCACTTCTGCAGCAGAAGACGGCAGCGGCAACCTGCTCGACCTGGCGATCAAGGCGGTGCGCCTGCGCGCCACGGTGGGCGAGGTGAGCGATGCGCTGGAGAAGGTCTTCGGCCGCCATCGTGCCGATACGCAAAAGGTGACCGGTGTGTACGCAGCCGCCTATGACTCGGCCGAAGGCTGGGACAAGCTCAAGGCTGAAATCAACGAATTTGCCGACACCGAGGGCCGCCGGCCCCGCGTCATGATCGCCAAGCTGGGCCAGGACGGCCACGACCGCGGCGCCAAGGTGGTGGCCACGGCCTTTGCCGACTTGGGCTTCGACGTGGACATGGGCCCGCTGTTCCAGACCCCCGAGGAGTGCGCGCGCCAGGCGATTGAAAACGACGTGCACGCCGTGGGCGTGAGCACGCTGGCTGCCGGCCACAAGACGCTGGTGCCCGCCATCATCCAGTCGCTCAAGGACCAGGGCGCCGACGACATCATCGTGTTCGTGGGCGGGGTGATCCCGGCGCAGGACTATGAGCATTTGTACGAAGCGGGCGTGAAGGGCATTTACGGCCCCGGCACGCCCATCCCGGCGAGCGCCAAGGATGTGCTGGAGCAGATCCGCAAGGCGGTGGCGGCGTGACGAGTCAGCTCTCGGTCACCCCATCCGTTCGGGCTGAGCCTGTCGAAGCCGGGGCCGGAACCCGTGACGGCCTTCGACAAGCTCAGGCTGAACGGTTTGGGATTCATCAGGCTGAGCGCACCCTTGACCACGGTGGGTTCCTGTCCGTTCGGGCTGAGCTCGTCGAAGCCAGGGCGCAGACCTTTGATGGCCTTCGACAGGCTCAGGCTGAACGGCTTTGGGTGGCTGGGACTGAACGCCGTGGCGGGGTGCGAACGTCCGGTCTGGTCAATCACTGAAGCATGCGCCCCTTCTACGTCTACATCCTTCGTTGTGCCGACGGGTCTTATTACGTGGGCCACACCGATGACATGGATCTGCGCATGCAGCAGCATGCCAATGGAGACATCGGCTACACGTCGCTGCGAAAGCCTGTGGAGCTTGTCTGGCAGGGCGAGTTTGAAACCCGTGAGGGCGCCATTGCGTTTGAGCAGCAGGTCAAAGGCTGGTCTCGGGCCAAGAAGGAAGCGCTGATGGCGGGTGATTGGGAGCGTGTGCAGGTGCTGGCAAGCTCACGCGGCAAGGTTGCGGATGTCTCCCGGCTTCGGCAAGCTCAGCCCGAACGGTTGAAGGGACGCACGCCCACAGCCGCGGGCGCCTGCACACCCCCAACCGTTCAGCCTGAGCCTGTCGAAGGCCGGCCCAAACCATTGCACTCACTGCTCGATGGAATCACCGGCCCCGCCGGCCCTATCCAGCGCCGCGCCATGTCCAAGGCCATCACGCTGCTCGAATCCACCCGCGCCGACCACCGCGCGCAGGCGGACGAGCTGCTCACCGCGCTGCTGCCCCACACCGGCCAGGCCTTTCGCCTGGGCATCAGCGGCGTACCCGGCGTCGGCAAGTCCACCTTCATCGAGGCCCTCGGCCTGTACCTCATCGGCCTGGGCCACCGCGTGGCCGTGCTCACCATCGACCCGTCCAGCACGGTGTCGGGCGGCTCCATCCTGGGCGACAAGACGCGCATGGAGCACCTGTCGGTGCACGACAAGGCCTACATCCGCCCCAGCCCATCGAGCGGCACCCTGGGCGGCGTGGCAGAGAAGACCCGCGAGGCCATGCTGGTCTGCGAGGCCGGGGGCTACGACGTCGTCATCGTCGAGACCGTGGGCGTGGGCCAGAGCGAGATCGCCGTGGCGGGCATGACGGACATGTTCGTGCTCATGCAGTTGCCCAACGCCGGCGACGACCTGCAAGCGATCAAGAAGGGCGTGATGGAGATCGCCGACCTGGTGGTCATCAACAAGGCGGACATCGACAAGAACGCCGCCACGCGGGCCGAGGCGCAGATCACCTCCAGCCTGCGCCTGCTCGGCATGCACGGCAACCCCGACCACGCGACGCACGGCGCGCTGTGGCAACCCCGCGTGCTGCAGATCAGCGCTTTGCTCGGGCAGGGGGTGGATGCCTTCTGGACCACCGTGGCGCTGTTCCGCGACATGCAATCGACCAACGGCCGCCTGGCAGCGCGGCGCGAAAAACAATCGCTCGCCTGGATGTGGGAGCGCATCGACGCGGGCCTCAAGCTCGCGTTCCGCCAGCACCCCGCCGTGCAAGAGCTGCTGCCCCAGATGCGGGCCGATGTGATCGCAGGGCGCATCGCTGCGTCCACTGCGGCCAGAAATTTGCTGCTTGCGCAATCCCCGCAAGCGCCACCAGCTATCAAATAAGTAGCAAACAGCTCCCCTGACCATTTCACCGAAATTTCATCAAAGGACGACCATGCAAGACATCCTGGATCAACTGGAGAAAAAGCGCGCCCAGGCACGCCTGGGTGGCGGGCAAAAGCGCATCGACGCGCAGCACGCCAAGGGCAAGCTCACCGCGCGCGAACGCATCGAGCTGCTGATGGACGACGGCACCTTCGAAGAATGGGACATGTTCGTCGAGCACCGCTGCACCGACTTCGGCATGGAAGACTCGCGTGTTCCGGGCGACGGCGTGGTCACCGGCTACGGCATGATCAACGGGCGCCTGGCGTTCGTCTTCAGCCAGGACTTCACCGTGTTCGGCGGTGCCTTGTCTGAAACCCATGCCGAGAAGATCTGCAAGGTGATGGACCAGGCCATGAAGGTCGGCGCGCCGGTCATCGGGCTGAACGACTCCGGTGGCGCGCGCATCCAGGAAGGCGTGGCCAGCCTGGGCGGCTATGCCGACGTGTTCCAGAAGAACGTGCTGGCCAGCGGCGTGATCCCGCAGATCAGCATGATCATGGGCCCCTGCGCCGGCGGCGCCGTGTACTCCCCGGCCATGACGGACTTCATCTTCATGGTCAAGGACAGCTCGTACATGTTCGTCACCGGCCCCGAGGTGGTCAAGACCGTGACGCACGAAGAAGTCACGGCCGAGGAACTGGGCGGCGCCAGCACCCACACCACCAAGAGCGGCGTGGCTGACATGGCCTTCGAGAACGACGTGGAGGCGCTGATGATGCTGCGCCGCCTGTACAACTACCTGCCGCTGAACAACCGCGAAAAGCCGCCCGTGCGCCCGAGCAACGACCCGGCCGACCGCATGGACCGCAGCCTCGACACGCTGGTGCCCGAAAACGCCAACAAGCCCTACGACATGAAGGAGCTGATCACCAAGGTGGTGGACGACGGCGACTTCTTCGAGCTGCAGCCCGACTATGCCAAGAACATCGTCATCGGCCTGGCCCGCATGGAAGGCCAGACCGTGGGCATCGTGGCCAACCAGCCCCTGGTGCTGGCCGGCTGCCTGGACATCAAGTCCAGCATCAAGGCCGCGCGCTTCGTGCGCTTTTGCGACGCGTTCAACATCCCGGTGGTCACCTTTGTCGACGTGCCCGGCTTCATGCCCGGCACCAGCCAGGAATATGGCGGCATCATCAAGCACGGCGCCAAGCTGCTGTACGCGTACGCCGAGTGCACCGTGCCCAAGATCACCGTCATCACCCGCAAGGCCTACGGCGGTGCGTACGACGTGATGAGCTCCAAGCACCTGCGCGGCGACGTGAACCTGGCCTGGCCGCAGGCCGAAATCGCGGTGATGGGCGCCAAGGGCGCGGTGGAGATCATCTTCCGCGAAGACAAGAACGACCCCGTCAAGCTGGCCGCCCGCGAGTCGGAATACAAGGAACGCTTTGCCAACCCGTTCGTGGCGGGTGCGCGGGGCTTTATCGACGACGTGATCCTGCCGCACGAGACGCGCAAGCGCATCTGCCGTTCACTGGTCATGCTGCGCGACAAGAAGCTCGAGAACCCGTGGCGCAAGCACGGGAACATCCCGTTGTAAACGCTGGCCTCCACAAGTCAGGCCATGGCCCAGTCCCGCGCATTCTTCACTTCCCGGGTGGACTCCTGGCTACTGGCCATCGGTCCGCTGGCGGGCCTGTTTGCCATCACCTCGGTGGCGGTGACGGTGGTGCCGCTGGCGTTCAATGCCGGGGTGTTGCACGACAAGACAATGCTGAGCCTGATCGCCGTGGTGTTTGCTCTGACGCTGGTGTTGCCCCTGTGGTTGCTGCTGGACACCAGCTACACCTTGACCGCGGAGGAACTGCTGGTTCGCAGTGGCCCCTTGCGCTGGCGCATTGCGCTCGGCGACGTGCGCGAGGTGTTGCCGTCCCGCAGCTGGGCGTCTTCGCCCGCGCTGTCGCTGGACCGACTTCGCATCCGCTACGGCCAAGGCCGCAGCATTCTGATATCGCCGCGCGAGAAGCAACGCTTTATCGATGCTCTGCGCGAGCGCTGCCCATCTGTACTAGTTACTGGTTTTTGAATTTCTTTTGAGGAACTCGTCATGTTCACAAAAATCCTGATTGCGAATCGGGGCGAAATAGCGTGTAGGGTCATCGCCACGGCCAAGAAAATGGGCATCGCCACCGTCGCCGTCTACTCCGACGCCGACCGCGAGGCCCGCCACGTCAAGCTGGCCGACGAGGCCGTGCACATCGGCGCCGCACCCAGCCGCGAGTCGTACCTGCTGGCCGACAAGATCATCGCGGCCGCCAAAGAGACCGGCGCCCAGGCCATCCACCCGGGCTACGGCTTTCTGTCGGAGAACGAGGCCTTTGCCAAACGCTGCGAGGACGAAGGCATTGCCTTCATCGGCCCCAAGGCGCATTCGATCGCGGCCATGGGCGACAAGATTGCGTCCAAGAAGCTGGCCAACGAGGCCCAGGTCAACACCATCCCCGGCTACAACGACGCCATTGCTGGCCCCGAGCAGGCGGTGGAGATCGCCAAGGGCATCGGCTACCCCGTGATGATCAAGGCGTCGGCCGGCGGCGGCGGCAAGGGCCTGCGCGTGGCTTTCAACGACAAGGAAGCGTTCGAAGGCTTCACCAGCTGCCAGAACGAGGCCCGCAACAGCTTTGGCGATGACCGCATCTTCATCGAGAAGTTCGTGCAGGAGCCGCGCCACATCGAGATCCAGGTGCTTGGCGACAGCCACGGCAACGTGATCTACCTGAACGAGCGCGAATGCTCCATCCAGCGCCGCCACCAGAAGGTGATCGAAGAGGCACCATCGCCTTTCATCTCTGATGCCACGCGCAAGGCCATGGGCGAGCAGGCGGTGCAGTTGGCCAAGGCGGTCAAGTACCAGTCGGCCGGCACGGTGGAGTTCGTGGTCGGCAAGGACCAGGACTTCTACTTCCTCGAGATGAACACGCGCCTGCAGGTGGAGCACCCGGTGACGGAATGCATCACCGGCCTGGACCTGGTGGAGCTGATGATCCGCGTGGCTGCGGGTGAAAAACTGCCGTTGACCCAGGCCGACGTGAAACGCGACGGCTGGGCCATCGAGTGCCGCATCAACGCCGAAGACCCGTTCCGCAACTTCTTGCCTTCCACCGGCCGCCTGGTGCGCTTTCAGCCGCCCGAGGAGACCATGTTCCAGGGCGACACCGACAAGAAGCTCGGTGTGCGTGTGGACACGGGCGTGTACGAAGGCGGCGAGATCCCGATGTACTACGACTCGATGATCGCCAAGCTCATCGTGCACGGCACCGACCGCAACCACGCCATTGCCAAGATGCGCGCGGCGCTCAATGGCTTCGTGATCCGCGGCATCAGCAGCAACATCCCCTTTCAGGCCGCCCTGCTGGCCCACCCGAAATTCGTGACCGGCGAGTTCAACACCGGCTTCATCGCAGAGCACTACGGCAAGGGCTTTCATGCCGAAGACGTGCCGCACGAAGACCCGCTGTTCCTGGTGGCGCTGGCTGCGTTCATGAACCGCCGCTACCGCGCGCGGGCATCCGGCATCAGCGGGCAACTGGCGGGGCACGAGGTCAAGGTGGGCGAGCAGTTCGTGGTGGTGGTGATGGGTGCCGAGGGCCAGAACGAACACCACGCCGTGTCGGTGACCGATTTTCAGGACAAATCAGGCTCCAGCGTCGTGGCAGTGGGCGGCAGAAGCTATCAAATCAGTAGCGCCGCCACGCTGGGCCAGATCCGCGTGCAGGGCCAGTGCAACGGCGTGGGCTTCACCGCGCAGGTGGAGCGGGGCGCTGGCAAGAACCCGCTGGCGCTGCGCATTGTGCACAACGGCACGCAGATCGACGCCGTCGTGCTGTCGCCGCTGGGGGCACGCTTGCACCAGCTGATGCCTTTCAAGGCACCGCCGGATCTGTCCAAGTTTTTGCTGTCGCCCATGCCCGGCCTGCTGGTGGATGTGGCGGTGCAGCCCGGCCAGAAGGTACAGGCCGGCGAAAAGCTGGCGGTCATTGAAGCCATGAAGATGGAGAACATCCTGTTTGCCGCACAGGACGGAGTGGTGGGCAAGGTGATGGCCGGCAAGGGTGAGTCGCTGGCGGTGGACCAAGTCATTCTGGAGTTCGCTTGACCCAGGCGGCATCGTCAGCGCGGACTACTCTAGTCCTGCGCCCGGGGCGCCCCACCGGCTCCCAGCGCCGCTGGCCTTGGACGCGCGCAGCCAGCTTGTTGGCAGGTGGCGTGCTGCTGGCCGATGCGCTGGCGCTCATGGGCCAAGGCTTTTTCATGCTCGGCGTGACCTTGCCGGGCGTGCTGGGCCTGGCGCTGTGTGCACTGGCGCTGTTGTGGCACCGGGTGCAGGCATGGCTGTCCGGCAGGCGCTGGGGTCGGCTGGCGTGGCGCGCAGGCTGGCTGCTACTGGCCGTGTGGGTCATCAGCGTGGCAGTGTTCTGGGCCTGGCTCGCGCAGCAGGTGCGCCAGTTCGAGGGCGCTGCCCATGCTGCGCCCTTGAAGGCGATCGTGGTACTGGGCAGTGGCACACCCCGTGCACAGCCGTCGCCCGCGCTGCGCGCGCGCCTGGACAAGGCGCGCGAACTGGCGACCCTGCATCCGCAGGCGTGGGTGGTGGTGTCCGGGGGCGTGGACTTTGGCGAGACCCTGAGTGAAGGTCAGGTCATGGGCAACTACCTGCGCGAGCAGGGCATGGCGCCGGGCCGCATCCTGCAAGAAGAGCGCAGCACCAGCACCGAGCTGAACCTGCAGTACAGCCTGCCGCTGATGCAGGCGCAGGGCGTGGGCCTGGACTCGGCCCTGGCCGTGGTGACCAGCGACTTCCACACCGTGCGCGCCCAGCGCATCGCCCGCAAGATGGGCTTCACGCAGGCCATTCCGGTGGCTGCACCCACACCGCTCTACATCCGCTACAACGCCTGGCTGCGCGAGTATTTCGCCATGGCCAGCAGCTGGTTGCTGCGCGAGGTGTGACACGTTTTCACAAGATTGCAAAGAGGTAGACAGGCCCATGACCATTTCCACACGCCCCTTCAAAGTGCTGGGCATCCAGCAAGTCGCCATCGGCGGTACCGATAAGCAGCGCATGAAAACCCTGTGGGTGGACATGCTCGGCTTGGAACAGACCGGAACCTTCCAGAGCGAACGCGAGAACGTCGACGAAGACATCCTGGCGATGGGGCAGGGGCCCTGGAAGGTGGAGGTGGACATCATGCAGCCGCTGGACATCGACAAGAAGCCGGCAGTGCACACCACGCCGCTCAACCACATCGGCCTGTGGATCGACGACCTGCCCCAGGCGGTGGAGTGGCTCACCGCCCAGGGCGTGCGGTTTGCGCCGGGCGGGATTCGCAAGGGAGCGGCGGGCTACGACATCACCTTTTTGCACCCGAAGAGCAATGACGAGTTTCCGATTGCGGGCGAGGGTGTGCTCATCGAACTGGTGCAGGCACCCGCCGACGTGATCGCGGCCCTGGGCTGAACCATCCATGCAACCCATGGCGGTCAGATGCCCACCGCGATGGCGGCTGCCTGCGGGTACCGCCCGCGCCTTGGGCAGCGTGCGAAAGGTGAAAAACCTCCCCGGCCTGGTCGCCATTGCGCTGGCCGCGGCTGTTGCCAGCGCATCCGGTCTGGCGGTGGCTGCGGGCGGCTCGGGCACTTATCCGTTGGAATGGGCACACTCGGGCGAGGTGCTGGAATACCGGTCTTGCGGCTGCGCGGACAGCTGCTGGGTCGCCCGTGTGAAGAACGTCAGGACGCAGCAGACACTGGCGCAACTGCGGTGCGACTGCGAGAAAGCCTATGCGGTGGTGGGCGCCAGGGGGCGCGAACAGCTCTACGCCCCGAGCTGCAGTGCGTTTGAGGGCGACAACGACAAACCCCAGGCCATCCGCCAGGCATTGGAAGAGTTGGTGCGGCGCTGAGGCCGCAGTCCTGATGGGTGCGCTATGGACGGCGCATTCCGAGGGGCGCTCACTGCGCAGTTTTCGCGCGGCGCACGCAGTTACCTGGAAAGATCCTGCATTTTCTTCTCGTCCAGATGCTTGCCGAGACTTTCAAAACCGCGCGCCACTGCAGGATTGGTCATCATTGATCGCATCGCCACTTGCCCCAGCACCTGAAAACTCTGCTGCAGCGCTATGTTCCCTTCGTTCTTGAGGGCCTCCTTCGTCTGCTGGCGGCAGGTGACGGTGAGCAGTCTTTCCAGCAGCTTCGCCGCGTCCTGGTTCATGGCATCTCGCTGAGCTGACGTCACCGAGGCAATGGTCGCCAAATCGGGGTGCAGCGCAGTCGTTGCAAAGATCCAGCGTACGAGCATGGTGCGATCGGCATCGGTGGTGGAGGAGACAAGGCACTTGGCCATGTCGTCCGAGTAGATGCCCGCTTGGGACGGGAGGGCCGCAGCGAACAGCGCGAGGCTCAGGGTGGCAGCACGGATGAATTTCATGGGTTCGATCATAGCCACGGAGCCAGACCCACCGCGCCATCACAACCCAACGGTGAGCCGCCGGCTTGGATGCGATCACTCGGCAACTCCGTTCAATTTCAGCAGGTTCGTGGTACGTATCCGCGGCAGATCGCGTCAGAAGAGCGCACGTTACGCAGCGCCACGCGCATCAAGAAATTCCCTGCTTTCAACGCAGCGCAAATGCCGGGGATTTGCAGGCTACAGACGCCAACAGGATCTGTGAATTGGGCGGCGTTAGCGCACTCTCTGGGTTGGCACTTTTTGTGACCACAGGGGAATCATCCGCACCTTTTTCTCCTCCAGAATCCGCTCTCACTCGCAGCCCGATGGCCCGTCGACACCGTGGGCGTCAGGCTTGACCACTTTCTGCAGAAAAACCTGGGGTCACCCATGTGCCACAGGGTGTTCTGCGGACGTCTCGAAAGGAAACCACTCGATGTCTACCCTTGCCGCTACGCCGAAGTCGTCCTCGCACACCACGGTGCAGGTGCACCGTCGCACCCCGCCAGCCGCTCAGAAGGGCGCGTGGTCGCTCGAAGCCATCCAGGTGCTGCTCGACAAGCCGCTGATGGACCTGCTGTTCGAAGCGCAGACCGTGCACCGGCAGCATTGGCCCGCAGGCGATATCGAACTGGCCACGCTGCTGTCGGTCAAGACCGGCGGCTGCCCCGAAAACTGCGGCTATTGCCCGCAGGCGGCCGAGTTCGACACCGGCGTGAAGGCGCAAAAGCTCATGGAGGTGGACGAGGTGGTGCGCGCCGCCCAGGCTGCCAAGGATGCGGGCGCCACCCGTTTTTGCATGGGAGCGGCCTGGCGAGCGCCCAAGGACCGTGACATCGAGAAGATGAGCGAGCTGATCACGGCCGTGAAGGACCTGGGCCTGCAGACCTGCGCCACGCTGGGCATGCTGGAAGCCCACCAGGCGCACGCCCTGAAGGATGCCGGGCTCGACTACTACAACCACAACCTGGACACCGCACCCGAGTACTACACCGATGTCGTCAGCACCCGCGCCTACCAGGACCGGTTGGACACGCTGCAGAACGTGCGCGGCGCCGGCATCAGCGTGTGCTGCGGCGGCATTGTGGGGATGGGTGAAGCGCCCGTGCACCGTGCAGGCCTGATCGCGCAACTGGCCAACCTGAACCCGTACCCCGAGTCCGTGCCCATCAACAGCCTGGTGCGGGTGCCGGGCACGCCGCTGGCAGACAGCGAGCCCATCGACCCGCTGGACTTCGTGCGGATGATCGCCGTGGCGCGCATCACCATGCCCAAGGCGCGCGTGCGCCTGTCGGCGGGCCGCCAGCAGATGGGCGAGGCCGTGCAGGCGCTGTGCTTTCTGGCGGGTGCCAATTCCATCTTCTACGGCGACAAGCTGTTGGTCACCGGCAATCCGGACGTCGACGCCGACGTGCAGCTGCTGGCCAAGCTCGGACTCAACGGCCACCGCACCGCTGCGGCGCATGATGGGCATGGCGACCTCAATCAGTCACATTGCTGATTTTTGCCGGGCCGACGCGAGCGGCCTGCGCGCGTCGCCGAGTCTTGGCCGGCTGCTGCAGGTCGGCTGTTTCCTTTATTCCGTCGCCGGGCCGCCCTCGTTGGCCGGGCGCACTCTGGGCGCCTGTGACTTCACCCGCGCACCGGTGTGGCCGTCCAACGCCAGCCGCACGCGCCGGGCCAGGTCTTTCATGCCGTAGGGCTTCTTCAGGATGTCGAACTCGACACCCTCGATGTCGTCCGTCATGTTCCCGTCGCCGGCATACCCTGTGGTGAGCAGGATGGCGATCTGGGGGTGGCGCCTGCGCAGTTCGCGCGCCAGCATGAAGCCGTTCATGCCCCCTGGCATCAACACGTCCGAGAACACCATGTCCGGCCTGGTGTCGCTGCCGGGCTCTCCAATCCACGCCAGCGCAGTGGCGGCATCGGTCTCGATGTGGACGCTGTAGCCCAGGCTCTCCAGCATGGCGCCCGCCAGGTCGGCGACCTCTCGGCGGTCATCCACCACCAGGATTTTCTCGGAGCCGCCGCGCTCGGACGACTCGTCGTCGCGGCTTTCGCGGTAGCTGGAGGCCTGGGTGGTGGCCGGAAAGTACAGCCGTACCGTCGTTCCGATGCCGACTTCTGAATAAAGGTTGACCGTGCCACCGGACTGCTTGGCAAAGCCGTACACCATCGACAACCCCAGGCCCGTGCCCTTGCCTTCGGGCTTGGTGGTGAAGAAGGGGTTGACCACCTGCTTGATGAGCTCGGGCGGGATGCCTTCCCCCGTGTCGGTGATGGTCATCGACACGTAGGCTCCGGGCCGCAGGCCTCCGAACGCGGTCACGTCGGCCCCGGTGACCTGCACATTGGAGGTGGACACGGACACCTGGCCGCCGTGCGGCATCGCATCGCGCGCGTTGGTGATGATGTTGAGGATGGCCAGTTCAAGTTGCGTGGGGTCCACCTGGCAGTTGGCCAGGTCAGGCGCCAGGTCCATCTGCAGCGCGATGCCGCCGTCCACGGTGTCCTCGATCAGGCTGCGGATGTTTTCGGCCGCCGTATTCAGGTTGATGGGCCGGCCCTCCAGGCGCTGCTTGCGCGCGAAAGCGAGCAGTTGCTGCGTCAACGTCGAGGCTTTCTTGACAGCCGCCGCGGCGCTGTCGGCGCTTGCCAGCACTGCTTCGTCGCCTTTGTGGGTCTTCACACGGCGCTTGAGGATTTCCAGGTGGCCGGAGATCACCTGCAGCAGGTTGTTGAAGTCGTGCGATATGCCCCCCGTCAACTGCCCGAGGGCTTCCATCTTCTGCGCCTGGGCCAAGGCCTGCTCCGCGTCGCGGCGCCGGCTCACGTCCAGTTGCGATGCGAAGAAGTAGACGAGTTCCTTGTCCTTGTTGTAGACCGGCGATATGTACAGCGCATTCCAGAAGGAGGTGCCGTCCTTGCGGTAGTTCAGGATTTCCGTGGTGATCTCGGTGCGGTCCGCAATCGCTTGCCGCAGCGATGCCACCGTGGTGCGGTCGGTGCCGGGGCCCTGGAGAAAACGGCAGTTGGAGCCCACGATTTCTTCGCGCGAGTAGCCGCTCATCGACAGGAATGCGCG
Source organism: Acidovorax sp. NPDC077693 (assembly GCF_044542805.1). Classification (NCBI taxonomy): domain Bacteria; kingdom Pseudomonadati; phylum Pseudomonadota; class Betaproteobacteria; order Burkholderiales; family Comamonadaceae; genus Acidovorax; species Acidovorax sp. NPDC077693. The sequence goes on along the minus strand of NZ_JBITVD010000008.1, from coordinate 38,950 downwards.
GTTGGCGAACACGATGGGGTTGTCGGGTTGCCGGGGGTCCGTCACGAGCATGGGCATGCGCGTGGTTTCGATGGCAGTGAAAAAGATGTCGCTGGAGTGGTCAGTGATGGTGTTCACATTCGACCCTATCAGCGACACCTCGGGCGCTGTGGATCCAGTGATGGGCGGCTTTTCTGGTTCGGAGCTCATGCGGTATTGGACCGAAAAAGGAATGGGCGGTTGTGCAGGACAAGTGCTTGAGACACACGATGCCGTGAGGGGGAGAGCGGATCACATGGCGACGGCGATGGTGACAGGAGTTCGGTGTTTTCAAGCGCATTCAGGCGTAGGACAACGCCTCGACATCACGCGCATTGATTGCAAAAACCGTGCTTGCGCCCGCCGCCTCCTACAATGACTTACAAGGCTGTCAGGCGTGCTGGCTGGCCTGGCATTCATTTCAACGAGAACCCAATGAACAACTTGACGACCCAGATCTTGGATGCGCTGCAGGACAGCAAGCGGGCAGCGATCATTGCGGAGTGGATCCAAGAAGCCAGAACCCACAATGCGAGCCTCCCGCGGTCGGCGGTGGGCGATGCGGAGGAAATAGCCTCCTTGCTGGCTCGTGGTTTGGGCGAGGGTGCGCAGGCCGATTCCTTCAAGGACCCGAAGTGGTCTGCACTGCAACAGTTGCTGGTCAATCTCTCGCGATCGGGGGCAGCGCAGGGGCAAAGCGCTGGCGATACCAGCGTTTTCATCCTGGCGCTAAAGAAGCCGCTGCTGTCAGCCCTGGCGCAAGGCAACGCCAACACCGGGGAGTTGCCAGCGTCGTTCTGGGGCCTTACAACGCTGGTGGACGGCATGGCGCAATTCACCGCCACCACCTTCCAGAGGGCACGCGAGGAAATCATCTCCCGCCAGCAGGAAGAGCTGCTGGAACTCTCCACCCCCGTGGTCAAGCTGTGGGAGGGTGTGCTCGCGGTGCCAATGATCGGCACGCTGGACAGCAATCGCACCCAGGTCGTGATGGAAACGCTGTTGCAGTCCATCGTGGACACCGGCTCGGAGCTGGCCATCATCGACATCACCGGCGTGCCCACCGTGGACACGCTGGTGGCCCAGCATCTGCTCAAGACCGTGACCGCCATCCGCCTCATGGGCGCGGACTGCATCATCAGCGGCATCCGCCCGCAGATCGCTCAGACCATCGTGCACCTGGGCATCGACCTGCAGGGCGTCAGCACCAAGGCCACGCTGGCCGATGCGCTGGCGCTCGCCCTGCAGCGCACGGGCTGGCGCATCGCCCGCCAGGTGGCCTGATCCGGACCGGCATATTTATGGAACGCATACCAATACTGCGCATGGGCTCGACCCTGCTGGTCACCATCCAGGTGGACATGCAGGACCAGACCGCATTGGCGCTGCAGGACGACCTGGCCGAGCGCATCGCCAAGACCGGCGCGAGCGGTGTGATGATCGACATTTCTGCACTGGAAATCGTCGACTCCTTCGTGGGCCGCATGCTGGCCAGCATTTCGGGCATTGCGCGCATCCTCTCGGCCACCACGGTGGTCGTGGGCATGCAGCCGGCGGTGGCGATCACGCTGGTGGAGCTGGGCTTGTCGCTCGATGGCGTGAAGACGGCCCTGAACGTGGAGCGCGGGCTGGCATTGCTCGACCGGGTGCGCAAGGAGGCTGGCTTTGTCAGTTGAACGCTCCGGCACGCTGCCCCTGGAGTCGGAGCAACACATCGTGGCCAGCCGCCAGACCGTGCGCTCGCTCTGCCAGTTGCTCAAGTTCTCCCTCGTCGAGCAGACCAAGATGATCACCGCGGCGAGCGAGCTGTCTCGCAACACGCTGATCCATGGCGGTGGTGGACGCATGCGCTGGGAGGTGCTCGAAGCGGGCGCCAAGACAGGCCTTGCGCTGCACTTCGAGGACGAAGGCCCCGGCATTGCCGACATGAAGCTGGCCATGACGGACGGCTGGACATCTGGCGGCGGCATGGGCCTGGGCCTGCCGGGCAGCAAACGGCTTGTCAGCGATTTCCTGGTGGACTCGGCCCCTGGCCAAGGCACACGCGTGAGCATTACCAAGTGGAAGTGAGCCGCGGGTGGAGCCACCGCCCCTTTCCCATGACCGATGGCAGCTGCGTCGGCGAGGCTCGGCGCTTTTGCGCGCGTACGGTGCAGGATTGGGGCTGGAGCGAGATCGACGCGGGGCGCCTGTCCATCGTGGTCACGGAGCTGGGGACCAACCTGGTCCGGCATGCGAAAGAGGGCCAGTTGTGGATTGCCTTGCTGCCGACCGGGCACGAGGTGGAAGTGATCGCGCTGGACAAGGGCCCCGGGATGGCGGACGTGCAACGCTCCAGCCAGGACGGCGTGTCCACCGGCGTGGGGTCGCCAGGCACGGGCCTGGGTGCCATACGCCGGTTGGCCAGCGATTTCGACATCCACTCCACCGCGCAAGGCACGGCCTGCCTGGTGCGCGTGCGCACGTCGGGGTCGCCAGCAGTGGCACAACGCCGCTGGGGCGCCATCAGCATTGCTGCGCCGGGCGAGACGGTATGCGGTGACGGCTGGGCTGTTGCGGTGGACGGCGACAAGCTGGCCGCCGTGGTGGCAGACGGCCTCGGCCATGGGCCGCATGCGGCGCAGGCCTCCGATGCTGCGCTGGATGTTTTCGCCGAAGCGCCATTTGCGTCGCTGGAAACCCTGGTGCAGGATGCACACGCCGGCCTGCAGACGACGCGCGGTGCGGCACTGTTCGTCATGCGGATGGAAGCGCAGCGGCTGCAGTACACCGGTGCAGGCAACGTGATAGGGCGTGTGCTCTCGGGCGTGTTCGACCGGTCCATGCTCACCCAGCACGGCACCGTGGGCGTGCAGCTGCGCAAGACCGAGGTGGCGACGCAGGAGATGCCGGAACATGCATTGGCGGTGTTGCACAGCGACGGTATTGCCTCGCGGTGGAGGTCCGATGAAGTGGTGCCGCTGCTGCAACGCGACCCCACGCTGATCGCCGCCTCGCTGCTGTGGCGGCAGGCTAGGGGTCGTGATGACGCCACCGTGCTGGTGGTGAAACAGGGGAATGCGCTTGACTGAAGAATTGACAATGCGGCTGGAGCAAAGCCAGGCCGAAGTGCTGGCCTTGCAGGGCGAAGTTCAGGCCCTGCGGGAAGAGCTGGAAGAGACCAACCGTGGCGTGGTGGCGCTGTATGCAGAACTTGACGAGCAGGCCGATCAGTTGCGGCATGCCACCCAGCTCAAGAGCCGGTTCCTGTCGTACATGAGCCATGAGTTCCGCACGCCCATCGGCGCCACGCTGAGCATCGCTCGCCTGCTGCTCGACCATGTGGACGGGCCGCTCACTGCGGAGCAGGAGCGCCAGGTGCGGTTCATCCAGAGCACCTGCGAAGAGTTCTCGACGATGGTGGACGACCTGCTCGATCTGGCCAAGATCGAGGCAGGCCGGCTCGACGTATCGCCCGCATGGTTTGAAATGATGGACCTGTTCGCAGCGCTGCGCGGCATGTTCAAGCCGCTACTGGACAACGACGAACTCCACTTGGTGTTCGAAGAGCCCATGGGCCTGCCGCGGCTGTTTACCGACGACCGCAAGCTGTCGCAGATCCTGCGCAACTTCGTGTCCAATGCGCTCAAGTTCACGGCGCGTGGCGAAGTGCGGGTGTCTGCCACATTGGAGGGCGGCGGCATGGTGCGCTTTTCGGTCTCCGATACCGGCATCGGCATCGCGCCCGAGCATCTGGAAAGTCTCTTCAGCGATTTCACGCAGGTGAATGCCCCCATTCAGAAGCGGCTGCGCGGCACCGGGCTGGGCCTGGCACTGTCCAAACAGCTGGCGGAACTGCTGGGTGGCCATGTCAGCGTGCACAGCGTGGTCGGGGAGGGGTCGGTTTTTTCGGTCATCGTTCCTGTCCAGATGCCCTCTGGCAAGGACGGCACCACGAGCTAGAGCATGCCCACATCCGCCATGATTTCGCCGACCATCGACCGCAGCCTGCACACGGTGCTGGTGGTCGACGACAACCCGGTCACCCGGTATGCGACGGCGCGGGTGATCCGTGCCGCGGGGTTCCACACCGAAGAGGCGGACACCGGGTCAGCGGCGATCCTGGCTGCGCAGCGCGATGTTTCGGCCGTCGTGCTGGATGTGCACCTGCCGGACATGGACGGGTTTGAAGTCTGCCGGGTCTTGCGCGCTGGTGCAAAGACCGAGCTCACGCCCATCATCCACCTGTCTGCCACGTATGTGCAAAGCGAGCACAAGGTGGCCGGTCTCAATGCCGGTGCCGATGCGTACATGGTGCACCCGGCCGAGCCCGCCCTCATGGTGGCCACGCTGCAGGCGCTGATCCGTGCGCGCACCGCGGAAGAAAAACTGCGGCGCAGCGAAACACGGTTTCGTGCCATCTACGACCAGGCGCCGGTGGCCATGATGCTCATCGACGCCTTCGGGCGTTTTGCCGACCTGAATCCGGCAGCCGAGGCGCTGCTGCAGCGCCCCCGCAGCGATCTCATCGGCCAGGTGGTGACATCGCTTGCGCCTTCGGCATGGCAGGCTTTCGTTCAAAGCTGCATGGAGTCTGGTTCCGCGGTGGACTGGAAGGGCGAGTTCCCGCTCATCCGGGGCGACGGCAAGGAAGTGCTGCTCGACTGGAGCATGTCCGACCACGTGGAGCCGGGTTTGCGCATCGGCATCGCCACCGACCTGTCCGAGCGCATGGATTTCGAGCGCCGGCGCGAGGAACTGCTGGAGCGCGAGCAGGCAGCCCGGGTACTCGCCGAGCGCCACAGCCGCACAAAGGACGATTTCGTGGCGGTGCTGTCGCATGAGCTGCGCACCCCGCTCACCCTCATCACCGGCTGGGTGCACATGCTCAAGCGCCCCAACACCAAGCCGGAGATGCTGGCACGCGGCATCGACGCGATCGAGCGGGGCGCCAAGGCGCAGGGGCGCATCATCTCGGACATCCTCGATGTCTCGCGCATAGCGTCTGGCAAGCTGCGCCTTCACCGCGAATGGGCCAACCCCGCTGAGCTGGTGCGCGTGTCCATCGACGCCCTGCGCGACGCGGCCCAGGCCCGGCAGATCAAACTGGAGGTGATCTGCGCCGACATGCAGGATCCTGTGTGGCTCGACGTCACGCGTTTCCAGCAGATCGTGTGGAACCTCGTGACCAACGCCATCAAGTTCTCCGAGCAAGGCGGCCTGGTCGAGGTGCGCCTGCACAGAACGGGGGACGAACTGACCCTGGTGGTGCAGGACCACGGCGCAGGCATTGATGCCGCCTTCGTGCCTTATCTCTTCCAGCGGTTCACGCAGAGCGGAGCGCCAGGCAACCGGGCCCACGGCGGCCTGGGCCTGGGCCTGTCCATCGTCAAGCACCTGGTAGACCTGCACGGCGGCACCATCTCCGCCGCCAGCCAGGGGCCGGGCCACGGGACGGCCATGACCGCGCGGCTGATGGTGGCGTACGAGGAGTCCCAGGCGGCATCCGAAGACGGCCATGGCGCACTGCCCATGCACGAATCCCGCATCTTGCAAGGCAAGGACGTCCTGGTGGTGGACGACAACGCCGACACCAGCGAGATGCTAAGTATCGTGCTGTCGGACGAAGGGGCCAGGGTGCGGGTGGCCGACAGCTACGAGGCTGCGATCGCCCAGTTCGAGCAGGCATGGCCCGACCTGTTCGTGAGCGACATTGGCCTGCCGGGCCGCGATGGGTACGAGCTCATTGCCAAGGTCCGGGAGCTGGAAGCGTCCGCCGGCCGGCCACGCCTGCGGTCCATCGCGCTCACGGCCTTTGCGCGGCCCCAGGACCGCGACCGGGCGCTGGCCGCCGGCTTCGACCTGCACTTGGGCAAGCCCCTGCAACCACACCTGCTCTTGCAGGCCTTGTCATCGCCCGCTTAGCGGTTGCACCTGCGCCGACTCAGCAAACTCTCCGCGGCGGCCGCTGATCCCGTTGCGCTGGTCCACGCGGAAAAGGGCTGCCAGAACATGCATGCAGCGGATTTCCTCCACCGAGAGCACTGCGCAGTGCTGCCCGCAGGAGTCAGGCAGTGTCTTGCGCAGAACGTACAGACCAGCATCACGATCACCGCTGCGGCTGTGCCTCCGGCAGGGCATTGAGCGGGATGCGCAGATAAGCGACCCCATTGTCTTCCGCCGGAGGCAGCAGGCCGGCCCGGATATTGACCTGCATGGACGGCAGGATGAGCGCAGGCACGTCCAGAGTGGCATCGCGGGCGGTTCGCAAGGCCACGAATTCATCTTCGCTGATGCCATCGCGCACGTGGATGTTCGTGGCGCGCTGCTGCGCCACCGTGGTTTCCCATGCCGCCTCGCGTCCCTCTGGCGGATAGTCGTGGCAGACGAGTACCCGGGTGTCGGGCGGCAGCCTCAGCAGGCGCTGAACAGACCGGTACAGCGTGCGCGCATCGCCTCCGGGAAAGTCTGCCCGCGCTGTACCGATGTCGGGCATGAACAGCGTGTCGCCCGTGAAAACCGCGCCGTCGATGGCGTACGCCAAATCCGCAGGCGTGTGGCCCGGCACCAGCAGGGCAGTGACTTGAATCTGCCCGACATGAAAGACCTCGCCATCCGTGAACAGATGGTCGAACTGTGTGCCGTCGGGCAGGAATGAAGGCCCCAGGTTGTAGAGCTTCTTGAACGTGGACTGCACCTCGCGAATCCGCTCTCCGATGGCGATCTTGCCGCCCACCTGCTGCTGGATGTACCGCGCGCCGGAAAGGTGGTCGGCGTGGGCATGCGTTTCCAGAATCCAATCGACGGTGATGGCGTTCGCCTGCAGATGGTCGAGCAGAGCGTCGGCCGACCTTGTGCTGGTGCGGCCCGACTTGAAGTCGAAGTCCAGCACGGGATCAATCACGGCAGCGCGCCGACTCGCCACGTCCGTCAACACGTACGAGACGGTGCCAGTCTCTTTGTCGAAGAAGGCCTGGATGGAGATGCGGCTCATGCGGGATCCGTTTCAATATGTTGACATTGATTATATAATTCAATATATTGTTTGCAAGTTGAAAAATCAAGCGCATGGCACCCAAGTCTTTGACCCTGGACCCCGAGGCATTGCGAAGTGCTGCTGGCCAGGCGGTCGCAACCCTCAAGGTCCTGGCCAATGAGGATCGGCTGCTTTTGTTGTGTCAGCTTTCCCAAGGCGAGATGTGCGTGAGCGAACTGGAGGAAGCCCTGGGCATCCGCCAGCCCACGCTGTCACAGCAACTGGGCGTGCTGCGCACCGAAGGCGTGGTCAACACGCGCCGCCAGGGCAAGAACATCTACTACAGCGTGGCCGACGCTGCGCTCCTTGAAATCCTGGCGGTGCTCTATCGCCTTTACTGCCCGAAAGACTGACCCATGACCATCGACTGGAACGCGTTCACCCCGTGGTCGTCGCTGGCGGGCGGTGTGATGATCGGCATCGCTGCAGGCATCCTGGTGCTGCTGAATGGGCGCGTAGCCGGTATCAGCGGAATCCTGGGGGGTTTGCTTCAGCCCGTCAAAGGGGAGGTGGCCTGGCGCGCGGCTTTTGTCGCAGGCTTGCTCGTGGCGCCACTGATGTATGCCTTGTGCCTGGACTTGCCCCAGCCCCAGATCGATGTGGGGACTGGCGCACTGGTGATGGCCGGCATTCTGGTGGGGGTGGGTACGCGCTACGGCTCTGGCTGCACCAGCGGCCACGGCGTGTGCGGGCTCTCCCGCCTGTCGCTGCGGTCGCTGGCCGCCGCCGCAATCTTCATGGGCGCGGGGTTCGCGACCGTGGTCGTTGCCCGGCACATCGTCGGGACCTGAGGCATTCAGATGAAAGTGTTCACCGCTTTCGTGGCTGGCCTGGTGTTTGGCGTCGGCTTGATCGTCTCCGGCATGGCCGATCCGGCCAAGGTGCTCGGCTTTCTGGATTTGGCCGGCCCCTGGGACCCGTCGCTCGCGTTGGTGATGGCCGGGGCCATCAGTATCGGCCTCGTGGCCTTCTCCGTCGCCAAGCGCCGCAGGGAGTCCTTCCTGGGTGCACAGATGAAGTTGCCTCAGACTCGCAGCATTGATCGCCGCCTGATCGGCGGAAGCCTGCTGTTTGGCGTGGGCTGGGGCGTTGCAGGGTTTTGCCCAGGGCCGGCGATGGTGGCGGTGGGAATGGGGCAGGCCAAGGCCATCATCTTTGCGATCGCGATGCTGGCGGGCATGGGCATCTTTGAACTGCTGGAGCGATGGAAAGCCTCGCGGGGGGAAGGTTCAGGTTAGGGGCGGGCGCCTGCTGAGCGATGCGGGAGCCGCGCCGTCGTCACCGTCATCGTCATCGTCTTTTCAGCGCCCGCAAGACCACCGAAGTCCACGCGTTCACACAGCCTGTATCGCGCGCCGTGCGCTGTGGCGACTCAGCGCTTGCTGCCGCTGTAGCGCAACGTACCGAGCGCCATCGCAAAGCCGGGCTCGGCAGCCCGGGCGTTTTCGTCGGCCACCTGGGTCATGATGATGACGGTGGTTCCGCCCAGCGTCGCCTTGAAGAAACGCGCCTCGTGGGGCAGGTCCTGGCCGAGCAGGCTGACCACGAAGCGTTGGGACACACCCTTGGTGTCCTTGCCGCCCACTGGGCGGGCAATGGGTGCGGTGGTCGCAGGGCCCATTTTTACCTTCTGGGCGGTATTGTCCCGCGCCGCATCCTCGCGATTGCGGGCTGCAGTCGCTGCAAATTTCTCGATGTCCTGGCCGGCCAGCAGTGGGCTGAACATCAAGGTCACGACGGCTTCGTCGGGCCCCTCGATGTCGATGCTGCGCAAGCGGCTTTCATCCTGCGCGACCACGTCCTCGGTGACCTTCCATCCCTCGGGGTGCTCGAAGCTCACCCCATCCTTGCTGTAGCTGATGGCCGGTGCTGCGTGAACGGGCGCCAAGGCTGCGAGCCAAAGCAGCGCGAGGATGGTGAGAAAGGGGGCGAAGTAGGCGGTGGCGCGGCGGGGCAGGTGGATGGAGAACATGGTCGAAACAGCGAACGGCAAATCGCGATTGTCGACGAACAGCAGGCTTCGCAGCCTCAAGTTGAAGGAGGGCGCAAGCTACCTCTTCTGACAGTTTCTACGGCGTGCGCTGCTGGGTTCAATAGCTTTTCGGACCACTTCCGCAAAAGCCAGATGAACTACGACATCCAAATTTTCACACCCGCGCACATCGACCACGGCGACCTGCGAGCGATGTTCCAGCTTCGGTATGCTGTTTTCCACGAAAGGCTCGGTTGGGACGTGAAGGCGCAGGACGGAATGGAGAGAGACCATTTCGATGATCTGCCCGATGTGGCCTACGTTCTGGCCAAACATCCCAACGGGTCGGTGGACGCCTGCTGGAGACTGCTTCCCACGACAGGCTCCTACATGCTCAAGGACAGCTTTCCGGAGCTGCTTCATGGTCAGGCGGCACCCGCGAGTGACGACTGCTGGGAACTGAGCCGGTTCGCGGTAGCGACCGACCGCGTGGGGACTGCGAACGCCACCTTCGGTGAGATGCCGATGGCGTTGATGCGCCAGACCGCCCAGCATGCGATCGAGAACAACATCGCCCGGTACGTGACGGTGACCACCCCCGTCATGGAAAGAATGCTCCGCCACCAAGGGCTGAACGTGCACAGGATGGGTCCTTCCATCCGCATCGGAGTTGCGTCGGCAGTGGCGCTGATCATTGAAATCGATCACATCACACTCTCGGCCATCCAAGCTCAGCGCAGCCACTGAGACCGCGCATCACCCGTTCGCAGGTGCTGGACACTGCGGACTTCCAGTCGATCCGGTCGAGCAGCAGCAGCAGCTCTGCCTCGGTCCGGTCGATTCCCTGGTCAAAAGCATGGTCATTCAACAGCATGAGGTTGGACAGGACGATGCGCGGGTGAGGATGCACGATCGACCCGTCGTCCAGCCGTGTCCAATCCCAGCTCACCACCACCAAAGCGCTGTCACAGCGCGCAATCCACTCTGTGAACCCGCTTCGCGCCATGGCGCAGCTGGTCTCGGTGGAGTGGTGCTCGAGGCCGATGCGATGAATTTCACCCACCGGTATGCGCACATAGTAGTCGTGGTTTGCTCTGCTGACGCCTATCATGGAGTTGTTACCAACTGAGAGGTGGAGTATCCAATGTCGACAGGCGTTTCAATGCCCGGTTCGTTCGACCTGATGTCGAAGATATTTGACGCGTCGACTGATCAAGCGTTTTTTTCGGCCATGGAGACAATTTCTCGCGAGATCGGTTTTGAGCGATTCATGGTGGGCACGCAGTGGTTCGACGATAACGGGGCCCCTGTATACAAGATTGCGAGCGGGTACCCGCCCGGATGGCAACGTCTTTACGCCGAGCGGCAGTATGCCGCGCTCGATCCCACCGTGCATCATTGCCGGACGTCCACCGACGCGATTGTGTGGTCCGAAGACTTTTTTGCCCAGTCCGGGACGCTTCACTTCTTCGAAGAAGCTCGCTCGCACGGCCTGGGCTTCGGACTCAGCGTGCCGGTGCACGAGGCACGGGGTGTCAAAACCATGGTCAGCCTGGCCCGCGACCAGCCCATTTCGGACCCTCGGGAGCAGCAACAACTGCTGGCGGCGGGAAAGGTGCTTGCCAGCTGCGCTCATTTTGCGCACAGGGGGTTGATCGCCACGGAGGCAGCACTCGCAGGCAGACCCCCCATGTCGGCGCAGGAGTCCCAGTGCCTCAGCTGGGTCGCCCTGGGCAAGACATCCGCCGAGATCGGGCAGATCATGTCCATTGCAGAGCCTACCGTGGTGTTCCACATCAAGAATGTCATGGAGAAGCTGGACGTGAAAAACCGCTCCCAGGCAATTGCGGTCGCATTCCGACTGGGGTTGTTGACGTAGGTGAGTCGTGAGCGGCGACATCGCGGCAACTCTACGCACGCGGCGCCGCAGTGCCACCATCAGGAATGAGAGGGCTATCATTTCTACTAGCCATACCGTTGCCAATTAGCATCGAAGCGATTGCTTATGGTTTGACAACCGACCGCCCTGCGTAGCTGTAGCGCAGTGCTGGCGCGGATGAATCAGTGCGGTGGTGGTGGCCTGGGGCGTGCGAGGCAGGCCGATTGAAGCAGGTCGCTCTGCGCCTTCTCCTGTGATCGAAAATTCTCGCCCGAGCCGGAGCCACGGAGCTGGTGATGACTACGGGCCACGTCATCACACGGCGGGAAACGCAACCCGCAGTGCATGCCCCAAGATGGTTGGTGTTGTTAAGCGCCTGGCGCCTCAGCCCTTGAAAGGCAGCATGCGCGTAAGGACGTCGTCCCGCCGTACCAAGTGGTGGATCAGTGCTGCCGCCACATGCAGCGCCACCACTACCCAGGCCACGAATTTCCCGAGAAAGTGATGCAGGGCATCAACCGGCGCCTCGAACGTATCCCAGTCCGCACCCCAGGTTTGGCTGATCCAGCTGAACAGTTGCGTCTCGTTGAAACCTGGCACCGAAAACAGGCCCAGGTCGGTGGGAGCGCCGGTGCCGATGTAGCCGGTCAAGGGCATGGCGATCAGCAGGGCATACAGGCCGGCGTGCGCTGTGTAGGCCAGCACATGCTCCAGGGTTGTCCCTGGAGGCTGCTGCGGCTGCACGTCCCACAGGCGCCACAGCAAGCGCGGCAGCGTGACAAATCCCACCAGCAGGCCCAGCGCCCAATGGACGTTGAGCACCGGCAGTGCTTCGGGGGTGGAGTCGTCCATGAACCAGATCACGTAATAGACGACGAGGTAGGCACCGATGAATGCGGCTGCGCTGGTCCAATGAAAGAGCTTGGCGAGCGCGCCGAAGCGGGCGGCGGAGTTGTGCCACTGCATAGGGATGATTCCGGCTGATCAAGAAAAACAGGAGAAGGGGGAGGCGGTTCGCGGCCCAGTCAGGCAAGCAATCCGCTCAGCAGGCGGTCCAGCCCGGCGAGCGCTTGGGCCAGGCGCTCGGGCTGATCGCCATCCGGTTCAGCGATCCAGAACGATGCCTCGGTGACAACGCCGTAGAGCATGCGGGCCATCGCACCGGCGTGGAGTGGCCTGATCGTTTGCTCGTCAACCATCCGCTGCAGGGCTATCTGCAACGCGGAGATTCCCACGGACTGCGCGGCTTGCGGCACGTCCCCGAACACCGCGCGCGCATCCTGCAGGATGACCCGGCGGATCTCCGGCTCCAGCGCCAGCTCCAGGTAGGTGCGGCACCGGCTGCGAAAGCCCTCCCACAGATTGGGCGCTGCCGCAGACACAGCGTCCAGACGCAGGCCGACCTCGGCTTCGATCTGCTCGATGACCGCGACGAGCAGACCCTGCTTGCTGCCAAAGTGGTGGTAGAGCGCGCCACGCGTCAGGCCGGCCTCGCTGGTGAAGTCGTCCATCGACGTCTGCGCGTAGCCCTGCTCGGCAAACGCCCGCCGTGCGGTAGCCATCAGTTTGGCCCGGGTCTCTTCGGCCATGTCGGCTCTGGTGCGGCGTTGGGGTTTGGGCAATGAATCTCTAGACATACGTGGCGTATGTTATTTCGCATACGCTACGTATGTCAAATACCATTGCTGGCGAGGTTGCACGTCCCGCAGACATTCCCAAAGCCATGCCGGCACTTGCCTGGTCGCATGAGCGTGGCGTTACGCCGTGATGTCTCGATGAACCACTCTCGAGGCCTTCCAGGCCCTCACCCCGTACGAGGTCGCCCACTGCTGCACGGCTGGGAGACTGCCTGACGCGGTTGCGGATGGGGGCGTCAGCGCCTTTTCCAGTCGAAGGCTGGCACATGAATGCGCTGCTGGAACGACCCATTCCACCGCACTTCAAACCCTGCACGGCGCAGCTCCTCAGCCACCAGTTCGCCAACACGCGGACCTTCGATGTCTTCCTTGCTGGCGTCCAGTGGCCCGAAGGCCAGAAAGAGCCCGCCGCCCTCGATTGCGCGCGCCAAGTCCTGTCCGTGAAAGAAGCAGTAGCCGAAAAAACGGTCCGGGTCCGCAGCTTCCTGGTGCTCGCTGATCACGTCGTCATAGCCATCGCTTTGCGTGTAGCCTGCATTCTGTAGCGCGATGATGCCGCGCTGGCCGAGCGCATCAAATGTTGCGTCCAGCCGATCGCAGTCTGTGATTGCAGGCCAATCAATTTTGGACTCCTCGTGCGCCCGAATCGCCGCGTCCAATGCGTGTTCGACCTCGGCGGCGTCGAGTTCGCCAGGTTCATACATCTCTTCGGTCAGGATTTCGATGATGCGATGTCGGTCCTCAAAGCCGCCGCGGATCAGGGCTTGAAGTTCTCGTTGTGCGTCTGGGTCGATGGGCATGGTAGATAACGCGAAGTGAAGGTGCAAGGAAGCAAGCCGCCTGGTGTGCGGACAGTCTGCGGATCACCCGCACACCAGGAACCTGCAACTCCCTCCCGTCATTGTGGCGAATGATGGCAGACCGCGTGCAGCAAAGAAAGTGCCCCGCGTTTATGTCTGGCATAAGCGCGGGGCCGGTGTCATGGGATGCTGGAGCTGCTGCGGCACCATCGTTCGCAATGGGCGCCAGGGTAGCCGTTGTGACGACCCAAGAGAGCAGGGCGTTCGCGCCGCCACAGCCGGTGCTTCTCGGGGGGGCACTCCGCCAGTGCAAGCCCTGAGCCAAGCCATGCTCGCAAGCCCAGCGCTTGTCACAGTGTCCTGGTGAGCGTGGCGATCACGCGCGATTTGTCCACGTGGCCAAGGACGGCCTTCTTGTTGGCGCCCACCACGGCAGCGCCGAAAAATCGCGCGTATGGAGTTCATCAAGATGGAACCCCAGGTCGTCAATTGGTCGATCAATCGACAACGCCTCCAAGCATTGATGGCTTTGAAAATCTGAGGCCCAGTGCCTGGGGGTTAAAAAGCAGTCTCTTGCGCAGATCCTTCATCTGCTGAAAACGTAACTGCAATGTGGATCCAGCGCGTACGCCGGGCGAGAGGGTTGATCCTCAGCGCACCGCGGCTCTGAACTCAGGCCTTCGCTGCTGCCCGGTGCATCTTCTTTCCTGCCTTGACCAGCCCCATCCTCACGACGTCCTCGATCTTCGCAAGCTGCTTTGTACGGGGCTGGGTTTGGCCCTTTTCCCATCTGGAATACGACAGCGGGCTGACGGCCAACAGCGCTGCCATTTGGAGCTGAGTCGCGCCCAGCGCCTGGCGCATCCGTGCGAGCATCTCGGGCGCAAACTCGAACGTGTCGCTGGCGGCCTGTTTCTGGGCCTTGACAGAATTGGACGGCTCAGCCGCTGCCGCAGCCTGGGTCTGGCGTTGCGCAGCCTTGAGTTGCGAGGTGAGGTTCTTCACATCCCGCTTCAAGGCCGCGATCTCGGAGCGATGGCTGGTGATCGCCTTGCGCATCCCTTGCAGCTCGGGCTTGAGCTCCTTGCGCGCCATGCGGACGACTTCAGCGCGAAAGGCGTTGGAAAATGTATTCATACGCCAATGGTAGCTTTTGTGGTTGCATGCCGCCCATTCGGCAGATTGTCAGCCCATGATCCGATAGGCCAGGATCGAAAACGGACTCAGTTCAAACCTCGCAGGTCCAAGGCTTGTTCGAGGCTCCAGATCCGCTGCAGCAGTTGCGCAGCCCGCTGCCCGCCGATCACCGGAGATGCCAGTTCGATTAACTTGCTCTCCAGTTCTGTGTCGGACAGCGGCAGCTCCGGGTCACCCTTGCGGTTGGGCTGCAAGTGCACCAACTTGTCGCCGCTGCAGGTCGTGATCTCGACGCGTGCGGCGCGTTGCCCAGGAAATGCAGCGTCGATGTCAGGGTCAACACGGGCTTCGATGCGCGTCATGAGATCGCGTGTTTGCTGGTGCTCGAGCTGCTGCGGTTCGTAGGCGGCCAACCGAACACTGCCGCGTGCCAAGGCGGTTGCCACCACATATCTCAGGCTGAAACGCGCTTCATTTGCGGTGCTGGGGCGTTCGTAGCATGCGATGTCCAGCGCAGGCTTGTAGGTGTCGATCTGGACGTGCGCAATGTCCTGCACCTGCAGGCTGTGCTGCTCTCTCAGTGCCAGTGCCGCGTCAATGGCCGCGAAAGTATGGCCGCACCCGATGTGATTCTTGAACGTCAGGCGCTTGATGTGGAAATCGCTGCCGAGACCGTCACCGACCTGCGACCAGTCCGGCCCATTGCTCATGGCGCGGCCCAGTCCGGCCTCGCCGTCGAGCACGTCCAGAGAGCCTGTCACGCCCTTGGCGGCCAGCTGCGCGGCCAGCAGGCCCGCTTCGGCCGCCCGCCCGGCATGCAGCGGTTTGGACATGGAGTCCATGCGAAACGCCTGTTGGAGGCCCGCGGCAAACGTGGCGGCGGTGGCGAGTGCATGAGCGAAGGGTTGTGCCCCCAGCCCGAGTGCGCCACCAGCGGCAGCCGCGGCGCCAAAGCTGCCGATCGTGCCGGTGTTGTGCCAGAACCGGTAGTGAGGGCGGCCCATCACCACGCCGATGCGCGTCGACACCTCGTAGCCCAGCACCAGTGAGCGCAGAAAAGCCAAGCCACTGGCGTTCACATCCTGGCTGGCCGCGAGGGCCGCCGCAATGGTGGCGGCGCCCGGGTGGTACATGGCGTCGCGAAAACTGTCGTCCACTTCGGCGGCGTGTGCCGCCGTACCGTTGTACAGCGCGGCAGCCCGGGCCGTAGCGCTGCGGCCGTTTCCCAGGCGCGAGCGGCCATGGTCCAGGTCGTCGGCCAGCACCTGCTCCAGCTGCGTCAGCGGATCGGCCGCCAATCCTGGAAACAGAGATGCGTACCAATCGATGACAGCCCGCTTGGCGTGGTGGATGACATCGTCGTCGAGGACTGACTGTCGGTATTCTTCGGCGTAGCGGCCGAACACTTCGGTGACATGCATGGTGATATGTTCTTTCAGAGGTTGGATTTCATGCCAGCCAGTCGCGCAGCATCGCGTTGACTGCAGGCGCTGATTCGTATTGCACCCAGTGACCCGCGCTTGGCACGATCACACATCCGACGTTTGGATGGCAGGCTGCAAGTTCGGGGGCCAGCACCTCAGGTGTGGCCGTGGAGTCGTGCGCGCCCCAGGCCATCCTCACGGTTCCTCGAACCCTTCCTAGCAAAGCCTGGAGACCGCCGGCGCGCGAAATGCTCTTGCTGCGAAAGCGCGTGTGCAGGCAGGCATCGGTGTGGATGCGCAATGCCAGCGCGTCAACGTTGTCCGGTTCATGAAGCATGTGGGCCAGCAGGTTGTGGCGCATCACATGCCTGAGCGCAGCAGCATCGCCCACCACGTCGCGCCATGCGATCAAGGGGGCGGATGGGCGCCGAGCGCCGCCATGGCCCGCGGCACCGAGCAAAGCCAGGCGATCTACGCCGGACCGAACCGCGGCCAGATGGGCAGCCACCAGGCCACCAAACGAAAAGCCGGCAAGGTCAATCGGAGTCTGGGGGCCTAACAACCTGTCAAGGCTGCCGCCGAGGCGCTGTAGCAAGGATGCCAGTGTGGCGTCGGCCGGAGCATCCGACTCGCCGTAGCCGGGCATGTCGGGTACCCAGACGCTTCGTTGCGCAGCCAGGGCCTCGATATTGCGTGCCCAATGCAGCCAGCTGCCGTGGCCGCCGTGCAGCATGACCAGGGGTCGACCGGCACCCAGCATCCGCCATACGACGCGACCACCGTGGCTGTGAACAACGTGGCGTTGCGTCAAACGCCTCAATGCAGCGAGTTGCTCGTCGGCCGCTTGCTCATCGTTCTGTGCAGGCACAGGCATTTCACTCATTCGATTTTGATGGATTGGGCCTGGATTACACGCCGCCACTTGGACTCTTCGGCACGCACGATGCGGGCAGTCTCCTGGGGGCGGTCCATGGTCAGCACCAGGCCCTCCGCCGCAGCACGGCGCTGGAATGAATCGGTCTGGGCCGCACGCTGGACGGCGGCATACAGTTGATCAACGATACCTGCAGGCGTTGCGCCCGGCACGAACACCCCGTACCAGACATCTGCTTCGTAGCCGGTCACGCCCGACTCGGCAAAGGTGGGCACATCCGGAAGCAGCGGGGAGCGCTTGGCACTTGTGACTGCCAACGCCCGCAACTTGCCGCTGGTGAGCATCGGGGCCACGCTGGGCAGGGTGCCGAAAGCCAGGTCGATCTGTCCGGCCACCACATCGTTGATGACCGGTGCCGCGCCACGGTACGGCACATGGGTGACGAACAGTTTGGCCGTGCTTTTGAGCAGTTCTGCCGCCAGGTGCGTGGAGGTCCCGTTGCCGGCCGAGCCATAGGCCATCTTTCCAGGATGGGCTCGGGCCTGCGCGATGAAGTCTGCGGCGGACTTCATGGGACTGTCCATGCGCACGACGGCTACGTTGGGCGCGCGGCCCAGCAGCATGACCGGCGCGAAGGCCGTGTCCGCAGGGTAGGGCAGTTTGGGGTGAAGGCTGGGCACGATGGCGATCGCACTGGTATTGAGCAGCAAGCTGTGCCCATCTGGCGCACTCTTGGCCAAAGCGTCATTGCCGATCACGGTGCCCGCGCCGGACCTGTTGTCGACGATCACGGACTGGCCCAGGTCGCGAGACAGCGCGTCACCGAGTGCTCTTGCCATGGCGTCCGTACCCCCGCCTGCAGGGAAGGGCACGATGAGCCGCAGGGGTTTGCTGGGGAACGCTTGCGCTGATGCCCAGGGCGCCACAAGGGCACAAGCAGCACCAGCCAATAGGGCGCGACGATTCGTCATTCCGCGGTTCATACGCGCTCCAGTACCACGGCGATGCCCTGGCCGACGCCGATGCACATGGTGGCCAAGGCATAGCGGCCGCCACTGGCGTGCAGCTGGTTCACCGCCGTGGTGGCAAGCCGCGCCCCGGATGCACCCAGCGGATGGCCCAAGGCGATGGCTCCGCCATTGGGATTGACGCGAGGGTCGTCATCGTCCAGACCGAGATCGCGCAGCACGGCCAGGCCCTGCGCCGCAAATGCTTCGTTGAGCTCGATCACATCCATCTTCGCCAGCGTCAAACCGGCCAGCTCCAAGACCTTGCGCGTGGCAGGTGCGGGGCCCATGCCCATGATCCGGGGAGGCACGCCGGCCGTGGCCATCGCCACCACGCGGGCGCGTGGGCTGAGGCCATGCCGCGCAGCACCGTCTTCACTGGCCAGCAGCAGAGCACAGGCGCCGTCATTGACACCAGATGCATTGCCCGCCGTGACGGTGCCGTCCGCACGCACGACCCCTTTCAGTTTGGCAAGCGCCTCCGCGCTGGTCTCGCGCGGACGCTCATCGCGCGCCACGACAAAGGGCTCGCCTTTCTTTTGAGGTACCGCGACCGGCACGATTTCCGCGTCGAAGAACCCGCGCTGCTGCGCAGCGACAGCCTTGCGTTGAGACGCCAGTGCCATGCGATCCTGGTCCAGCCGGGAGATGCCGAAGTCGGCAGCGACGTTCTCTGCCGTTAGAGGCATGCTGTCCACACCGTGCAAGACCCTCATGCGTGGATTGACGAAGCGCCATCCAATCGTCGTGTCCTCGATCTGGGCGGCGCGCGAGAAAGCTGCCTCGGCCTTGGCCATCACGAAGGGTGCGCGGCTCATGCTCTCCACACCACCGGCCAGCATCAGGTGCGCCTCTCCAGACTTGATGGCGCGCGCCGCCGTGCCCAGCGCGTCAAGGCCCGAGCCGCACAGCCGGTTCACGGTGCTGCCCGGCAGGCTGACAGGAAGGCCGGCCAGCAGTGCGGACATGCGCGCGACGTTTCGGTTGTCCTCACCGGCCTGGTTGGCACAGCCGTAGACGATGTCGTTGACGGCGTCCCAGTCGAGTGTCGGATTGCGCGCCATCAGAGCGCGCAAGGGCACGGCGCCCAGGTCGTCCGCGCGCATGGTTGACAAGCTGCCGCCGTAGCGTCCAAAAGGAGTGCGAATTGCGTCGCAGATATAGGCATGAAAGGTCATGGGGACTGTCTCATTGGAATAATTGGTGAATGTCTCCGCGCACGAAGCCTGGCCCGCTGCAGTCCGCAAGCATGTCGAGATCCTTCGCGAGGGCGTCCTTGCCGCGCATCCGCGACCAGAACACCGGCCCGCCTTCCCAGCGTGGGAAGCCATAGCCGTTGACCAGCGCGACATCGATATCCGTGGCATGGGCTGCGATGCCGTCGGTGAGCAACAACAGCGCCTCATTGACGAGCGCCAACAACGCGCGGCGCTGGATCTCTTCGTCGCTGATGGCGCGTGCCACGATGCCCTTGTCGGCGCGAGCGGCTGCGATCAGCGCCTGCGTGGCACCGTCCACCTCTGGTGTTCGGCCGTCGGGGTAGCGGTAGTAGCCTGCGCCTGTCTTGCGACCCCATCGGCCAGCCTCGCACAGCCGGTCGGCAATGTCCACATAGCGCCCTGCAAGACCGCGTGTGGCGGCCTGGGCTTGTCGCATTCGCCAAGCGATGTCGAGGCCCGACAGGTCGGCCACGGCGAAGGGGCCCATCGCAAAGCCAAAGCTTTGCAAGGCCGCATCCACCTGTTCGGGCCAGGCGCCTTCTTCGATCAGGAACTCACACTGGCGCCGATATGCGGCGTAAAGCCGATTGCCGACGAATCCGAAAGCATTGCCTGTCAACAGTGGCAACTTGCGGAGCTTGCGGGCGAACGCCAGCCCGGTGGCCAAGGCGTCTGGCGACGAGGCCTTTCCCCGTACGACTTCCACCAGTCGCATCACGTTGGCAGGACTGAAGAAGTGCAGCCCGATGACATCCTGAGGCCGGGTGGTCGCGCGGGCGATGGCATCCAGGTCCAGGTAGGACGTGTTGCTGGCCAGCACGGCACCGGGGCGGGCCAGTGCATCGATGCGCGCAAAGACCTGGCGCTTGACGTCCAGGCTTTCAAATACTGCCTCGATCACCAGATCTGCAGCAGAGAGGCCATCCCAGTCCAGCGTTGCGCGAAGCCTGCTTTGGCGATCCTGTGCGAGCGCGGGTTCCAACTTGCCAGCCTTCACGCGCCCCGAGTAGTGGTCGGAGATGCGGGTGCGGCCACGCTCCAGTGCCATGCCATCGTGCTCCAGCAGCAACACATCAAGGCCTGCATCCAGCACGGCGATGGCGATGCCTGTGCCCATGGTGCCGGCGCCAATGACCGCTGCGCAGCGCACGGCGCGGGGGGCGATGTGCGCCAGTGTCGAATGCTTTGCGCTTTCTCGTTCTGCGAAAAACTGATGGCGCAGCGCCGCAGCCTCTGGCGACAGCCGAAGTTGCTCAAATGCCGCGCGCTCACTGGCAAGAGCCACGTCGAAGTCCGGCTCGGCCGCTGCCTTCACGGCTGCGATGGCGGCGATGACTGCCGGCCGTGCTTTGCCTGCCTTCAGGGCCGCGGCCGCAGCGTCCGCCACCGCGTGCGGTGGAGCCGCCGGTACGACGCGGTCCCGCAGCCGTTGCTTGGTGCCCGCCAAGCTTCGTGCAAGCGCCACCGCCGCTTCCAGCAGATCGCCATCGGTCAAGGCATCGACCAGTCCAGAGTCGAGCACTGCGGCGCTTTGGATCCACTCCCCAGCGCAGATCATCGATATGGCGCGAGGTATGCCGACCAGGCGAGGCAGCCTTTGCGTTCCACCCGCTCCGGGGATGATGCCCAGCGTGACTTCGGGCAGGCCCACGACCGTGCCCCGTGCCGCCAAGCGAGCGTCGCAGCCGAGTGCAAGCTCGAACCCACCTCCCAGCGCAGCACCATGCAGCGCGGCGACGAAGGGCTTGTGACAGGCTTCGATGGCAGCGATCACGGCGGGAAGCTGCGGATCGACCAGCGGTTGACCGAACTCGCGCAGGTCAGAGCCGGCGATGAATGTAGTGCCCGCTCCGATCAAAACAGCAGCGGTCAGATGGTCGTCGGATGCCACTTCAGCGACTGCGCGCATGAGGCCCGCACGTACGGCCGCCGAGCCGGCGTTGATCGGGGGGTTGTCGATCCAGATCACGCCCACGTCACCGTCGCGCTCCAGACGCACCTGGTCTGTAGAAAAAGCGCTCATCAGGCCAGCACCACGACACCGTCGGCTGCCCGGACACCTTGGCCTTGCGGCAGTACGAACACCGGGTTGATCTCCGCTTCCAGCAGCCGGTCGCCCAATTGCGCAGCCATCAGAGAGAAGGCCACGATGGCTGATACGAGTGCATCCACATCGGCTTTGGGCCTGCCGCGAAAGCCGTCCAGCAGAGGCCATGTCTTGAGTTGCTGCGCCATCGACAGGGCGTCGTCCCGCGATAGACCACTGCCCGGTGGCAGCAGCCGCATGGCCGTGTCTTTGAAGAGTTCCGCTGTCACGCCCCCCATACCCAGCAGGATGGCTGTGCCCAGAGAGTCCCGGTGCATGCCCAGGATCAGTTCTGTTCCGCCGCCGACCATTTCCTGGACGAGGAAGCGATCGGGCCGCACGCCGGCCTTGGTCTGCACTTCGGCTGCCATGGCAGACAGGCGCTCGCCCACCGTGTCGGCCGTCAGGTTGACCGCCACGCCACCCACATCGCTCTTGTGGGTGATCTCGGCGGAGAGAATCTTCAGCACCACGCGGCCACCCATTTCGCGTGCCGCAACCTGTGCTTCGGCTGGCGTTGCCACAATGCGCTCTCCCGCGCAGGGTATGCCGAAGCGTGTAAACAGCTGCTTGGCCTGGTATTCGTCGAGCGACCCGTTGGGCAGATCGTCCACCACGATGGCCTGGGGGGGAACGACGGCGTCGAGTTGCGGCTTGAGCTGCGCCACCTTGAACATCGCCTGCAGCGCCGCAGTGCAACTCTCGGCCGCCGCAAATGCCGGTACGCCACGCTTCGTCAGCAATGCGCCGACTTCGGGAGCATGCGGGCTGACGTACGCAATGACAGGCTTGTCAGAGTTTGGGAGGCAGTCCTGGATGGCTCCCACCAGCAGCTCGGGCATGGCGAGGCTGGAGGAGCCGACGATGATGGTCAGCGCGTCATAGCTCGGGCTCTTGAGCAACACATTGATGGCACCGCGCAGCAGGTCTGGCTTCAGGCCTGCCAGCGTTACGTCGATGGGGTTGCGGTCCATCACCGCGTGGTCTCCGGTCTGCAGGGCGCGCAGCGCCTGCGCGGTGGCAGCATCCGGTGCGGGCGTGTCAAAGCCCGCCATGCCGAGGTCGTCCGATACCAGTGTGCCTGCGCCGCCGGTGGAGGTGAGAATAGCCACCCGCTTGCCGTGCAGTTTGCGGCCTGTGGCCAGCGCTGCGGGAATGTCCAGCAGGTCTGAGAACGTCTGCGCACGGATCACCCCGATCTGCTGGAACAGTGCGTCGTACATGCGGTCGGCCCCGGCCAGGGCGCCGGTGTGCGAAACCGCCGCTTGCGCGCCGGCCTCGGAGCGGCCAATCTTGAAAGCCACCACCGGTTTTCCGTTGCGCGCTGCCTTCAAGCAGGCGTTGCGGAACTTGGCGGGATTGCGCACGGTTTCCACATACAGCGCGATCACCTTGGTGGCGTCGTCGTCGGCGAGGTGGTCGATGAAATCCGCGAGTTCAAGATCCACCTCGTTGCTGGTGGATATGAGCTTGGACAGGCCGATACCCCGGGCCGCAGCGCGCGACAACAGTGCGCCCAGGATGCCGCCGCTTTGCGATACCACGCCGATACCGCCAACGGGGAAGTGCTCCATTTCGAGCGCTCCGGTGGCCGACAGCACAATGCTGTCCGTCAGGTTCACGAGGCCGATGGTGTTGGGGCCCAGGATGCGCATGCTCCCGGCTGCCTCTACCAGTTGCTGTTGGCGGCGTGCGCCGTCCTCGCCAGTCTCGGTGTAGCCGCTGGCCAATACGATGGCCGCCGCGCAGCCGCGGGCAGACAGGTCTCGTACCGCCAGATGAGCGCGCTCGGCGCCCAGCAAGACAATGGCCACGTCAGGCACTGAAGGAAGAGAGGCGACGTCGCTGTAGCACGGCAGGTCGCCGATTCGGTCGGCCTTGGGGTTCACCGGGTAGATGTCGCCCGCGAAGCCATGCTTGACGAGGTAGGAGACCGGGCGGCCCGCGGTCTTGCTGGCATCGGCCGAAGCGCCGATCACTGCCACGCTGCGCGGATTGAGCAAGCGAGAAATTGCGTTCATGGTGCTTCATCCTTGGCGGCTGTCGCAACAGCGGATTTGGCGAGAAACGCCATCACCGATTCGCGGTGCTCCGTGCTCGTGTAGCAGATACCCTGGGCTTGGCTGCCCTGAGCAAAGACCTGCTGCGCGGACATCTCGAAGCTCTGGTTGAGGATGGTCTTGGTCAGCGCCAGCGCAGTGGCCGAACCCTGGCTCAACTCGGCAGCCCAGGCCTTTGCATCGGCCAGCAGCGAGTCGGCCGAGGTCTGGCGATCCACGATGCCCAGCGCCAGCGCTTCGTCCACCTTGACCGGCCGACCTGTGAAGATCAGTTCTTTCGCCTTGGGCAGCCCCACACGGCGTGGCAGGAAGTACATGCCGCCGCCATCTGGAATGATCCCGCGGTGGATGTACGACCAAGTGAAACTGGCCCATTCGCTCGCGATGATGAAGTCGCAAGCCAGCGCGGTGTCGGCGCCCAGCCCCGATGCCGCGCCGTTGACGGCGGCAATCACCGGCTTGGGCATGGTGTGCAGCAAAGCCTGGGTGTGATGCACACGTTGCTGGCGATGCCAGCCGTTGAAGCCCACGTCTCCGGCCGGTGCGCTCATGCGCTTTTCCATGCCGGCAATGTCTCCTCCAGCGCAAAAACCCTTACCGGCCCCGGTCAGCACCAAGGCTTTGATCGCCTTGTCGGCAGAGACAAGTTCCAGCGCTTCGACGAACTCGCTGCGCATGGCATCGCTCATGGCGTTGCGCTTGTCGGGGCGGTTGAGGGTGATGGTCGCGATGCCGTCTGCGACCTCCAGGTGGATCAGAGCGAAGCTCATTGGCAGTTCTCCTCGATGTGGTGATTCAGTCGGCTTTGATGCCGTTTTCTTTGACGATGCGAGCCCAGCGTGCTTCTTCGCCACGCACGTAGGTGTCGAGTTCAGCAGGATCGCCAGCGCTCACGGCAAGGCCCTCTTGCTCGACCTTGCGCGTGAAGTCCGGCGCGCGGGCCGCCTTGCGCGCAGCGGCGTTCAGGCGGGCGATGACGTCTTTGGACGTGCCTGCAGGTGCGTACAGGCCGTACCAGCTTTCCACCGCGTAGCCCGGAACGCTCTCTGCAATGATGGGAATGCCCTTGAAAGCAGGGGAGGGCTGGGCGCTGGTCACAGCGATGGCACGCAGTTGGCCACGTTCCACGAAAGGAGCGACGGCGGCAGCCGTACCGAAGAAGATGTCGACCTGCCCCCCCATCAAATCGGTCATTGCAGGACCCGCGCCCCGGTAGGGGATGTGCACGGTCTTCACCTTGGCCAGGTTGTCGAACATTTCACCGGCCAGATGGGCCGACGTGCCCGCACCTTGCGAGGCGTAGGTCAGCTTGCCCGGGCTGGCCTTGGCAGCGGCCAGAATGTCCTGCACCGTCTTGAACGGGCTCGCAGGCCGCACCACCAGAACGTTAGGGCCGCGGCCGACCAGAATGACCGGCGCAAACGCCTTGTCGTTGGCGAAAGGCAGCTTGGGCTGCAGGCTGGGGTTGACGGCGTGCGCGAAGCTCGCCATGACCAGCGTGTATCCGTCAGGCGCGGTCTTCGCCACGGCGTCAGTGCCGATGACCGTGCCCGCGCCGGGCTTGTTTTCGATGATGACCGGCTGACCGAGGTCTTTGGACATCTCCTGGCCCAGCGTGCGCGCGATCAGGTCCGTGCCGCCTCCAGGCGAAAACGGCACCACGATGCGCACGGCCTTTTGCGGAAATGTGTTGGCGAATACCGCGCCTGCCAAAAGCAAGGTGCTGATGAGCAGGGGCTTGGTGCAGGATCGCAAGAGGCGGAAGTTCAATGGGCGCATGTATTTGTCTCCGTAGTAGTCATGGCAGCAGGGCCTTGGCAGGTTGCGGCGTCGGCGTTCGAGCACCGTGCCCGTAGCTTAGGAAAGCAGGCCGGAAAAGTAACCCTGCCAATTCCATGCAGTGGAACTAGAATGGTTGCCAGCCAATGGAGAAGCCGTGTGGAAGTACGAAGAAACGGGATCGCCGACGACAAGCCAGGGATGTCGCCGGCCAATCGTTCCCTTGAGCGAGGCATCGAGCTGTTGCGAGCCTTCAGGCAAGGCTCCGAGCTGCTGGGCAATGGCGACCTGGCGGAACGTACGGGCCTGTCCAAGTCCACGGTCAGCCGGTTGACCCAGACTCTTGTGGGCACGGGCATGCTGCAGCTGGATGCGCCGAGCCGGGCCTATCGATTGGCCCCTGCTGTGCTGAGCCTGGGGCACGCCATGCGATCGGGCTCTCGCGTTCTGGCGGTTGCGGCTCCGAGGATGCGGGCTCTGGCAGAAGGGCGGCGCATCAACGTCGGCCTGGCCGCACCCGACCGCGACGAGATGGTGTACCTGGAATCCATCCGCTACGCCCGGCGGGCAGCGCTGCGCCATGTGGTGTCGGGTCAGCGCGTGCCCATGGAGCTGACATCGCTCGGGCGTGCCTATTTGGCCGTCGCTCCGGAGCTTCGACGCAATGCGCTGATGCATGTCTTCCGCAGCCGGCGTGCAGAGGCCTGGCCAACGCTGAAGGCAGCCATTGAACAAGCACGGGTTGATGTCGCCGACAAAGGCTACTGCGCGGCATCATGGCAGCCCGAAGTTGTTGCGCTGGCGGCTCCGCTGGAGGTGGCGGGCGCTCAGTACGTGATCAACGTGAGCCTATCGACTGCAGAACCCATGGATGAGGTGGCGAAGGAGCTGTCGCCAGCGTTGCTCGATCTGATCGCGAAAGTTCTTCACGATGCAGCGAGAGCGTCGTTGTAGGGCGGGCCAGGGCCCCTGGGCGCGTGCGGCCAGCAGCACGCGCCGTCAGACGGCATCCCACCCGTGCTGTGGTTGTGTTCACCCGTTCAATTGGGCCAGCGGTCGCGGGCTTTCTGCGCTGCCTGGCGGGCGGTTTCGATGGCGGTGCCCCGTCGCTCGCGGACTGTGGTCGTCAGGGCCTGGCCGGCCAGCTCGGGCGTGCCTGACGGATAGGGCGGCTGGGGGTCGTATTCGAAGAGCAGCGTCTGGAGACGCGCATGTGCCTCGCCGCGCAGCAGCGCGGAAAGCGTCAATGCCATGTCCATGCCCGCGGTCACGCCGCCGCCGGTTACACGATTGCGGTCGACCACCACGCGCTGCGCCACGGGAGTCGCGTCAAAGATCGGCAACAGGTCCCGCACATACCAGTGGGCCGTGGCGCGGTGTCCCCGCAGCAGGCTGGCCGCGCCGAGCAGCAGCACCCCGGTGCACACGCCGGTGACCCAGCGCGCGGCTTTGCCACGCTCGCGCAGGAAGCGCAACGTGTCTTCGTCCTTCAGCAACGCAGTCGTGCCCTTGAGCCCGCCGGGCACGAAGAGGATGTCAGGCGTCGCAGGCGCATCGGCGAAAGTCGTGCTCGGCAAGATCTTCAAGCCGCTGTCGGTCGTGACCGGGGACAGGTCTTTCCAGACCAGGTGTGTGTCGGCATCGCCCATGGTTGCGAAGACGAGCTGGGGGGCGACCAGATCGAGGGCGGTCATGTCAGGGTGCACGACCATCACGATCTGCAGCCGGGGGCGCGAGTTGGCGTTGGGCAGTGGCAGTGCTGGGGCGATGGTGTCGGTCGCCGCTGAAGCGTGGAGGGACGCCAGTGCGGACAACGCACTGAGGGCGGACAAGGCGTGACGTCGATGGGGGTTCATGGAATGAATGGCTCTCTGGCGCCCACGGCGGGCGCCGACTCGATGCGAAAACGCGCGGCGCGAAGCGCGCCCGAAGGCGGCATCACGCGCGGACGAACGGAAGAAGAAGCTTCAGAAGAGCGAGGGGGAGGGCGGCCCGCGCGCCGGCATGGGAGCCGCGGCAGCCGCCATGAGGTGCGTGGCTGCGATTGCCCATAACCCGTAGGCAAGCGCCAAGGGCGAGGGCAGTCCGACGGCTGTGGTGGCGGGCGGCGTGACCGCCTGCACGCACAGCGGGCAGTCCATATGGGCGGCCCCGAGTTCCTGCACGCCGTCATCGGTGTGCACGATGACCTTGACCAGACCGGCCCCAGAGCAGACCAGCTCCAGGGTTTGCGCATGGACCATCGGTGAGGCAATGGCCGAGCCGATAGACAGCGCGAACCACAGCAGCACCCATCGAATCAGGCCGGCTGCAGGACGCCGCTTCCCCGATGTCGGCGCATGCGTGCGGATTGCGGCGGTTCTGCTCATGGGGGCGGATTATCGGCCAGCGGGTTCGCGAACAGGTCCTAGCGTTCCTCGGCCTCGGCCTCGGGCACGACGACAATCGGGGGCATAGTCCACGCAGTGCCGCCGGCTCCGGCGAAATCAGAGGATCGGGAAGTTTTTTGAAGGGCCCTGTCTAGCCATGTCGCTCGGCACCGCTACCATCCAGTCTTGCGCTTCGCATGCGCCGCATCCCGTGCCAGCGTACGGCAGGACCGATTCGGCAATGACGAGCGCCTGAGCGCATCCACAAAGCACAGTCCGCTGGTGTTGCCGGTGTCCAGTGGATGCGTTCCCATTGCCATTCTCGACAATCTGCTGCTGCACAAAGTTCTCAAATCAGGTATGCGCCATGACGCCCCGATCCCCTTCCTCTCCGGTGGCGGCCGCGCCACGGAACTGATCCTGAGCCGTGACTGGTCGAACCATCCTCTGGGGCAGCCGGAAGAATGGCCGGAGGGACTCAAGGTATCGCTCAGTCTGGTCCTGAACTCGCCCGAGTCCATGATCCTGTGCTGGGGACCCCAGCTGCACTTCTTCTTCAACGAAACCTATATCCCATTGCTCGGCCCCCGCGTGGAGTGGGCCATGGGGGCTTTGTTCGACGAGGTCTGGTCGGACGCGCTCGAGCAGGCCCATCCCATCATTGCCGACGCGATGTCCGGCAAAAGCCAGCGCTTCAATGACCTTTACTGGAAGCTGGCCACCGATCGCGGCATGGCGGATACCTGGTGGACTTTCTCCTACTCACGCATCCTTGGCGCCGATGGCGAAGTAGCGGGGCTTTTCATCTTCACCAACGAAACGACGGCCAAGGTCCTGGCAGACAAGGCCCTGCGCGAAAGCACCGAGCGCCAGCGTCAGACTCTGCAGCAGATGCCTGGATTCGTCAGCATCCTGAGCGGACCGGAGCACAGGTTCGAGTACGTGAACGACGCGTATGTCGAGATTTCCGGAGCCCGCGATTTCCTGGGGCGCACGGTGCGCGAGGTGTTTCCGGAACTGCATAACCAGGGGTTCTATGAATTGCTCGACAAGGTCTATGCCACGGGAGAGTCCTATTCCGCGCAGGCCATGCCGATCCACCTCGACAACCGGGCCGCAGACCAGGCAGACCGCTACATCGACCTGCGGTATGAGCCCGTCCGCGACCCGGGTGGCGCCGTCAGCGGCATCTTCGTCGGTGGCTATGACGTGACCGAGCAGGTCAGGGCCCAGCGTGCCTTGGCCGAAGCCAACCAGAACCTGGCGCAGCGGGTGAACACCACGGTGCGCGAGTTGATGGCCACCGAGGATGCTCTGCGCCAAGCCCAGAAAATGGAAGCAGTCGGCCAGCTCACCGGCGGCCTGGCCCACGACTTCAACAACCTGCTGGCAGCCATCACGGGATCGCTGGAGCTGATGCAACGGCAGATCGCACAGGGCCGCACCACCGAAATCGGCCGCTACGTGACGGTGGCCCAGGGCGCGGCGCGCCGCGCAGCGGCCTTGACCCATCGATTGCTGGCGTTCTCCCGTCGCCAGACGCTGGACCCCAAGGCCGTGGATGTGAACCAGTTGGTGGCCGGCATGGAAGAGCTGATTCGCCGCACAGTGGGTCCCGCCGTCCACATGGAGACGGTCGCAGCGGCCGACCTTTGGGCCACACTCGTCGACGCATCGCAGCTCGAAAGTGCGCTGCTCAACCTCTGCATCAATGCCCGCGACGCGATGCCGCACGGCGGCCGCATCACCGTGGAAACGGAGAACGTCTGGATGGACGACCGTGCGGCGCGAGCGCAGGGCCTGGGTGCCGGACACTACGTGACGCTCAGCGTGACGGACACCGGCGCCGGCATGACGCCGGAAGTCCAGGCGAAGGCATTCGACCCGTTCTTCACCACCAAGCCCATGGGCCAGGGAACCGGCCTGGGCCTGTCCATGATCTACGGCTTTGCCCAGCAGTCGGGCGGCCAGGTACGCATTCGTTCGGAGGTGGGCGTCGGCACCACGATGTGCATCTATCTGCCGCGCCATACCGGCGCCAAGGACGACGGCCCCTCATCGGAAAAACAGCCCGTGCCGCTGGGCCCGCAAAATGGCACGGTGCTGGTCGTGGACGACGAATCCGCCGTGCGCATGCTGATGGGCGAGGTGCTGCAGCAGCAGGGCTACACCGTGCTGGAAGCCAGCGATGGAGGCACCGGCCTGCGTACGCTGCTGTCCGATGCCGCCATCGACCTGCTGGTTACCGACGTCGGATTGCCCGGCGGCATGAATGGCCGCCAACTCGCCGACGCAGCCCGCACGGCGCGCCCGCAGCTGAAAGTCCTGTTCGTCACCGGCTATGCCGAGAATGCACTCGTCGGCAACGGCCACCTGGAGCCGGGCATGGCGGTGATGACCAAGCCTTTCTCCATCGACGATTTCAGCATGCGCGTTCGCGAGATGATCTAGCGCTGCACCGGCGGTGTGGATGGATGGGTGTGCGGATACAGGTGCGATGTCCGTCGCATTCGTGCCGAGGGCTGCGGCTTGCCTGCCTGCAGGACGTACCCAAAGCCTTTGGGGACGCACGCCGACCGGTGACTTGATTGCCGTTATGACGGGTGAGAAGCTTGGGTCCTCAAATCGCTCTGAAAATCAAAAAACCAATGAGGCATATGATTAACAGAATAAAACTCTTCACATCTGATTTGGACGAGTACACGGCCATAGTGTCACGCCATCACTCCGCAGGCACCGCGAAAACCAGAAATTTGAGTGATTTCGAGATGCGGTCTGACGTAATACTGACTGGCGGCCTGTGTTTTTCCCGGACATCCTGGAAGTCCGATGTTCAAATTAAATTTGAAGAAGCGTACGACGGATACGGAATTTCTTTTTCGGACGGTGGAACGCTGGAGGCAGTGCGTTTCGGAGGAGATGCAAACGAAACAAGCGGGTCGTGCGGCTTGGTCTTGGACTCATCACTGACCAAAATTGCCAATATTTCTCCACGAACCACACTGCATCGGGTTTCGGTCGAAAAAGAAGCAATCCACAAACGACTGTCCGATTTGATTGAGCGGCCTGCAACCAAAAGGATATTGTTCAATCCCGTTCTTGACACCAACAGCTATGAATCTCATGTCATCAAGTCGATGATGAATATTGTACACCAAGAAAAGGATGGCACAACGCCCCTTTTCAGATATCCGGCTGCGCTGACCAGCATGAACGAATACGTAATCAATGTCATCCTGGAAGGCGTGTATCACAGCTACACAGACATGATGAAAAACTCTGGGCCGATGCCAAGCCCGGGAAGTGTCAAGCGCGCAATAGACTATATGGTCGAGAATGCATCGCGACCTATGAGGGTGGTAGACATTGCGGAAGCGTCTGGAGTCGGTGTTCGCGCGCTTCAAATTGGTTTCATGAACTTCAAGTCCATGACTCCCATGGCATATCTGAGGCTGGTCAGATTAAACGGTGTGAGAGCGGAGTTGTTGAATGGGGCGTTGGGAAAATCCGTTTCTCATGTGGCCATGTCATGGGGCTTTCCCCACACGTTCGTTTCCTTAAAGTTGTTCCAAATTTCCCCCACCCGTAGCTATAGAAATTTCGCAAAATTTTGAACTTTGCGATACACATTTATCCTATTTTTGTTCGCTAGATCAACGTTATCGTATTATTGTTCGCTAGGTGCACACACCGAGGATCAGTATGCCGAAAACCTTGCCGGGCCGACGAATCCGCGGAGTCACGGATCAGCCAGATTTTTCTCTTGAGACTTGGCCGACTCCGGATGTAGGGTCTCTTCCTCCTAAAGTCCAGGACAGCTACTTCAAGCGCAAGAGAGCTGTCGAACTATGTATCGAGGGGGCCTCGAACAAAAAGATCATGGCGGAGTGCGGGATTGGCCTTAGGCAGACAACGCGGCTCATCACTGAACGCTGTACGGCTCCTAGTCCGGACGGGCTGATTTTCGGGTTTAGGGCTTTGGTGCTGTATGTGCGCCTCTTCCCGGCTGTGCGCAAAAAACCGGTTGTCATAGATAAATTCGGGTACGGTGGTACCGGTGCGATGGGCTCGCTTTTACTTGGGGATCCGGCCTTCAAGACCAAGCTGGATTCAAAGATTCTCCGCACTCACAAGAGTGATGAGTTGACCGAAGGTAAGCGCCACCGGCAGGCGATTTGGGCTTGGTTCCTTGATGAGCTGCGAGATCGAGGGTACGAGATTCGTAAGGAATGGCCGTTCAACTCTGAAGGGCTCGGGTATCAAGCTTTGCTGCGGTATACCGACAAGCTACTTAAGGCAAATCCTGCAGTGCTTGCACTTATCTCGGGGGGCACCTATGCGGCAAGAAAGCTGCGCGCGGGAGACGGCGTCGACCGACCCACCTTCAAACCATACGGGCGAGTCGAGATGGACGCCCATAAGCTTGATGGCAGGTTTTGTGTTCTCTTGCCTGCCCCAGGCGGTGGGTGGGTGCCCCGCATTATTCATCGTCTCTGGGTAATTGTAATGGTAGAGGTAGTCTCTCGCGCTGTCATCGGATATTACCTAAGCACGCGAAAGGAGGTTAATAAGGACGATGTCTTGAGAACGATCAAGTCCGCTTTAACGAAATGGACGCCCATCGAAACCACCCACTCAGAAAATCCTCTCGCCAAAGGAGCAGGCCTTCCATCGGTTCTTGGCGATGAATTCATCGGGCTGTGCTGGGACGAATTGAGTGTGGACGGTGCATTAGCTGAGACCTGTAAAACGGTAAAAGAGACACTGGCTAATGTCGTGGGATCAGATCTACTTTCGCCCCAAAATAGTTTTTCTGCACGACGAAGCCTTGATGATCGACCATACATAGAAAGCTACTTCCGGGTCCTTGGGAATCGTGGACTTCAAAGACTTTCGAATACAACTGGGTCATCGAGTAAAGATTCGAAGAGAAATAATCCAGAGGGGGTTGCAATTGAAAGCCAATTCACAATTGAATACCTTGCCGAGCTATTGCAATCTCTGATATGTAATTACAACGCAGCTCAGCATGGCTCGCTTGGCTATATGTCTCCTCTTCAGAAAATTGATTATTTTAGACAGCAGGATATGTTGCCGAAGAGGCGGGCTGACTCTACATTGGTCCAGAGCATGCTCAGCTATCGCAAACTGTGCGTTGTTCATGGGGGCGCAGCTGAGGGCCGTGCTCCATACATAAACTTTGATCACGGTCGATACGGGGGGCCGGCAATTGCAGATCGAGAAGACTTGGTCGGCACCAAGGTATGGATGGTAAACCACCTTGAGGATGATGCACGTATCGCGAAGTGCATAACTACGAATGGAAAGTTGATTGGTGTACTACGTGCTGCCCCCCCGTGGGATAAATTACCTCATAGCTTGGCAGTGCGCCGCAGTATCAAAACATTGCATAAGGATAAAAGAATCCAGAGTTTGAATAATGATGGAATTCGAACCTTCATGAAATTCGTTGATGCGCAGACCAACAAGAAGCTGCCTGTCCATCCCGCTTATCTAGAGATTCAAAGAATATTGGCGCAGCAGGCGACAAGTTTCGAAGGGGATAGTGCAGCAAAGCGTGCCTTGGAAAGCCTTGGCACTCTTGACACCGCTTCGCTCACTAAGGAAGCGGAATCCCAGCCGAGTCATTCTTCTACTCCGGTTATTCCAGTTACTCCTACTGTCGTCAGGGCTGCAAACTCGACAAAAAAACCATTGCCTCCCAAACGGCTGGCCAAAAATTAGTTCATGAGAAAGCTTCCAGATCACGTCTCGCGGGAACATCCGATAGTGACGGGCCGCTACGCCATTTTCACCCCGGCCATCGCCGCGTGTGGTGACAAACTCGGAGGTTGGCTCGATAACAAGATTTCCGGAGCATACATTTACGGGCCTTCGCGCTTTGGCAAAACTCGAGCTGTCCAGTTCTTTTTAAAGAATTTGCTTGAAGAACGGCTTGGCGGTTCTCTTCCGCTACATATTTGGATTCGCCCAATAACGTTCGCCAGCGCGGGTGAATTTTACAAGAGTCTTCTTGAGAGTGTTTCGCATGCGTATAGAAAAGGCCGACTGAGTCCGACGGACCGTCTCATAATGCTTCGGGAGTTTTTCCTCGCGTCCGCTGACAACTGCAGCACCACAACGGTTGTCCTTATCATCGACGAGGCGCAAGGCATGACGACTAAGGAGTGGCTATGGCTGCTGAGCCTTCAAAATTTGATGGACCAAGCGGGCTATGTTTTGACTGTGTTTTCGATCGCTACACATCAGATGGCCTATGAATTTGACCTGCTCGCGCGTACCGGCAACCCGCATGTGGCGGCACGTTTCCTGGTAGACCAGTGGAAGTTTCCCGGTGTGGAAAGCGAGGAAGAGCTGGGCTTTATTCTCGATGGATACGACGAGCAGAGCCGGTGGCCTGTGGAAGGCGGAGTGTCATATTTAGAGCACTTCGCACCCATCGACTTCAGCCAGAGGAAGCGACTCTCCAACGTATCGACAAGCATGTGGCGCGCACTAGTAGCGCTACTACCTTCAGACCATGAGGGTGAGATAACTTTTCCTATGAAACACATTGCCCTAGCCGTCGAAGACGTCTTGTTTCACCTAGGCTTTGGCGCAGACTGGGACGAGGTAACTTCTGAAAAGGCTTGGGTGGACTTTCTTACTACCCATCGACTGGCCGATCACATGCGCGCAATAGCCTTGGACGTGTAACGTGAACCGTCTCGTGCGCAAAGCTAATCGTTCAATTGTCGTTAACGATTTCCAAGACGTGAAAGTCCCTGGCAGGTACGCGCCCGAGCAGACCTACGCTTGGCGGACGGGCTTTGTGCACAAATTCGCTTCGCTCTGGGTCACGACACTTCGCTTCGTAATACTGAATAGCCCAAGCTTCACGATGCTTAGCGACGATATCAGCACGTACAAAGACGATAAATTTATACCAATTAACTCATCCGAATATTTAAACAAGGGGATAAAGTTAGATTTTTTTGTTGACGTCCTCGGCGAAAATAGGGATGCGTTCAGGTGGTCAAGAGTATCTGATTTTCCCGACGGCGTTCATAGCTACGCATTTTCTTCCAACCCATTGATTTGTATAATCTGCATACGCGAAGGATATCACACACCACTTTTCTCATTGAAGTGGTTTAAAAGGTGTCCTTTGCACCACGAGCCGTTGATTGAAGCATGCCCGCTATGTGGCAAGAATTTGTCAAGTTCGATCCGATTGAAGAATAGATTCGCGGCGTCTTTGTGTGCTTGCGAAAATCCCTGGATGCCCGTCGAAACGGCTAGACAGCCTGCGCCAAATCAGCAACGAGACGAACACTTAGGGGACATAATAGCTTGGATCGAAAACGCAGCGGACAAGTGCTGGACGTTTTCACCCGAAGCAAGACTTAGTAATAATGCGTCCTCGATGTACCGTCAGTTGGCATTGGGTTTGGCTGAGCACGGTGAGGAAATGCCTCAATGGACAGATTTGAATCTGGAAGATCGCCAGTTCCATGCGCCGGAAAGTTTTGTCGGCCCTCCGGCTTTATTAGTCAGGTGTTTTGACTTTAAGCCGGTTGTCTATGATCGTGTAAAAATCGTTTTTGAGTCTGGATTTAAGATAAATAGCCTTGCTCGTTTGTCAGCCATGCCATCGTGGCGTGAAGTAGACTACGAGGACGTATGGAAATACACTATTTCCTCGCTGCAGATATTTAAGAGCATGAGGCGCTATGCGTTCAACCATCTGCTAGGCAAAAAGATTCATTTGCTGCGTTGGGTAGTAAAAAACGAGAGCGCAGAGCTACTGCGGGTTGCAGTCGAGAATAACAGGTCCGTAGCTATTGCATGGGCGATTATCAACTGGATGCGTTCGTCGATTTGGCGTACGAGCGGCGTGGAGCAATGGCTAAAAGGATTGCTCGGCCATTTGCGTCGCAATCCGCGTTTTCCTCCGCGTATCCCCTCGTATGATCGAGGGTTTCACTCCAGGACCCAAGGCGCGCAGCAAGTAGTCATCTGCGGAGCTAGGGAGCAAGCAGAATTTTGGATCGAGCAACGTGTAAACGCTGCTGCTCTTTTAGATTTATGGCCCACTCAAGAAGAGCTCAGTTGGGGATTTAGTGCGCAAGGATTTATCGACGGAACGCGTGGTAGGCGCCCACGCCCCCAGTTAGAGTGGTGGGCATGGCGGGGTGATGAGAGCCGATTGACCCTTGCGATAATGCAAAGGCGCCCCGGTTTTTGGACACGCGAAGCGACTCACGAACCCTACAAGCAAATTCGAGTTGCGCGCCATACAGCGCATGAAAATTCGAAGCGACTTGCACTGCACGCGCAAATGATCGCTCCCGCGATCTGCTATGGCGTTGACGGATCCTGGACTTACGATGGAGACTTGAATCGATTCGCGCATGGGCTAGTTAAACGTGCGCGTCTTTTAATGGGTGGTGGTCGCGTTCACATTTTCGGCGTTGCTGAATTATCGCGCGATTGTGAAAGCGGCAGACGGTGGATGCTCAGGTGTTTCGATTTGCCCGTGATAGTTTTTGCGAACAGCACACGCGATGGGGTCGCCCGCCTAAAGCAAGCCGCTAGGCTATATGACAAATCCTATACCCAGCCACCCAAAGCGACGACGTGAACAGCACTTATCTCGGTCTTCTTCGGTCGTAGTGTCGGGCGAAGCCTCAGGCCCTGCAGGCCGGGCACATACAGCTCAAAATAGGCCAGCATGTGGTCTTTGCGCACGTTCTGGACTGAGGCAAAGTCTGGTGCGTCAACCCCAAGGCTCTCCCGGGTGCACTGCGCATGTCGACGGCAATTGCGTAAGCGCGCAGCCATCCGTGGTGATTTGATCGCGGTTTTGAACATTAACGCTCACAGAATCCTTGGGCTATGTGGGCGAGGATGCGATACCAACGGTGCCAGTCCGGCAGTTTGATGAATGACCGGTCGAGGTCTGTCAGGCTCAGGCGTAGAGGTCAGTAAGCGTCAGCCGTTGCCAATGACAGGATACGCCGTGCGGGCACACCTTGTTCAAGTGCAGCGCGCGGAGTCCGGCCTTCCAAGGCTGGTGCAGGTGTCTCCAGGAAGGTCAGCACCTGCCAGCCATCGGCCGCACCAAGCGCCGCCGCCAAGAGTTGCAGTAGGGGCCACAGGTTGGGTTCGAACTGCCAATTCGGCAGTTTCAACTCAAGGCGCAGATTGGCCACGCCAATGCAGCGGCGTGATTTGATCCAAGTGTTGATTGTGAACCGACTTACACCGGCCAGCGCTGCTGCATCGTCGATGGTGACCATGTCCGCGGCATCCAGGCGGTTGCGACGAAACTCGGCACCCAGGCGCAACACGTCGGCCGACTGGGTGGCAAAGGCGTACGGATCGGCGGGCGCATGCTGGCCGTTCGGGACTCCGTAATGGGCAAACGGTGCAGTCATGGACAGGGTGCTCATTTAAATCGCGCTATTTCTCGACGCTTCAGAGCGGAATAGAGGGCAGCTCATGGCGAAAGCGATGATGCAACACATGGCGGGATGTCACAACCGCGCCAGTCGTATCGACAGGGCTACTGCGCTATCTGCCGTGAGCCCGGTTCTCCCATTCACCAGAAACACTGCGGGATTGAACGGCCTGTAAAGCCAGGACCGGTCGTCAATGGCTAGCCAGGGCTTCGCCACGCGGTCGTTGGCCCTGAGCCACGCGATGCATTCAGCCTCTCTGTGAAAGCTCACCATTGACGCTGACACGTCTGCAAGCTGGCAGAAGTTCGGAGTTACATCGATGACTCTATCGGCCACATCCGCAGAAAAGCAGGATCTCAACTCATCAATAGGAGTGTGCAATCGCCATGTGCTGGCGATGACAACATCTATCTCGGGGAAGCGTCGAAGTACTGCTTCGAAGTGCGCGAGGCAACTGAAGTGCTTAGAGGCATGACAAAACTCTGGATGGAGTACCCCGTCGAAATCTAAAAACAGCGTTTGCATGCTTAGCTACGGCCACACGGGCCTAATTTTGTGACCTAAAGGCATCTAATGGGACTAGTTGGTCGTGGTCTTTTTGGTCCCGTTGAGCGGAAATCAGGGAGATGCCTTCCCGCAACCGCGCCACTCCGAAAGCCGACTTTGGTCGGGTGCTGCGCGAGTTGCGCGCGGCGCGTGGACTAGTCCAGGAAGATATGTTGACCGCAACAAGTCGTCGGCACACGACGCGAATGGAGCAGGGCCACCAAGTACCCAGCCTCCAAAAAATAGAGTCGCTAGCTGAGCACCTGCAGGTTCACCCGCTCACTCTCGTGGCAGCTGCTTATTGTGCAGACCTCAGTACCGCGGCCCTGGACTGAATCGCCCCGGTTTTTGAGGAGGCTCAACACTCTGAGAGGATTGAGCCATGAAGAAGACGAACAAGTTCTCGCCCGAGGTGCGTGAGCGCGCAGTGAGAATGGTGCAGGAGCAGCGCGGGCAGTACCCATCCCTGTGGGCTGCCATCGAATCCATTGCCCCCAAGATTGGCTGCGTGCCGCAGACCCTGAACGAGTGGGTCAAGCGTGCCGAAGTTGATGCAGGCACGCGAGAAGGCGTCACCACAGCCGAAGCCCAGCGGGTCAAGGAGCTGGAGCGCGAGGTCAAAGAATTGCGCCGAGCCAACGAGATTTTGAAGCTGGCCAGCGCGTTTTTCGCCCAGGCGGAGCTCGACCGCCGGCTCAAGTCTTGAGGGCCTTTATCGACCAGCAGCGCAATGCTTTCGGGGTCGAGCCGCTCTGCAAGGTCTTGCAGGTTGCCCCGTCAGCGTATCGGCGCCACGCCGCGCTGGTGCGCGAGCCTCACAAACGCTGCGCTAGAGCGAAACGCGACGAATTGCTGATGCCGCAGATTCAACGAGTCTGGCAGGCCAACATGCAGGTTTATGGCGCCGACAAGGTATGGCGACAACTAGCGCGCGAAGGCGTGACCGTGGCCCGCTGCACGGTAGAGCGTCTGATGCGCAGCATGGGACTGCGTGGTGTGATGCGCGGCAAGGCCGTACGAACCACCGTCAGTGATGGCAAAGCACCATGTCCATTGGACCGGGTCAACCGGCAGTTCCGGGCCGAGAGGCCGAACCAGTTGTGGGTGAGCGACTTCACTTACGTTTCGACTTGGCAAGGCTGGCTGTACGTAGCCTTCGTCATCGACGTGTTTGCCAGGCGCATCGTTGGGTGGCGGGTGAGCAGTTCAATGCGCACGGACTTTGTTCTCGACGCCCTGGAGCAAGCCCTCTATGCCCGTCAGCCTGAGCCCGATGGCAGTTTGGTTTGTCACTCCGATAGAGGCTCGCAATACGTCAGCATTCGCTACACCGAGCGACTGGCGGAAGCTGGGGTGATGTCGTTTTCCGTGCAATCTTTTACGCTGGATGAGTAGGGTTAACCCTATGCGTGGGATCCAGTAAATGCGGGTGGTCCCACCTGCGGTGCCAATCAGCGGCTAGAAGTCTCGGTGAAATCTAGTGTGGCTCTAGAACAGAGCGGACTGGGCGTTCAAGTGAATCCGGCTTTTTCAGCTCCTTACTGCGCAGTGATCCGAGCCAGGTTAAGTGTCGCATCCCGGATGATTGCATAGATCCAAAACGCTACCCACTCTTCATGGCCCGCTCGGTTTTGCAAGAGTTGATAGAGTCCTTGCCATCCAC